>CAYSCF010000134.1:0-17332 GCA_964429305.1 uncultured Sandaracinaceae bacterium | reverse complement strand
GCGTTCCAGCTCGTGCGCGACAACAACATCAACGTCACGATCCACGCGGGCGAGGCGTACGGTCCCGCCTCGATCCACCAGGCGATCCACGCGTGCGGCGCGCATCGCATCGGCCACGGATGCCGCCTGCGCGAAGACGGCGATCTGCTCCACTACGTCAACGATCACCGCATCACGCTCGAGTGCTGCCCCTCTTCGAACGTGCAGACGGGCGCGGTCCGCGATCTCGCGTCGCACCCGCTCAAGCTCTATCACGACCTCGGATTGCGAGTGACGATCAACACCGACAACCGGCTCATCACGGACACGACGGTGAGCAAGGAGCTCTGGCTCGCGCACAGCCAGATGGGCATGGGCTTGCCGGAGATGAGCCACATGATCCTGAACGGCTTCAAGGCGGCGTTCCTGCCGTTCCACCAGAAGCAGTCGTGGATCCGCCGAATCAACAAGGAGCTCGCGCAAGTGCTGGCCGAGGTCACCGGCAATCCGCCCGTGTCATCTCCTGGCATGGTGGTCGCCGCGAAGGCGTGAGCGACACCGTGATCATTCGCATCACGGACATCTGTTCAAGCGGGGCTCGGGCGCTGTAGGATCCGCCGCATTCTTCGGAGGATCTCCATGCATCGACTTCGTGCCGCTTGGATCGTGTCACTCGCCTCGTGTCTCGTGGCTTCGGGCGTCAGTGCGCAGACGCTGGAAGAGGACCAGGCGGCGACGACGACCACGACGACCACCACCACCGGGCCGCGCACCGTCGAGTCGGGCCACGAGCTCGGCGACGAGCAGGCGACGCTGGAAGAGGCGAGTCCGGCGCCGGTCGCCGACAACGGCATCGACGCGGTCCCCGACGAGTCGAACCACGACTACTTCGCGTTCGGCGCGTTCGGGGGCGGCGTGCTCATCCCGGGCGCGCTCATCGCGGCGTTCGTGCAGTACCAGGGCAGCAACCCGCTCAACGGCGGGATCGGAGGCTTCTTCTCGTGGCGGCGCAACGGCCTGACGCTGACGGTCGAGGTCGGCTACCAGGGCCTCGGCGGCGATGGCTTCTATCGCGGCAACAACGCAGTCGAGACCGAGCAGGAGTACGTGCGGAGCCAGCTCGGCATCGTGTTCGGTCAGCTCGCGTTCCAGTGGGCGATCCCGGTCACGGCATGGTTCTCGGTCGACCTCGGCATCGGCATCGCGCTCGGCGGCATGACGGGCAACCTCTCGCGCCAAGAAGCGTATCCGGATGCGACGCAGCAATACGGCTGGGCCGCATGTCAGGGCGAAGGCACGCCGAACGCGCAGTACTGCGAGGGCCCCGTGGAGCGCCCCGGCACGAACGGACGCCTCGACGACTCGCGCGTCCATGGCGGCACGTACCAGATCCAGAACAACGGTGGAGCGGGCACGGGCACCGGCCCGAACCCGTTCTACTTCGGCGACGGAGGCGTCCCCCCGATCTTCGGCTGGCTCCAGCTGCCGCGCGTCTCGCTGCGCTTCACGCCGATCCGCCAGCTGTTGATCCGGGTCGACGTGTCGTACAACCTCTACGGCATCGGCTTCGGCGGCGCGCTCGGGTACCAGTTCTAGGCCGCTGAGGAAGCGGACGCAGGAAGGTCGGAGATCCGGCCGCGGAGGAAGGCAGGAAAGCATGAAGCTCTCCTGCCTTCTTTCTTTCTAGACGATCGCGATCTGCGAGGTCAGCGCCAGATGTCGGAGATCGCCGGGGCGCCCACCGCCATGCTCAGGCGCGGCAGGCCCATCGAGTCCTCCCACGTCGCGAGCAGCGAATAGTGGTTGTACGCCGCGGCCGTGACGGTGCCCGCGTGTACGAGCGGTGAGACCACGATGAACGGGATCGGCGCGTTGCCGCGGCTGCCGTCCTCTTCGTCGAACACGACGAAGAGCACGTCGTGGCCACCAGTCGCGAAGCCCGGCTGCGCGAGGATCGGCGCGAGGTTCGTGGACGCCCACGTATCGCCATGCGTCACCGCGTCGCCCCCGCACGTGTCGTGCATGTCGTTGCAGAGGTTCGGCGAGATCATCGTGAAGCGATAGCTGCCGCGGTCCGCTGCGAAGTCGGCGTAGTCGCGCACGTGCGCCGTGCAGCGCGCCATGTTGGACAGCACGTTCGTGTAGTACATGAACGGAAGGTGGCGCACCGCGTAGTGCGTCGCGCTCGCATCCGCCGAGTTGCACGGCGTGGTCATTCCTTCGCCGTACTCGCGCCAGGTGATCGACGCCGCGTCGAGCTGATCGCCCAGATGCATGACGTCGTGCTCGCACGCGCAGAAGCCGCCGACGATCGAGCAGGTCCCGGCGTTGCACGAGTCGCTGGTGCCCGGATGACAATCGCAGCTGTCGCCCCAGATGTTCCCCGAGGTCATCGCGATGTAGTTGGGCAGGCTCGGGTGCGCGACCGAGACGTAGTTCGACGCGCTCGCGCCCATCGCGGTGAGCATGTCGAAGTACGTTGCATGGCCCATGACCGAGGTCAGCGAGCGGTTCTCGAAGACGACGGTGTAGATGTGATCGAACGCGGGGACGCCGCTCGCGCTCGCACAGTATCCGCCCGCCGCGCACGTGAACGGTGCGACGCACGCGGGACCGCCGCCGCATCCGCCCGAGCTGCCCGTGTCGGGCGTCGCGACGAAGGCGTCGGTGCCGGTGTCGGCGGGCGGAACGCCGGTGTCCGTCGGCGGAATGCCGGTGTCCGTCGGCGGGACGCCCGTGTCGGTAGGTGGAACGCCGGTGTCGCGCGTGCTCGCCGCGTCGTGTCCCGGGCCCGAGTCGAGGGTGGATCCTCCGTCCTGATCGGGCGGAAGATCGTTGCCGCCGCAGCCTGCGGCGAGAGTGCTCGCGAGACCGAGCGTGATTCCGAGTCGATGAAGTGCATGCATGACCGGGCAGCGTCCCGCCCGGTCACGAGCGTGTCAAACGGCTCAGTGGCCGCCGACGATGGCGATGAGCTCGACGTCGAACACGAGCATGCCGCGCGGGCCGCCGACCTGGCCGCCGTACGCGATCGACTGCGGGATCCAGAAGCGCGTGACCTCGCCGACGGTCATGCGCTGCAGGCCCTCGGTCCAGCCCGGGATCAGCTGATTGACCTGGAACGTCGCCGGCTCGCCGCGCGTGTGCGAGCTGTCGAACATCTCGCCGTCGGTGGTCCAGCCCGTGTAGTGGACGGTCACGCGATCCTGCGCGGTCGGATGCGCGCCACCATCGCCCGGACGCATGACGCACCAGCGCAGGCCCGAGATGCTGCGCCGCGTGTGCTCGGGTGGAGCCGCGACGTCGGCGGGCGGTGTCGTGGGCGAGGCCTGGTTCTCCCAGAGCGTGCACGGAGGCGGTGCCGTCTCTTCGTGTACATCGCTCGACGCGATCACGGGGGAAGTACGCGGATGCGAGCCGCCGCACGCGGCGAGGAGGATGGAGGCGAGGAGCGCGACACGGGTCGTCATGCGCTGCGTGGTACCACGCGCCGGGATTCGCGCCGCGCCCGCGCATCATCACTCGCCGTGAGCTCGGCCGAAGAGAGCACTCCGTGCTCGATGCGCTTCACGACACGAGGGCGCGGTAGACGTCGACGTACTTCTGCGCCTGCTTCGGCCAGCCCATCTCCTCGCGCATGCCGTTGCTCTGGATCTCGCGGAAGCGATCTCGGTCGGCGCCGGCGCCCGATCCCCAGAGCTCGAGCGCGTACTCGATGGCCCAGCGCAGGCCGCGCGCGTCGAAGTGCTCGAACGTCACGCCGTTTCCTTCGCTACCGCGACCACGATAGAGGCTGACGGTGTCGGCGAGGCCGCCCGTCTTGTGGACGATCGGCACCGTGCCGTAGCGGAGGCTGTACATCTGATTGAGACCGCACGGCTCGTAGCGCGAGGGCATCAAGAAGAGATCGGAGCCGGCCTCGATGAGATGCGCCATCGGCTCGCTGAACGCGCGCACGAAGCGGACCTTGTGGCCGTGCTGCGCCTGCAAGCGCGCGAACATCTGCTCGACCTTCTGCTCGCCGGTGCCGAGCACCACGAGCTGCGCGTCGTGCCGCGCGAGCACGCCCGGCAGCACCGGCTCGCAGAGATCGAAGCCCTTCTGGTAGGCGAGGCGAGAGACGATGCCGATCACCGGCGCGCGCGGGTGATAGGGCAAGCCGAGCTGCTGGAGCAGCGCGCGCTTGTTCACCTCTTTGCCCTGCCAGTCGCCGAGCTCGTAGCGCTGCGGGATCAAGCGATCGCGCTCGGGGCTCCACTCGTCCTCGTCGATGCCGTTGAGGATGCCGATCACGCCGGGGCCGCGCGATCGCAGGAACGGATCCATCCCGACACCGTGCTCGGGCGTCATGATCTCGCGCGCGTACGTGGGGCTCACCGTCGTGATCGCATCGGCGTAGAGCACGCCGTGGAGCATGAAGTTGACGCGGCCTTCCTTGAGCATGTCTTGGTGGAAGTGGCCCGCGATCTCGGCGAGGCCCGTGTCCGGCAGCACGCTCGAGGAGAAGCTGCCCTGGTAGCCGATGTTGTGGATGGTGAAGACAGTCTTGGTATTCGCGAACAGGCGATCCCAGCCGAGCGCGACCTTCACGATCAGCGGCATCAGGGCCGTCTGCCAGTCGTGCGCATGCACGATCTCGGGCGGCCAGCCCCACGACTGACACGTCTTGAGCGCCGCCCACGAGAGCAGACAGAAGCGCAGGTGCTCGTCGCCGTCGGTCGTGTAGATGCTCGGGCGATCGTAGAGCTCGGGGCAGACGACGAAGTAACAAGGCACGTCGGTGCCCGGAAAGTTCGCGGTCGCGATGCCGAAGCGGATGCGGCGGCTGCCGAGCTCCACGCTCAGCTCGGGGAACACCCACGAGAGCGGCTTGGCCTTCTCGCGCGCCTTCGCATAGAGCGGCACGAACACGCGCACGTCGTGGCCGAGCGCACGAAGATGCTTCGGCAGCGCACCACACACGTCACCGAGCCCACCCGTCTTGGCGAACGGAGCGACCTCGGAAGAGACGAACAGCACTCTCATGGGCCGGGATGGTAGCCGGACCCGGGGCTCTTTACGCGGGTGAGCATCGGCCGTATGCCTGCGGCGTCATGAGCGAGGTCGTTCCCAAGATCCGGGAAAAGAAGCCCGACTGGCTGCGCGTGCGGTTGCCGGGCGGCGAGCGCTACGAGGCTCTGAAGGCGACGGTCCGCAAGCTCGACCTCCACACGGTCTGCGAAGAAGCGCGCTGCCCGAACGTGGGGGAGTGCTGGGGCCAAGGCACGCTCACGATCATGATCCTCGGCGACACGTGCACGCGTGGCTGCCGGTTCTGCGCGGTGACGACGGGCGATCCGCGCGGCGTGACCGATCCGCGCGAGCCCGAGAACACGGCGCGCGCGCTCGCCGAGCTCGATCTCGCCTACGTCGTGCTCACGATGGTCGATCGCGACGATCTGATGGACGGCGGCGCCGCGCACGTCGCGCGCACGGTCGAGCGCATCAAGACGTACGCGCCGAAGCTGCTCGTCGAGACGCTGGTCGGAGACTTCGCGGGCGTGCGCGCGGATGTCGCGACCGTCGTGACGGAAGGCCGGCCGGACGTGTTCGCGCACAACGTCGAGGTCGTGCCGTCGCTGCAGCGCAAGATGCGCGATGCGCGCTGCTCGTGGGAGCGCTCGGTGGACGTGCTGCGCTGGGCGAAAGAAGAAGGCGCGAACGTCACGAAGAGCTCGCTCATGGTCGGCTGCGGCGAGAGCGCGGACGACGTGCACGAGGCGATGACAAGGCTGCGCGAAGCGAACGTGGACGTGGTGACGATCGGTCAGTACTTGCGGCCGACGCCGAAGCACGCCGAGGTCGTCCGCTTCGTCACGCCCGACGAGTTCGAGGCGTATCGCCAGGCGGGGATCGCGATGGGGTTCAAGTACGTCGCGAGCGGGCCGCTCGTGCGCTCGAGCTATCGCGCAGCCGAGGCGTTCATGACGGGCATCCTGCGCGGCGAGCCCGGGCAGATGCACGCGGATCGCTACGGGAAAAATATCGGCTTGGCTTCGCCAGGCACTCCTGCCGGCAAGAAAACGCATCTACCGATCGCGCGCTGATGATCGTTCGTCAGCCCACCGCGAGCGAGGACCGGCCGGCGATCGCGACGTCGTCGATCGCGGGCGCGCTCGCGTTGGCGGTCGGCTTGTGGCTGGCGCACGCGGCGATGGGGCATCCGGCGCCGCAGGCGGTGGAGAGTCAGGAGCAGGAGCAGGAGCAGGAGCAGGAGCAGGAGCAGGAGCAGGAGCAGGAGCACGAGCAGGAGCAGGAGCACGAGCAAGAGCACGAGCAAGAGCGTGAGGCCGAGCCCATCGCTGCCGTCGCGGATGTCACGCCTCCGTCTACGACTCCCGCTCCCACTCCCGCGCTCGCTCCTTCTTTCGCTCCCCCTCGCGCCGGCACTCCGGGCGCCAGCGCGGCAACGCCCTCACCCGCGCCACGTCCTCCGCCGACCGGCACGGGCGCGGCCTCGCACGTTCGTCACGGTCGCGTCGCGTACCTGCGCTGTGATGGCGCCCCGCAGACCGCCGGCCCGTTTCCCTGTCCGCGCGACGCCGCGCTCGAAGCCAGCGTCTGGGCCGCGGTCGATCAGCTGCTCGCGTGCACGCCGCCGCTCACGCCGGGCAACGCCGATCTCGTCCTGGAGTGGGATCGCGAGGCCAGCCCCGCCGTCGCCATCACCACGCGCGACACCTTCCCCGACGACGCGATCCGCACCGATGGCGCGTCCGTCGTCACGTGCATCACACCGACGCTCGCCGCGATCACGACGACGATCCCTGGCGATCGCATCCGCGTCGGCTTCCGCTTCGAGCTGAACTAGCTCCCGATCGGAGCCGCGCGAGCTATCGGGCGATCTCGAGGGCGGTCGGCTCGCCCGATCGGATCTCGAGCCGGTACCGGCTGTTCGCGGTCTGGATGTAATAGATCTCGCGGCCGCAGATCCGCATGACGCGCTTCACCGGCGTCGTCACGTACTCGTGGAGCCCGTCGGGGAACTCGATGACGAGCACGGCGCCTTTGCGCGGTGGACGGAGCAATCGACCGACCACAGCGCGGCCGGCCTTGCGCCCCATTTTCCGCAGGACGACGTCCACAGCGATCAAAGTAGCACGAGTCATCTGGGCAGCAAAAGCCCGTGTTAGGGTCCGAGCCGAGCGCTCCCCATGCACGTGATGCACGCAGAGATCGGGTGGGTGGAGGTCATCTGCGGCCCCATGTTCAGCGGGAAAAGCGAAGAGCTCATCCGCCGGCTCAAGCGCGCGGCCATCGCCCGCCAGCCCCTGCAGATCTTCAAGCCCAAGATCGACGACCGGTACCACGAGTCGAAGATCGTCTCGCACTCGGAGCACTCGATCGAGGCCACCGCAGTCGCGACCGCCGCCGACGTGGCGCGGATGATCGCGCCCGAGACGCGCGTCGTCGGAATCGACGAGGTGCAGTTCTTCGACCCCGAGATCGTGTCCGTGATCGAGCGCCTCGCCGACGGCGGGATGCGCGTCATCGTCGCCGGTCTCGACCAGGATTACGCTGCGAAACCGTTCGATCCGATGCCGCAGCTGCTCGCGCTCGCCGAGTACGTGACGAAGTCGCTCGCGATCTGCAGCCGGTGTGGCGCGCCCGCTGGTCGCTCGCAGCGCATGGTCGCGACCGAGAGCCGCGTGCTCGTCGGCGCGGCCGATGCGTACGAGCCGCGCTGTCGTCGCTGCCACAGCAAGCACGCCGAGCCACGCTCCGGCTCGCTGTTCTGATCGCTCGAGGATCGTCCGGGGCCGTGCGATCGCTCATTCCGTCGCGTTCGGGGGGCTATCGCGCGGCGGGCTTGGTGGCGTTCAATGAGGGCCTCTCCCGGAGGTCCGCATGGCTCGCTCGATCGTCGTTCTGATCGCGTTCGCGATCGTCTGGGTCGGCTGCACACCCGCGGGCACGCGGCCCGGCCACGACGCTGGAGGCACTGTCGCGCCGGGCGAGGACGGGGGAACGACGACGCGCCCGGACACCGGCCCCATCGTGTTCCCCGACGTCGGCCCACGGCCCGACGGAGGGCCCGCCGACTCCGACAACGACGGAATCCCCGACGCCGACGAGGCCACGTACGGGACCGATCCGAACAACCCCGATACCGACGGCGACGGAATCCCCGACGGCATCGAGGTGCTCGCAGGCACGAGCCCGACCGATGCGACCAGCACGATCCCGCCGACCGACTTCTACGTCGTTCTTCCGTACATGGATCCCGCGCAGCACGAGCCGCTCGACTTCACCGCGCGGCTCGGACGCGCCGACATCTACTTCCTCGTCGACACGACGGGCTCGATGACGCTGCCGCTGCGCAACGTCCGCGAGTCGCTCGCGACGACGATCGTGCCTGCGATCAACGCAGCGATCGCCGACGTGGTGATGGGCGTCGGCGACTTCCGCGACTACGACAACGGCGCGGCGATGGACGACGGCATGTACGGCGGGCCTGGCGACTACGTGTTCCACAACGATCAGTCGATGACCGCGGACACCGCGGCCGTGCAGACGGCGTTGAACGGCTTGCGGATCGGCGACGGCGACGATGGTCCCGAGGCCAGCACCGAGGCGCTCTACCTGGCCGCGGGCAGCAGCTGCGCCGGCGGAGCCGGGTTCGGCGCCGCGTGCTTCCGCTCGATGAGCCATCCGATCATCGTCCACGTCACCGATGCCGACTTCCACAACGGGCCGAGCGGATCGAACCCGTATCCGGCCTCGTTCGGCCTGCACACGTGGGATCAGATGGTCGCGGCGCTCAACGCACAGAACGTCAAGGTGCTCGGCTGCGCGATCGGCACCTTCGGCATGTTCATCAGCGAGCCGAACCTCACCTCGCTCGCGAACGCGACCAACTCGCACAAGGCCGACGGGACGCCGACGGTCTACCGCGTGATGGGCGGCAACGTCGACACGCAGGTCGTCAGCGGCATCGCCGACCTGGTCGGCGCCGCGACGCAGGACGTGTCGGCGCGCAGCATCGACGACACGACCGACGCGGTCGACGCGACGCAGTTCATCACGGCGATCACGCCCGACCACGCGTCGCGCTCGATCGGCAGCATGGACGCGACGACCTTCTACGGCGTGCCCGGCGGCACGACGGTCACCTTCGACGTCACGTTCGTGAACGATACGATGCCCGCGCAGGGCCACGTGCAGCTCTACAAGGCGTACATCGAGGTGTTCGACGTAGCGTCCGGGACGGCCCTCGACCGCCGCAACGTCTACATCATCATCCCCGCCGAGGGTGGCAGCATCATCCTCTGAGGACGTGGGGTGGATGACAGCGTCCGGAGGTCTGTTACCATGGCATCCATGCGCCACCGCAACCGCATCCGCGATCTACTCGCCGACACGCGTGGGGTCTCGATGACCGAGTACCTCATCCTGCTCTGTCTCGTCGCCATCGTCGGCGTCGCGGCGTGGACGAAGTTCGGAAACACCGTGAAGACGCGCATCGGTGGCCCTGCCTCGGCCCATCCGTAAACCGTCCTTCTGACTCGTTGCGGGGAGCGGTGAGGGCATGCACGCTCTCGCCGCATGAACGATCTCGTCCAGCTCGGTGAGCCCTTCTCGCTCGAAGCCCTCGAAGCCGTGGCGCTCGGGCGCGCGAGAGTGGTGCTCGGAGATGCGGCGCGCGCACGTATCGATCGCTCGCGCGCAGCCGTCGATGCGCTCGCGGCCGCCGGCGACAGCGCACCCAACGTGTACGGCGTGAACACGGGCTTCGGCGCGCTCGCCGAGACACGCATCGCCGCCGATCGCATCCGCACGCTGCAGCGCAACCTCGTTCGTAGCCATTCGTGCGGCGTGGGCCCGCTGCTCTCGCGCGAGGTGGTGCGCGCGATGATGGTGCTGCGCGCGCAGACGATCGCGCTCGGTTACTCGGGCGCGCGCAGCGTCATCGTCGATCGCCTGATCGAAATGATCGATCGCGGCGTACATCCGTGCGTTCCTTCGCAGGGCTCGGTCGGCGCGTCGGGCGATCTCGCGCCGCTCGCGCATCTGGCGCTCGTGCTCATCGGCGAGGGCGAGGCCGAGCTCGAAGGAAAGATCGTGTCGGGCGCCGAAGCGCTCGCGGCCGCGGGCCTGCCGCCGCTCGAGCTGCAGGCGAAGGAAGGTCTCGCGCTCATCAACGGCACGCAGCTGATCCTCGCGATCGGCGCGCTCGCGGTCCTGCGCGGCGAGCGCCTGTGCACGAACGCCGACGTGACGGGCGCGATGTCGCTCGAGGCGCTCAAGGGCAGCGCGCGCCCATTCGATCAGCGCATCCACGACATCCGGCCGCATCCGGGCCAGACGCAGACGGCGACGAACCTGCGTGCGCTGCTCGCCGACAGCGCGATCGCGGAGAGTCACCGCGACTGCAAGAAGGTGCAGGATCCCTACTCGCTCCGCTGCATGCCGCAGGTGCACGGCGCGACGCGCGATGCGCTTCTCTACGCGCGCGTGACGCTCGAGCGCGAGATCGTCTCGGCGACCGACAACCCGCTCGTGTTCCCGGGAGACGACGAGGGGCACGCGGACTTCGTGAGCGGCGGCAACTTCCACGGGCAGCCGCTCGCGATCGCGCTCGACTGCGCGACCATCGCGATCAGCGAGCTCGCGAATGTGGCCGAGCGTCGCATCGAGCAGCTGGTGAACCCGGCGATGTCGAGCGGCTTGCCGCCCTTCCTCGCGCCCGACACCGGTCTCGATTCCGGCTTCATGATGGCGCAGGTCACCGCGGCCGCGCTCGTGTCGGAGAACAAGGTGCTCAGCCATCCGGCGAGCGTCGACTCGATCCCGTCGAGCGCGGGCAAGGAAGACCACGTCTCGATGGGCACGCTCTCGGCGCGCAAGTGCGCGCAGGTCGCCGAGCACGTGCGCACGGTGCTCGCGATCGAGGCGATGGTCGCGGCGCAGGGCCTCGATCACCGCATGCCGCTCGAGGCCGGCGTCGGCGTGCGCGCGGCACATCGCGCCCTGCGCGAGGAAGTCCCCACGCTCGAGGGCGATCGCCCGCTGCACAAGGACATCGCGCGCTGCTCGGACCTGATCGATCGTGGCGTGCTCGTCGAAGCATCGTCGCGCGCGATCGGGCGCGCGCTCGTCTGAAGCGACTTAATAGCGATTAACGGACACACCGGCTGACGAGGGCGGAAGGTGCGCGGGCCATGCGCCCTGCCCTCCTCTTTCTCGTCCTCGCTCTGGTGAACGTCGGCTGCAGCAACGCGACGGAGGCGCCCGACGCTCACGACCTCGATGCGGGCTCGCCCGCAGACACGAGCGCTGCGCCCGATGCGCCCCTCGGTGACGGAGGCCCGACACGGTGCACCCAGGATTGCCACGCGCTCGAGGACGCGTGTCACGTCGCGCACTGCAACGAAGCGGCGGGCCTGTGCGTCATCGAGAATCGCGACGGCCTCTGCGACGACGGCGATCCGTGCACCAACACCGACCAGTGTCTCGTCGGTGCGTGCGTGGGCTTCCACATCCCTGGGTGCTGCATCCCCGACTGTGCCGGCGCGAGCTGCGGCGACGATGGCTGCGGCGGGAGCTGCGGCACCTGTGGCGCCGGCATGCTCTGCGATGGAAGTCGACACTGCGCGGCGAGCTCGCTCGCCGGCGACACGTGCACGACACCGACGGAGATCGCCGCGCTTCCGTTCCACGCGACCTCGACCACCGCCACGCTCACGAACGACTACGGGCTGCCGTGGGGCTCGTGCGCCGCCGACGGCTTCGGCCAGGACGCGCCCGACGCCGTGTTCCGCTACCACCCGTTGCACGACGGCGTGATCATGGTCTCGCTCTCGGCGTCCGCGTTCACCGGCGGTCTCTACGCGACGACCGACTGCGCCGATCTGCGATACGCGTGCGTCGGCGCGCTCGCACCGTTCGCAGTCCCCACCCTCGGCCCGACGCCGATCGACGTACGCGCAGGTGTCGACGTGTTCCTCGTCGTCGACGGCGACGGAACCACCGGCGGCGCCTTCACGCTCGACGTCACGACCTGCTCGCCCGACTGCAGCGGCGCCCAGTGCGGCGCCGATGGCTGCCTGCAGCTCTGCGAGCACCAATGCCCGCGCAACATCGAGTGGAACTGCTCGACGGCGCGCACTTGCGTGTGCGAGCCGAGCTGCACCGATCGCGCGTGCGGCTCCGACGGATGCACCGGCTCGTGCGGCACGTGCGGCGGCGGAAACACGTGCGATCCGCACGGGCACTGCGTCCACGCGGGGCTGCCCGGGGACACGGCAGCGACCGCTGTCCCGATCACGACGCCCACGTTCTCGTACTCCGGAGACACCACGGGCTACGGCGACGACGCGTCTGTGTGGGGCGCTTGTCGCGCGAACGTGGGCGAAGAGATCTTCCACGGCGACGGCACGCCGGACGTGTTGTTCTCGCTCGCGCCTGCCGTGCCGACGACGTACTACGTCGCGGTCACGGCCACCGGGTTCGACGTCGCGCTCTATTCGCTCGCCGACGCCGCCGATCCGTACTCGTGCATCGAAGGCGACTACGAGCCAGCGACGCTGCGCAACCAGCTGCTGCTCGAGGCCAGCGCGATCGATCCGGCGAACATCGTCGTCGACGCGGATGCGACCGGCTCCGGCCCGTTCACGATCACCGCACACGCGTGCCATACGGCAGCCGACTGCCCGGACGCGAGCGCAGGTCAGTTCTGCAGCTGGCCCATCGTCGTGCCCGCGCTCCCGTTCGACACCACCGACTTCCGCGGAACGCTCAACGCGTACGAGACTCCCGCCGGCGCCTGCGGCAGCGCGCATGCTCTCGGGGTCGACGGCGACGACAGCGTGTACGCGCTCACCGCGCCGCGATCCGGATCGATCACGGCGCGCGTCACGGGCCTCGGCCAGATGGATCCGATCCTCGTCGTGGCGACCGACTGTGCGCAATTGGCGACGAGCTGCGTCGCCGCCGTCGATGCGACCGGCGAGAACGGCACGGAGACCGTCACGTTCTCGGCCATCGCGGGCACGACCTACTACGTCATCGTCGACTCGTTCGGCCCGCTGGGCGGCCAGCTCCACCTCACGATCGACGAGCCGTGAGGCGCGGGCGCGTTCAGCCGAGCGGCGAGTGTTTGCCGCGCGCGCCACGCAAGAGCGCGTCCGCGGTCGCGAGCTTGTCTTCGGCGCGGCCGGCGACACCGACGCTGAAGCGTGGCGTGACGCGGCCCGCGGGGCCGCAGAGCGTGCCCTCGCGCGCGCGCTCGGAGATGCGTGCGAGCACGACGCCCGCTTCGGACGAGGCCGTCTCCGGCAGCACGAGCACGAGCTCGCGATCGCTCGCGCGGAAGAGGTGATCGATGCCGCGGATGCACTGTCGAACGCTCGCCGCGATCTCGCCGAGGATCGCTTCCACGCGCACGGGGCCGACCGCATCGACGAGGCCCTCGTAGTTCGAGACCTCGAGCGACACGCACGCGAGCGGATGATCGAAGCGCGTCGCGCGCGTCATCTCGTAGTCGAGCGTGATCGGCAGCTGGATCGGGCTGCCGGCGCGAGAGAGCGGGTCGAGCCCCTCTTCACCAGTCGAGAGCCGCTCGAGCCACGCGCGCCGAAGCGTGTTGCGCACGCGCTGGTGGATCTCGAACACGCGATACGGCCGCGACAGACAATCGTCCGCGCCGAGCTCGATGCCGCGGCGTCCCGCGTCCGCGTCCGCCGATGGCGTCGTGAGCAGCACCGGGA
Source organism: uncultured Sandaracinaceae bacterium (assembly GCA_964429305.1). GTDB lineage: Bacteria > Myxococcota_A > Polyangia > Polyangiales > Sandaracinaceae > JBBSAT01. The sequence goes on along the minus strand of CAYSCF010000134.1, from coordinate 3,605 downwards.
TCGACGAGAGCAGGTGATCGCTCTTGAGCGCGCGCAGCACGTCGAGGCCGTGCTCGCCCTCGAGCGCCACGTCGACGAGCACGATGTCCGGACGCCGCGTGAAAGCGGCCTCCAGCACCGATGCCTGCGCGATCGCCGTCAGCACGGTGTGACCCGCGGCTTCGCAGATCTCGCGCAGCAACGACATGTTCGAGGGATCGGACTCGGCGATCAGGACCAGTGCGGGCATGCTTCGGTCACTCCCCTCGACTCACCGACGGCGCCCGACTTCGTCGAGACCGTAGGCTTGGACCTTGCGGATCAGATTGCGGCGACTGATGCCGAGCTCTTGCGCGGCCTTCGTCTTGTTGCCGCGCGCGCGCTTGAGCTCGTCGGTGATCATGCGGCGCTCGAGCGCCTCCACCACGTCGGGCATCTTGCCCGTGAGATCGATGCCCGCCGGCGTGACCGCTCCGTTGCCCGGGATCGGACCAGGAGGCGTCCCGTTCGGCCCGGTCCCGTGCGGCAGGGCCGCGATCGACTTGGTCGCATCGGCCTTCGCAGGATCGATGCGTGCGGGCTCGGCCATCGGCGCGGGCCCCGTCATCACGATCTTGGACGGATCGGAGAGCGACGTGCGGCGCTTGCCGATCGCCGTGCTGAGCAGATCCTCGTCGATGACGCGCTCGTCGCCCGAGAGTACCCAGAGGCGCTCCATCTCGTTCTCGAGCTCGCGCACGTTGCCCGGCCACTCGTGGTTCTGCAGGCGCTCGAGCGCGCGCGGTGTGAGCAGCTTCTCGCGCTTGTCGCGCTTGCCGAGGCGCGCGAGGAAGTACTGCACGAGAATCGCGACGTCTCCGGTCCGCTCGCGCAGCGGTGGTACGCGCAGCGACACCACGTGCAGGCGGTAATAGAGGTCTTCGCGGAAGCTGCCCGCCTTCACCATCGCGCCGAGATCGCGGTTGGTCGCGGCGATGATGCGCACGTCGACCTTCTTCGGTTCCGTCCCGCCGACGGGCATGAACGTGCCTTCTTGGAGCACGCGCAGGAGCTTCACCTGGAGCGCGGGCGACATGTCGCCGACCTCGTCCATGAAGAACGTGCCGCCGTCGGACACCTCGAAGAGACCGAGCTTCTCGCTCACCGCGCCTGTGAAGGCGCCGCGCCGATGCCCGAACATCTCGCTCTCGAGCAGGTTGTCGTTGAACGCGCTGCAGTTGGTCGCGACGAACTGCTTGTTCCCGCGGCGCGACTGCTGGTGGATGCTGCGCGCGACGAGCTCCTTGCCGGTGCCGTTCTCGCCGAGGATGAGCACCGTGGCGTCGCTGTTCTTGATGCGGTCGAGCATCTTGAACAGCGCCATCATGGGCGGGCTGCTGCCGATGATGACGGGGTGCAGCCCCGTCGGCGCATCGGGCTTGCGGGCCAGGCGCTCGGTGATCTCTTTGGCAGCAACCGTCAGTGCGCGTTGCGCCAGACTGTCGTCGTCCCCGGTTCCTGCCAGCTCGATCGCGAGCATCCCGCCTGCAGGGAGCGCCGTACTGACGCGCGTCCCGGAGACTGAGAAATCATTCGCCATTCGCGAAGGATCGACTAGCACGTGCCAAAGAGTCGCGCTGCGAAAACCTACACGAGCGACCCAGGCGCGGCGGCAGCTACTCGGCGGAAGCGCTCATGATACGAGCTGCGCGAACTGCGAGGCCGTAGGCGCGAGGCGCGCGGGGATCGGTGTTCGGATCCGTGACGCCCCACGCGTGCATTCGGGCGAGCGCATCCCGGTGCATCTGCAGCGCGGCATAGAGACGCTCCGTGCAGCCGCGGGGCGGGATCGGCGTGACGGACGACGAGTCGCCCGTGCCGAGCGAGCGGCCACACTGGCTGAGCGCGACCTGCGCGGTGCCGAGCGCGTCGGTGACGCGACCGGTGCGCTCGTAGGCGCGCGCGAGGCGATGCTCGACGGCCGGATCCATGAGCACGTCGGGCTCCGCAGCCGTCAGCGTGGCGACCGCGAACTCGGGACGATTCAGGTCGAGATACGCGTCGGCGAGGTCCTGCGCGAGCGCTGCGTTGCCGTGATCGTGGGCGAATCGGTCCTCGAGGACCCGAAGCGACTGCGTCTGCGCAGCGTGCGGATCGAGCGCGGCACCCGGCTCGGCCCAGCTCAGCGACCCCCAGACGAGGCAGAGGAAGAGGAGGATCCCGAGGTTGATCTTGATCTCCACTCCTCGCTCCACCCTTCTCCGGCAAGCCGGTCCCGCGTGCGTTCGACAGCGGCACCTGCCGCAGGTTCCCGATCGATCGTTCGATTCTTCGTACGCCCCAGGATTGGGATCTTTCCCACTAGAGAGAAAGGACAGCCGCCGTGTACGCGTCGGCTGCCGGATCGGCCCACGGGCCGATACGAATCATGCCGTCTTCGTCCGCGCCGTCGAGCCGAACGAGCGATGCGCTCGGCGTCGCCTCGAGAAAAGCGTGGATCACCTCGGCGCCTTCTTCCGCCGTAGGTGAGCACACGGCATACACCAGGCGACCTCCGGGCTTCACGAGCGTGGCCGCCGTGGCGAGCACCTTCGCCTGCGTCTCGGCGAGCCGCGCCGGATCGCTCGGCTGCACGCGCAGCAAGATCTCCGGGCGTCGCGCGATCGTGCCCAGGCCGCTGCAGGGCGCATCGACGAGCACGCGATCGAACGAGCCCGGCATCAGGCCCGCGATGCCGACCGTGAGATCTGCCGCGCGCGTCTCGAGCTTCGTCTCGATCTTCAGTCGCGCGAGCTCGGGCGCGATCCGATCGAGCTTGGACTGGTGCAGATCGAGCGCGACGATGCTGCCGCCCGGCCCCACCTCGCGCGCGAGCACTGCCGTCTTGCCGCCGTGCCCGGCGCACACGTCCGCGATGCGCTCGCCCGATCGCGCGCCGACGAGCGACGCCAGTACCTGCGATCCTTCTTCCTGCACGCCGAACGCGCCGTCCGCATAGCCGGGCAGCTGACGCGGATCACCCGCACCTCGCACGAGGATCGCGCGCGGCGAGAGCGTGCCCATGCGCATCTCGGGGGCGTGAAGCCGGCTCGCGAGCAGGTCACGATCGATCTCCGCGCGCAGACCGAGCATCGGCGTCCCATCGAGCGTGCGCACGATCGCGGCCGCGCGCGCGCGACCGACACCGCGCGCGATCACCTCGTAGATCGGCGGCGGCATGCGCCCGCTCAGCACGACGGGCTTCTCCGAGACGCGTCGCAGAATCGCGTTGACGAAGCGCGCCATGCCCTCGCCTCGCTCGCGCTGCACGAGCGCGACGGCCTCGTTCGTGATCGCGTGCGCCGCGTCGTGATGTCGGGCGAGCTCCATGATGCTCACGGCGAGCACCGCGTGCGAGAACGGCTCGAGCTTCTGCTTCTTCGGCCGGTGCTTGTCGATCTCGCGATCGATCGCGAAGAGCGCGCGCGTCGTGGCGTACACCAGATCCGTCGCGCGCGCGGCCTCTTGGGGCGCGAGCTTCTCGCGATCCAGCGCGCGATCGAGCGTCGGCGCGATCCACGAGCCTTCGGAGAGCACGCGCGCGAGCACCTGTGCCGCGACTTGCCGACCGGTGCTCAACGATCCTCGAACATCGCGACGAACTCCGG
>CAYSCF010000133.1:0-17579 GCA_964429305.1 uncultured Sandaracinaceae bacterium | reverse complement strand
TTCGCATCCACCGGCCGCGTGCGCGTGACGCGCTCGGCCAACGCGCTGCTCGACCGCCCGCTCGACGAGTCGTGCACGTGCTCGACGTGTGCCCGGTTCAGCCGCGCGTATCTGCACCATCTCTTCCACTGCAAAGAGCCGTTCGGGCCGCGCCTGCTCTCGATCCACAACCTGCATCACTACTTCGCGCTGATGACCGAGGCGCGCGCTGCGATCGATGCGCGCACGTTCGCGTCCTACGCAAAGCAGAAGCTCGACGCGATCGATCGGCACGAGCACAGCGACAAGCGCCTCGGTGAGCGCCCGCTCGTGGACGCGGCTCCGTGACGCTCGACTGCGAGATCGTCGTCACGCGCAGCGGCGCCAAGGCGGTCCGCGATCGTCTCACGGGCGAGCTCATGCATCCGGTCGTCGGCCCGGCCGTCGAGTCGCAGCGTCTCTACATCGCGCCCTCGCGGCTCGAAGAGCGCTTGCGCGAGAGCGGCGAGAGCCTCGTGCTGCTCGACGTGGGCCTCGGCGCGGCATCGAACGCCATCGCGGCGTGGTCGCTCGCGCACGCGATCGGACGGCGTCATCTCACGATCGTGAGCTTCGATCGGAGCACGGCCGCGCTCGAGCTCGCGCTGGAGCACGGCGACGCATTCGGTCTGGCCGGCGACGCGGCCTCGGCGGCGCGCGCGCTCCTCGATCGCGGCGTGCACGAGAGCCCGCACGTCTCGTGGCGTCTCGCGCTCGGCGATCTGCTGCCGATGCTCGCGCGCGAGCCGGCCGCGAGCGCGGACGTGGTCTTCTGGGATCCCTTCTCGCCGAAGGCGAACCCCGATCTGTGGACGCTGGCCGCGTTCACGGCGGTCCATCGTCTCTGTCGGGACGGCGCCACTCTCCACACCTACAGTCGCGCGACGGCCGTTCGCTCTGCCCTCTTGCTCGCGGGCTTCGCCGTCGGCGAGGGCGTGATGCTCGAGCAAGGACGCCGTACGACGGAGGCCGCGATGCACGCGCGCGATCTCCGCGAGCCACTCGAGCGCCGATTCCTCGAGCGCCTCGGGCGATCGAGCGCCGCGTTCCCCGTCGACGCCCCACCCGATGCGCTCGATCGCGTCTCGCGCGCCGCACAGTTCCGATGATCAGTGATCGACGGCGGGCAAGATGCTCTCGAGCTCGAGCGTGCCCACGTCGATCCGGTACGCCACGGCAGCGAACGCGAGATACGCCGCCAGCGTGGGCAGATCCTTCGCCCACTTCGGCAGGTACTTCGGCGGCACGATGAGCCCCGAGTCGAAGTCCTCCTCCAGCGAGAGCACGTCCGAGAGATGGATGCGGCCCGCGAACATGCGCTCGATCAGCACGGGCCGATGCGACGCGATCGCCTTGCGCAGGAACGTGTGCACCGCGACGAGCCCCTGCACGTACACGACGTCCTTCGTGAACACGTAGCGCCCGCGCGGGTCGCCGCCGCGGAACACGCGCATCGCGCTGCGCACGCTCTCGTCCTCGCTCTGGCCTTCGTCGAGGAAGAAGCGGAACACCTGGATGAAGTCGGCGCCCTCGAGCGCCATCGCGATCGCCTTGATGCGCAGCGCGATGCGGCGCAGGCGCGCGATGTCGATCGTCCGCGTCACGAGCTCGGCGAGCGTCGCGAGCCCCTCCTGCGTGAGCGTGCTGCGCGGCGACGCGAGCGACATGCTCGTGAGCACCGGTTGCTGCCGACCGTTCAACGCGGTGGCCGCGTGCACGTAGGCCTCGTGCTCGAGCAGCTGCGCGATCTCGCTGTGCGAGAAGCCCGTGCCGCCGCGGATGCGCACGTTCGATCCGCCGGCCGCAGCTTTGCTTCCGAGAGAGCGATCGACGACCGCGCGCACCACACCGACGCCGAAGAACGCGTCGAGCTGCAGCTGCATCTCGTCGCGCGCGCCCTCGGAGCCGATCAAATAGCTCGGCTCCGACTGCACGCCGGCATCCTTGAGACTCGCGGTCGCGCTCAGCAGCTGCTCGGCCGCATCGAGATGCGTGAGCTTGCTGCCCGGCAGCGGATCGCCGGGCATGCCGTAGAGCGCGCGGCCGATCTCCAGGAACTCGGGCGTCCCGCGCACGTCGATCATGCGCGCGGCCATCGCGTAGCTGCCGGCCGTGTCGTCGAGGAAGCGCCCGGCCGGGTCGCTCTGATCGATCTCGGCTCGCAGCGAGGCGAGCGCGCTCAAGTTCTCGTCGTGATGCGATGCCTCTCGGGGCGGCTCGGGCAACTGCGGTTCGCCGCGCCGCCATCCCTCGAGGAACGTGTCGAGCATCGTGCTCGGCCACGAGAGCGTGCCGAGGATGCGGATCTTCTTCGCGATCGCGACGAGACGTGCGTCCAACGACGTGAGGCGCTCGGCCCGAGGATCCACTTCTTCTACGCTACCCGTCGGAAGCGCCGGTTCCGCGTGAGCAAACGCAGGGCTATCCCACTTCGGCGGCCGCGTCGCGTGCCGTCACGAACGCGTAGCCCATCGCGCGCAGCGTGCGGATCGCGCTCCTCAACGCGGCGATCTTCTGATCGGCGGACCGAGACAGATCCCGCTGATGCGGCGCGAGCCAGCCGAGCCCATCGCCTGCTGCATCCGAAGCATCGATGCCGTGCAGCTCGAGGCTCACCACGCGCCGTCCGCTCATCGCACGCGTCAGCAGGCTCGCGCCGCGCTCGCCCGCCATCGCGACGCTCGTGCCGATGTAGTGCGCACGCACGCCGCGCGTCACGCCGACCGGCAGCTCGACGATCCCGCGCCCGCGCGTCCAGTACGGCCGGCCCACGCGATACGGCTCGGCGGGCGCCGTCAGCACGCGCGGATCGTCGACGATCGATCGACTCTTGCGTCCGAGGATCGACGTGAGACCGATGAAGACCGACTTGCCCGCGTAGTACACGGGGCTCGGGAACACGCTCGAGTCGTAGGCGTAGCCGCGCGACGCGAGGATCTCGAAGACCGCGTCGGTGATCGTGTAGCCCGGCGCGCGGAACCCGATCGGTCGCGCGAGACCGACGCGCGCGAAGGCCTCTTCGTTGCCGGCGATCTGACGCTCGATGGTGTCGCGATCGCGGCGCGTCAGGTCGTAGTAGTGATCGAGCGTGTGGCTCGCGAGCTCGTGGCCCGCGCCCGCGAGCTCGCGCACCTTGGACGCGCTCGGCTCGTGCGCGAGGTCGCTGCCGATGACGAAGAACGTCGCCGGCACGCGCTCGTCGTCGAAGAGCGCGGCGAGCCGATCGACCGCGTGCTCGTAGATCGCGTGCGCGCTTCGAGAGCGCGGCTCGAGGCCGTGGATCGCCGCGTAACAAGGGATCTCGTCGAGATCGACCGAGACGACGGCAATCTTTCCAGCCAAGCGCTCAGCCTTCGATCCGGATCGCCCAGACGAGACGGCCGACGGCCTTGAGCACGTTCGGCACGCGGCGCGCGAGACCGATCGTCGGCACGCGCTTCTCGAGCACGCGCACCGGGATCTCCTTCATGCGAATTCCGTCGCGCTCGGCCCGGATGACGAGCTCGCTCGCGAACATGTCGCGGTCGACGATGCACTTCTCGGCGACGGGCCTCACGACCGAGCGACGGAACGCCTTGAGCCCGTGCGTGTCGGTGCCGGTGAAGCCGAGCGTGATGTGCAAGAGGCCGTTGACGGCCTTGGTGCCCAGGCGACGGACGAACGGGCGCTGGTCGCTCGCGCCGCGCATCGCCTTGCTGCCGACCACGAAGTCCGCGCGGCCGCTCTCGAGCTCGGCCAGCGCGCGCACGTGGAAGTCGGTGTCGCAGAGATCGATCTCGTCGCAGAGGACGAACTCGCCGCGCGCTTCGAGGATGCCGCGCTTGAGCGCGCCGCCGTAGTTCGGCTGGCCGAAGCTGAACGTGTGCACCTGCGGGAAGCGCTCGGCGAGCTTCTGCGCGAGCTCGACCGTCTTGTCGCGCGAGCCGTTCTCGGCGAGCACCAGCTCGTAGGTGAAGCCGATCGTGTCGAGCCGATCGATCAGCTCGATCACCGCGGACTGCAGGATCGGCTCCTCGTTGTACACGGGGATGACGATCGTGACTTTGGGTGCCGCTGCGGTCTCTTTCGCCATGTTCGTAAGCGCTCGTTCGCTGGAAAAGTGCGGCGAACATTCCCCGGCGACCCGCGCGCGTCAAGCGCCGCAGCCGGGCGTACGGCTGCGGCGAACGACGCGTGCGTTCAGTGGGCCGGCGCTTCGCTCGGGGCGGCCGCGGCGGGCGCTGCCGGTTCCGTCGGGGGCACCTCTGCGGTGAGGGTGGCTTCCGTCGGCGCGGCCTCGGCCGGCGCAGCTTCCATAGGCACCGCCTCGGTCGGGGCCGCTTCCGCCACGACTGCCACGCTCGGCGGCGGTGCTTCGATGGTCGGTGGCGTCTCCGCGGCCGGCGCCGCCTCACTCCCACAGCCCGCGAGAGCCAGAACCACGATCGCTGCCAGCCACTTCGTCGTCGTCATCTCGTTCATCGCTCCTGTCGCGGCGGAATGCCGCTCTCTTCTCGTCCCACTCCGGGCGTCAGCGAGCGCACTTCATCGTCGTCAATCGTCGCCGCGCTCTCTCGATGCACCGCGATGGTCACCGTCGATCGCGATCTGCGTCCCCGTGCGGCGCGGCGCTCCGCTCTGTATCCTCCGCGCACATGGAACGCGTTCGCTATCTGGTCGTCGGTGCCGGGATCTCGGGGCTCGCGTTCGCCGACGCGCTCGGCAAGGAGGACGACTATCTCGTGCTCGAATCGGATCGCGAGATCGGCGGCTACTGCAAGACGATCACGCAGGACGGCTTCGTCTGGGACTACTCGGGCCACTTCTTCCACTTCAAGCACCAGGACATCGAGAAAGACCTGGTCGCGCGGATGCCCGGCCAGAAGATCCTGAAGATCGAGAAAGACAGCCGCATCTTCTGGTCGCGTGATCGTTGGATCGACTTCCCGTTCCAGAAGAACATCCACCAGCTGCCGCAGGCCGACTTCCTCGAGTGCCTGAGCGACCTGCATTTCACGGCAGGCACCAAGACCGGCGCGGGCGCGCCGAAGAGCTTCGAAGAGATGCTCTACGCGCGCTTCGGCAAGGGCATCGCCGAGCGATTCCTCGTCCCGTACAACGAGAAGCTCTACGCGACGAAGCTCTCTTCGCTCGACGTCGATGCGATGGGCCGCTTCTTTCCGCACGCGGACGTCGACGACATCATCCGGAACTTCACGCGCGCGGACAACGCTTCGTACAACTCGACGTTCACGTACCCCGAAGGCGGCGCGATCCAGTACGTGCACGCGCTCGCGTCGGGCGTGCGCACCGATCGCATCGCGCTCGGCGAGCGGCTCGTGAGCATCGACCTGCGCACGAAGGTCGCCAAGACGAACGCGCGCGAGATCGCGTTCGAGCACGTCGTCTCGTCGGCGCCCTTTCCCGCGTTGCTCGCGATCGCTGGGCTGCCGGTGCCGCAAGCCACGTACTCGTGGAATCAGGTGCTCGTCTTCAACCTCGGCTTCGATCGGAAGGGCCCGGACAAGATCCACTGGGCGTATTTTCCGCAGCGCGACGTGTCGTTCTATCGGGTCGGCTTCTACGACAACATCTTCGGCAGCGACCGCATGAGCCTCTACGTCGAGCTCGGCTCACCCGCCGGCGCGACGATCGACGTCGAGGCGAGCAAGAAGCGCGTGCTGGAAGATCTCGCCAAGACCGGCATCGTCGACGGTCATCGCCTCGTCTCGTGGCACACCGTGACGATGGATCCCGCGTACGTGCACGTGACGCGCGCTGCGGCGACGGACTTCGCCGACAAGAAGGCGCTGCTCGCGAGCCGCGGCGTGCACACCGTCGGCCGCTACGGTGGATGGACCTACTGCTCCATCGAAGACAACATCGTCGAGTCGCGCGCGCTCGCGAAGTCGCTCTCGCGCATCTGGCGCGGATGAGCCGTTTCGCGATCGTCGACCGCGCGATCGACGCCGCGGCGCTGGAGGCGTTCGTCGCGCATCCTTCGGCGGGGGCGGTCGTCTCGTTCGCGGGCGTGGTGCGCGATCACAACGAGGGCCGTGCCGTCGCGTTGCTCGAGTACGAAGCGTACGGCTCGATGGCGGTCGCGGAGATGGAGCGCATCGGCGAGGAGATCGCGCGCGAGCTCCCGGGGGTGCGCGTCGCAGCCCATCACCGCGTAGGCGCGCTCGTCGTCGGCGACGTCGCCATCGTCTGCGTCGCGAGCGCGGTGCATCGCGGCGAAGCGTTCGACGCGTGCCGCAGGCTGATCGATCGCATCAAGGAGCGCGTCCCGATCTGGAAGCGCGAGCACGGCTCCGACGGCCCGTACTGGGTCGGCTGGCAAGATGCCCGCTGCGTCGCGCACGACCACTGACACGGCCGTGATCGACGCACGCGGTTCTCATCCGAATTTTCGCGGGAACCCAGGAGTGTGCGAAAGGGCTCGGCGAACATCTCTTCGCGATGGCGTCTCCGCCGAGCGAGGGACGCCGAAACCCTTCCGCGCCCTCCTGGGCTCCCGCGTAAAATTCTCCTCCTCGTTGGAACTTCCTTCGAAACGCCGCAGTCTGTTCGCTCGGATGCGGACGTTCGCTCTCTTCTTCGTCGTCTCCCTCGTCGCCGCTCCCGCGCAGGCGCAGCACTGCACGGAGGCGGAGGCGCGCGCCGAGGTGATGACGCAGTGGCGCGCGTGGAGCGAGATCGCGACGGACGTGACGGCGGCGACCGATCTCGCGGAGGCGCACCGACGCTACGAAGCGCTCGCGAGCACGCGATGCGGGCACGCGCTCGGCGCGATCGACATCCACGCGCTCTTCGACTCGTGGCGCGCGCTCCGGAGCTGGCTCGATCGCGGAGGCAACGGGGCGATCGAGTTTCTCCTCACTCACGCGCCCGATCGCGCCGCGCTCTTGCCCGACGTGCAGCCGATCGTGCGCGCCGAGACGCTGCCGCCCACCGACGCGCTGCGCCCGCTCTTGTGCCGCGACGACGACGCGGCGTGCCTCGCGGAAGGCGCGGTGCTCGGCGCGCGCGCGCGCGACTGGCTCGCGATGCACGACGAGCTGGCCCAGCTGCACCGCATGGAGGGCGACGCCGCCCAAGCGCAGGGCGCGGACCTCACGACGCGCTGCACGAGCGCCGCGATGGCGGAGCCCGCAGCGAGCCGCTACGCGCGCTTCGTGTCGTGCATCCGCATCGCCCACTCGTTCGCGACGCTGCTGCCCGATGCGCCGATGCGCGCGCCGACGACGGGCTGGCTCGTGATGCGCGGTCGCCGCGGTCACTACGGGTACTGCGACGAGGTGCGCGCGTACGATCTCGCGACTGGCGCCGCGTACGTCGCGAGCACGTGCGACGGTCTGCTCGGGCTGGGACCGGCGTCGGGCCCCGTCGATCACGACGAAGCGGGGCGCGTGCCGATCGCGCCGCTGCGCGAGCTCGCCGCGTTCCTCGTGCTCTCGCCGCACGCGACGACTCGGCAGATCGATCGCTATCTTCCCATCACGCTGCCTGCCGGGATCCAGCAGCCGGTCGTGGACGGCGGCGGCGGCTTCGGCGGTGGCTCCGGCTGGGGATCGAGCGCGCAGACGACGCTCGCGTGGGCATGGACGCGCGGACAGGACGTGCTCGCCGAGGGCACGCTCACGTGGCCCGACTCCGACGATGCGCGAGAGGCGTACGCCGATCACATGGTGCAGCTGGTCGAGGCCGGCTGGGTCGCGGGATGCGCGCCCGTCGCGATCCCGCGCGGGCTCCGTCTCGGCACGCAGGCGGCCGCGGTGTCGCCCATCGACGTCGCGCCCGAGGATCGCGCCGCGACGGAGACGACGCTCGAGTCGCGTCTCACGCGGATCCACGCGCCTCGCTGTCGGTAGCAGCTCGGAATTCCGAGCGAGACTCTCGTGAGCCCCGAATCGGAATCGGATTTCCGGCGGTTCAGACCGGGCGCCTGGGTGACGTTTTGGACCGGGTGCCTCGGTGACAGGTCAGACCGGGTGCTCTGGTGACGCTTTTCTTGAGCGGGGATTCTCCGCGACGGCGCTCGCATTTCGAGTCGCCGGTCACTCGCAGCCGTAGCGGAGCTGGACGAAGCCCGCCCCGAGGCGCGTCACCTCGCGCAGCGTGACGGGACCGAGCGCGGCGGGCAGGAGCGGCGTGCCTGCGCCGAGGACCGAAGGCGCGACGCCGAGGTGGATCTCGTCGATCGCACCGACCTCCGCGAACTGCGCGGCGAGCTTTCCACCGCCGACGAGCCAGAGATCGCGCGCACCCGCCGCGCGCAGCATCGCATTGCGCGCGGTCGCGACCTTACCGTTCACGAGACGCACGTCCGCGCCGGCGGGGATCTGCAGCTGTCGCCGCGTGAAGACGAACGTCGGGCGATCGGGATACGGCCACGGCCCGCCGTGCGCGAGGAGAAAGAGGTACGTCTCGGCGCCCATCGCGAGCGCGCCGATGCCCGCGAGGAACGCCTCGTAGTGCGCGCGGATCTCGGCGTCGCCATCGAAGCGCGTCAGCCACTCGAGCTTGCCCTCTGCATCCGCGATGAAGCCGTCCACGCTCGCCGCGACGAAGTAGATGGTCCTGGTCATCGGTCCACCATCGCGCGCGCGACTGACAGTTTTCGTCAGGGTTCTGCGGCATGATGATCGGATGCTCCGACCGTGCGTATTGGCCCTCTGCGTGCTCGCCAGCGCCGGATGCGCACGCAGCGCGGCGGCACGCGGGACGGGCTGGTGGCGCGTGACGACCGATCACGTGCGGCTGACGACCGATGTCGATCACGATCGCGCGGTGACCGCGGGCTGGGCGTTCGAAGATCTCGCGCGCGCGCTCTCGTCCGTGTTCCCGGTCTGCAACGGCGCATCGATGGGCGAGCCGTTCGAGGTGACGATGCTCGCGCGCGAGAGCGAGTTCACGGACATCGCGCCCGCGCACAGCTCGGGATTCTACCAGCACGCGCTGTCGGGGTTGATCGCGCTGCCGGGGCGCCTCGTGGTGCCGGCCGCGATCGGCGGACAGTCGCGCGGGTACACGCAGATCTTCCTGCACGAGATGACGCATCGTTTCGTGCAAGCGTGCTTCCGACGCGTGCCGCTCTGGCTGAACGAAGGCATGGCGACGTTCTTCGAGACGCTGCGCGTCGGCGAGCACGACGTCGTGATCGGCATCGCGCCGTTCCACATCGGCCTCTCGGGCGGGACGTTCTTCAGTGGTGGCATCGCGATCACTCCGATCTCACGCGCACGGCTCGAGCCACCCTCGCAGCTCGCGCACGAGGGCAGCGCTGCATTCCGAACCGGCGGCGAGTCGGCGGTGGCGGTCTACGCGAGCGCGTGGACGTTGGTGCACATGTTCGAGCTCGGGCCGGATGCGGCGCTGCGGCAGCGCTTCCTCGACGGCTTGAGCGCCATGCACACGCGTACGGACAGCTGGCTCCACGCGGGCAACGAGGACCTCGATGCGCCGTTCGCAGCGTACGCTTCGAGCCCGCGCTTCCTCGAGCGACGCGTTCCGTACGATCCGCAGCCGCTGGCCGATCCGATCGCGGTCGCGATGCCCGCAAGCGAGGCCGAGCTCGTGCTGGCGGCGCTCGAGATGGGGCGTCTGCTCCACATCGATCACGAGCGCGTGGACGCCTACCTCGCGCTCGCGCGTCAGGACGCCAGCACGCTCGCGCGGGCCGAGCTGATGCGACTGCAGCTCGGGGAGCTGCACGAGGGCGAGACGCAAGGGTCCGCCGTCGACGCGCTCGTGGCAGCGCATCCCGACGATCGCGCCGCGCTCGTCGCACGCGCGGTCCGCGTCCTCGCAGGCGACAGCGACGGGCTACGCACGGCTCGCTCGCTCGATGCGCTCAGGGGGCGGACGGATCTCGATGCACACGATCTCGCCGTCGAGGCGATGCTCGCCGTGAGCCAGGGCGACTGGGATCTCGCGCTCGCCGCCGCCACCGAAGCACATGCTCGAGATCCTGGTGACGAGCGCGCCACGTTCGTGTTGCTCAGCGCAACGGAGCGCCTGCCGTGTCCGATCCCGCGAAGGGGCGAGGTCGAAGTGAGCGCACGCGCGGTCCAGCCGTTCGCCCCGTTCGAGTGCGTGTCGGGCGGCAATGGGCTGACGCCAGAGCAGCGGCAGCGCCGACGGCAAGGGTTGGAGTGAATCAGAACGGCGGTGTCGCCGAGCCGCCGCCGTCGAGGAGCATCGCGCGTACGCGATCGCCGGCGGCGAGCTCGCCTTCGCGCTCGGGCAAGATCAGCAGGGCATCGACGTTCGTCACCGACGTCAGCGCGCTCGATCCCTGCTTGGCGCAGGGCCACGCGAGGCCTTCGTCGTCGAGACGCGCACGGGCGAGCTCGGTGCGGTCCGCGCTGCAGCGAACGCTCGCGCCGAGCACGACCTCGATGACGCGGCGATACGGACGCGGATCGCCGAGCATGCGCCGCAGCGCCGGTCGTACGAACACCTCGAAGGCGACCCACGCCGACACGGGATTGCCCGGAAGCCCGATGATCGGGATACCGTCCTTCACGCCGACGGCGAGTGGCTTGCCGGGCTTCATCCGAACACGCCAGAAGCTGCGCTCGACCGCGAGGCGCGCGAGCGCCGCGTGCACGAGATCGTGATCGCCCACGGAGACGCCGCCGACCGTGATCACGACGTCGCCGCTCGCGAGGCCGAGCGCGAGCGTCGACACGGTCTCTTCGAGCCGATCCGGCGCGCGTCGCCACCACGTGTACCGGGCGCCGGCCGCGACGATCAGCGCGCCCAGCATCGGCTCCGCGGAGTCGAAGATGGTTCCAGGACGGAGCGGGTCGTACATGGTGACCAGCTCGTCTCCCGTCGTGATCAACACGACGCGTGGCTTGGCATGAGCGCTCGCCGTGCCGCCCTTCCATCCCTGGGTCGCGAGCAAGCCCATGGCGCCGCCGTCGAGCGGCGCACCGCGGTCGAGCAAGAGCTCGCCGATCGCGATGTCCGATCCGCGCGGGCGAACACCGGCACCGACGACGACGCTTCGCTCGAAGCGTGCGTGGTCGCCATCGCGCGCGACGACCTCCTGCATGACCACGGCATCCGCACCGAGCGGCAACGGCGCGCCGGTGAAGATCCGCATCGTCGCGCCAGGCGCGAGCGCCGGAGGCACCGCGCCGGCTCGCGACTCGCCGACGACGGGCACGGGTGCCGCGACGACGATCTCCTGCGCGCGCACCGCGTAGCCATCGAACAGGCTCGCATCGAACGGCGGTGAGTCGACGCTCGCGCGAATCGGCTCGGCCACGAACTGGCCGAGCGCACCGGCGTGCGGGCTCGCTGGCAGCGGCGAGAAGAGCGCCATCGTCTCGCGCAGCGCCTCGCCGATCGTCTTCATCCGCGCCTCGGCGCGGGGCAACAGCCTTCGCCGCAGCGGCCTTCGCCGAGCGTCGTGAGCGAGCGCTTCGGCGACGCGCGCGTCTTCTCTTCGACGAGCTCGCGCACCATCGCGATGATCGACGGGTGCGTACCGACGGTCCCGGCGCGCACGAGCTTCACGCCCCTGGCGTCCGCGCGCTGCTTGGCCTGGTGATCGAGATCCCAGACGACCTCCATGTGATCGGAGGTGAAGCCGAGCGGGACGACGAGCACTTCCTTCACGCCGCGCGCAGCGAGCGCGTCGATGCGATCGCCGATGTCGGGCTCCAGCCACGGCATGCCGGGCGCGCCGCTCTTGCTCTGGAAGACGAGGTCGTGCTCTGCGTGTCCCGTGCGCTCGGCGACGATCGCGGCGATGGCGCGCAGCTGCGCTTCGTACGGCGAGCCGCTCGCCATCGACACGGGGATCGAGTGCGCGGTGAAGACCATGCGCGCCGCCGCGCTCGCATTCGCCTCGCGGACGCGATCGACGACGGCATCGACGAAGAGCGGATGATCGAAGTAGTTGCGCAGCTTCTCGATCGTCGGCGCGCCCTCGACCGACGCGCGCGCCCGCTCGATGTCCTCGCGGTACTGGCGGCAGCCCGAGTACGAGCCGAACGCGCTCGTGACGAACGCGAGCGCGCTCTTCACGCCGTCGGCTCGCATCTGCGCGACGGTATCCGCGAGCATCGGCTGCCAGTTCCGGTTGCCCCAGTAGATCGGCAGCGCGATCTCGCGCTCGAGCGCGGCCTTCAGCGCGCGCAGATGCCCGTTGATCGGCGAGACGCCGCCGAAGTGCGCGTAGTGCGCCCCGACCTCGATCAATCGCTCGCGCGGGATGTTGCGCCCGCGCGTCACGTTCTCGAGGAAGGGGACGACGTCGTCCGGGCCTTCCGGTCCACCGAAGCCGACGATCAGGAGCGCGTCAGGAGCCACGCGCGGAACATATCAGTGCGCGTGGTGCGCTTCCCGTCGAAGCCGCGCCTCGCGCGCCGCACGACCGATCGCGCTGCCGAGCGCGTGCAGGCCGTAGACGATGAGCGCAGACACCAGAACGGACCCGGAGACGTAGAGCGCCGCGAGATCGGGGTGGAGCATCATGGCGTACCTCTCTTTCCGAACAGGACGGAGCTGCCCTTTCGCGCCCGCGATCATTCGCGCGCACGTCCGGACGACCGGCCCTGGTCGAGAGTCAACGTGGGCGCGCTAACGCGCCGCGTCAAGACTTCGAGGTGCTCGCATTTGAAGACAAGAGTGCTCGCCGCGGAGGACCCGGACGCTCGCCTGGACAACGGTGGGGCGTGCGCGTACGTTGCGCCGAATTTTCCGCGGCATATCCGCGCGTTTATCTCGCTCTCTCGAGGATTCGAAAAGACATGGCCAAGGCCGCTGCTGCTCCGTCCGCTCCGCTTCCGTGGGTCGAAGAGCTCCACTTCAAGAGCGAGAGCGCGTATCTGTGCTTGCTCGTCAACCGACGCATCGGGCTCATTCGCGTCATCGACTTCCGCGCGGGCGCGCTGCCGGCCAAGCGTCTGTTCATCCAGAACGTCGCCAAGCGCGAGCAGATCGGCAAAGTGATCCTGCTCGTCGAGAAGGACGAAGTCTCGAGCTGGACGCGCGTCGGCTTCGTCCGCGAAGGCACGATCCCCGGCTTCTACAAGCGCTCCGACGGTCACCTCGTCGGCTGCGTGATCGGCGACCGCACCGCCTCGATCGAAGTGAACGACGACGGCCAGCGCATCGCGGAGCGCACGGTCAACGCAGGCAAGAAGAACGCGAAGGACGTCCCGGACGTGGTGCCGGGCGTGAACGTCGAGTTCATCGACGTCGACGACGCGCTCGCAGCCCGCGACGAGGCCTGGAAGAAGCGCGGCAACGACGGCCCGACGCTCAGCGGATTCGACGCGTTCGGCCGCGAGGCAGAGCGCTACTACGTGGAAGCGACCGCGAAGAAGGGCCGCAAGGTCTACCTCACGGCGGAGTTCCAGGACTGCTTCGGTCACTCGCTGATCGAGATCCTGCGCTCGCCGACGGAAGACGCGGACGTGCTCGGCCTCACCGCCGCGCTGCGCGTGATGGCGGACGACCTCAAGGAGCGCGGCATCATCAGCGCGTTCGGCTTCGCGCCGTCCGACGACATCGGCCTCGCGACGGCGTACGTCGCGGCGGGCTTCCGCCGCACGGGATTGCTCGCACAGGGCTGCCAGTCGGGAGGCGACCGCAAGGACGCCATCCTGTGGACCCGCAAGCTGGCGAATCCGGCCGGCGACGTTCCCGAAGAGGCGTAGACCGCTCGCCCGCACGTGCCGGAATGAGTCCGTAGGGGCTCGTGTTAGGCTGCGAGCGCATGCGAACGAACGACGACATCGAGGCCTATCTCGCGCGATCGAGGTATCCGCATCGGGAGATCGAAGAGGGCACCTGGCTCGTCTCCGACGTGTCCGGCGCCAACGAGCAGATCGTGGTGAAGGTCAGCGACGACGTGGCTCTGTTCCGCGTCAACGTCCTCGACCTCGACTCCGTCGATCCGAAGAAGAAGGCCGAGCTGCACCAGCACTGCCTCGAGCTCAACGGCAACGACATGGTGCACGGCGCGTACGGCATCGCCGGCGGCCGGCTCGTGCTGACGGCGTCGCTCCGCATGGAGAACCTCGACTACAACGAGCTGGTCGGCACGCTCGACGACTTCGGCGTCGCGCTCAGCAAGCACGTTCCCGGCTTCGCGGTGTACCGCAAGGCCGACGCCACATCATCGCGCCCTGCGAACAAGGCCTGAGAGGAGACGAGGACGACATGGGGTTCTTCGGCCGCGTCGCGACGCTCATCAAGAGCAACCTGAACGATCTCATCTCGAAGTCGGAAGACCCCGAGAAGATGCTCTCTCAGATCATCCTCGACATGAACGCGCAGCTCGTCGAGGTGAAGAAGCAGGTCGCCGTCGCGATCGCCGACCAGAAGCGGCTCGAGCGACAGTGGCAGGGCGAGAAGGCCGTCACCGACGAGTGGCACAAGAAGGCGATGCTCGCGGTGCGCGCGGGCGACGACGAGCTCGCGAAGGAAGCCCTGCTCCGCAAGAAGGAGCACGAGCAGCTCGCGGCGGGCTACCAGGATCAGTTCAAGAAGCAGAGCGCGGCCGTCAGCCAGGTGAAGCTCGCGCTCCAGGCGCTGAACAACAAGATCGGCGAGGCCAAGCGCAAGAAGGACCTGCTCATCGCGCGCAACAACCGCGCGAAGGCGATGGAAGAGATCCAGAAGGCGATGGGGAAGCTCTCGGACACGAGCGCTTTCGACGCCTTCCAGCGGATGGAGCAGAAGATCGAGCAGCGCGAGTCCGAGGTCGAGGCCGCGGGCGAGCTCGCCGAGGAGACGACGGGCGACGTGCTGCGCACGAAGTTCGCGAAGCTCGAAGCGACCGCGGGCGCGGACGCCGATCTGGAAGCGCTCAAGCGCGAGATGGGCATGATCGCGCCGGAGCCGAAGGTGTCGGCGCGCGTCGAAGAGTCCGCCAAGGAAGAAGAGGCGGAGATGAGCGAGGCCGAGATGGCCGAGCTCGAGAGCGCCCTCTCCGAGCTGAAGAAGCGAGAAGAGCTCGGCAGCCGCTGATTTTCCAGGAGGAGCTGGGCGCTCCCTCCTCGGCCGACCGGCGAAGCCGGATCGGCCTCACCTCCTCTCCACCTCGGCTCGCTACCGCTCGCCTCGTGAGCGACCTACCTCGCCTCGCGCAGCGGACACGTCATCGCCGCAACGCTACTCTTTGCTGGCCTTCTTCGACGTCGGCTTTGTCTCGGACTTCGCCTCCGTCTTTGTTTCCGTAGAGGAGGACGAGGACGAGCCGGTGTCGCTGGACGAGCTCTTCGTGCTCTTCGACGAGGACGAGTACAGATCCGAGTACCAGCCGCCGCCCTTGAGGATGAAGTTTCCTCCGGTGATCTGGCGCTTCGCCTTGAGCTTGCCGCACTTCGGACACTTCCGAATGGGGTCGTCGCTCATGCGCTGCTCCACGTCCCAGTGGTGGCCGCAGTTCTCACAGGCATAGTCGTACGTCGGCATGCGGCGCCGAAGTTAAGCCGCGCAGCGCGCGGTGCAACCCCGCCCGATTTCTTGACCCTTCCAGCCCCGCACGGCGATACCCCGAGGCTCGGAGGAGCCATGTACGACGGTTCGCGCGTCACCGATGCGGTGGATTACTGGAAGCGGCGCGAAGAGCTGAAGCGCGCGGTGCACATCGTGCGAGCGCGTCAGCCCGAGCGCTTCCGTTGGCGCAAGGCCGTCGCCGCCGTCTCGGCCAGCACCGGCCCGCTCCGCGGCATCATGCGCGCGCGCATCGAGGAGCCGGTCCGCGAGATCGTGCTCGACCTCGGCGACGACGTGCTCAAGCGCGAGGTCATCATCGATGCGCGCCGCGTCGGCGTCGACGTCGATCGCGGCGAGGTCCTGCCGCGCAAGACGCTCGCCGAGATCCGCTCGGCCGCTCGCAACAACGGCGTCGATCTCACGCGCATCACGCGCCACCTGCGCCTGCCGGACGACGGCCTCGCGATGGTCGATCTCGCCGGCATCATCGTCGTGGGACGTGCGCTCGGCGATCACTACCGCACCAAAGCCCAGCGCCTGCTGCTCTCCGTCCCCGATCCGGACGGCCCCGAGCAGCTGCGCATGCATCACCGCATCATCATCGACCGCGCCGACACCGATCGCGCCGAGTCCCAGCGATGGTACGCGTTCGCGCGCACCATCCTGGAGACGCCGGCCGTCGTCAGCCGCTAGCCGAATTACGTCGGCTCGCCCGCTCCGGCCCCTACCGTCACTGCGCCGCGGGCGTCGAGCCGTCGCCGATCGCGCCGATGGTGTTCAGGTACGCGAGCATCGCCTCGAGGTCGGCAGCGCTGAGGCGGGCCTCGTGGATCGCGGGCATGTTCGCGGAGCCCTCGCGGATCTGACGGCGCATGTGCTCCGTCGTCCAGCCGATGTTGGCGACCGCGGGCGCGCCGTTGTTGTGGCACGAAGCGCAGACCGCGTTGTAGCGAGCCTCCCCCTGGGCGACGTCCGTCGAGCCGATGGGGCCGGCGTACTGCGACTCGCCACCGCCCGTGGTCGTCGTCGTGGTCGTGGTCGAGCCACCGCTGCCCCCGCCACACGCCGCAACCGTCAGACCGAGACCGACTCCAAGCATTCGAAAGAGCTTCACGATGACATGCCTCCGTGCGCCGCCTACCGGCGCGCGCGGAGACTATCACAGGCCTCAGTGGTGGAGACTGCGATGCGCGTCGCGCACGAGCTCGGGCCCCAGCACGTCGTCGTTGCCGTCGTCCTCGCCCAGTCCGACCAGCTCGCTGCCGTGCGGAGACGTCGTCTCGACAGTGGTCGTGTGATCGACGCGATGACGGTGCGGGCGCACGGGCGCGGGGGCAGCAGCTTCGACCACGGGCGCGGGAGCCGCGGGCGCTTCGTCCGCGGCGCGCACCATCATGTCTTCTCCGTGCGGCGCGGGAACGAAGACGACCGGCGCTGCGGTCGCACCGACCGGCACGACCATCGGGCGCGTGCCCTGCTGCATCACGAGGAGCCCGGCCAAGCTGGCCGCGACGAGGCTCGAGAGACCGAACGCGAGCGCCCAGCCGTTGGGGCGCGCCGGGGGCGCGACGCGGCGCAGCGCGAGATCGTCGCGCATCGCCTGACGCTCCTGCTCGACGCGCGCGAGCTCGGCGCGCATCGCCGCGATGCGCTGATCGCGCTCACGATCGGCTTCGACACGGAGGCGCGCCTCGGCCTCCGCCACCCGCGCCTGCTGCGCTGCCTGCTCGACGCGCTGACGCTCGGCCTCGCGCGCGGCCGCTTCGATGCGCTCCCGCTCGGCGCGCGCCTCGGCGATCTTCCGGGCCTCGCGCTCCCGATCGCTCTCGATCCGATCGTGCTCCATCCGCTGGAGCTCCGAGAGAGCCATCAACACGCTCGACTCCGACCGCTTCGTATCCGCCATCGCCGCCTGCCTTTCGGAAGGGGGTAGTGCGAGCGCCGGGCCAACACGAAAGCTCGCGCTTTCTGCGTGGATCGTCGGTTCGTCCGCAGTCGCCTCTACGATTCGAGACCTCGGTTTGCTATCCTGGATAGAGGCCGATGAAGCTCCTGAAAGCGCCTTCCAGTCTCTGGGTCGCCGAGCGACGCGGGCGCGTCGTGTACGTGCGGCG
>CAYSCF010000132.1:0-17683 GCA_964429305.1 uncultured Sandaracinaceae bacterium | reverse complement strand
GCCTCGATGCGCAGGATCTGGCTGACCTTGCGCTCGGGCGGGAACTTGTAGGCGATGCCCCAGTGCGGATGGTGTCCCGTCGCGCCGAGCTTCCCGTACTGCGTGAGGTCGTCGATCTTGATGACCATCCCGTCGATGTCGAACTCGAGATCGCCGCGCCGATGCGCGTAGGACTCGCAGTGCGCGAGCACCTCGGCCGCGTCCTTCGCGACGATCACGTGCTCGAGATAGACGTGGGCGCCCGCGTCCGCGAGGAAGCGCAGGATGCCGCTCTGCGTGGTCGGCAGCGTCACGCCCTCGCTCCACGGCACCGAGTAGAGGAACGACGCGAGGCCGACGTCCTCGAGACCCTCGACCTCCTTGCGCTTGGCCATGCCGGCGCAGCCGTTGCGCGGGTTGGCGATCGTCTCTTGTCCCGCCGCTTCGAGCTGGGCGTTCCAGCGATCGAACGCGGCGCGCGGCCAGTAGATCTCTCCGCGGATCTCGATGGATCCGGTCACGTCCGACAACTTCGCGGGAACGGCGCGTGCGCGGAGCATCTGCTTGGTGATGTCGTCGCCCTTCTTGCCGTCGCCGCGCGTGACGGCGCGGGCGAGCTTGCCCTTCTCGTACGTGAGCGAGACACCGATGCCGTCGATCTTCGGCTCGACGAAGAGCGGCATGGGCTTGCCCTCTCCGAGCTCGAGGTCTTCTCGTCGGCGTAGGACCCATTGCGCGAGCTGCTCGGCGATCGGCACGGGCTCGCCGTCGTTGCCCTTCTTGTTGGGCGTCAGCTTCTCGAGCGAGAGCATCGGCACGCGATGCACGACCTGCGCGAAGCCCTCCGTGTGGTCTGCGCCCGGCTTCGCATCGACGCGGCCCTCCGCGGGGACGCCCAGCGCGTCGGCGAGCTCCGCATAGCGGTCGGCGAGCTCGTCGAACACGGCATCCGTGATCTCGGGCTTGCCGGCGCGATAGAGCGCCTCGTGGTGGCGAAACTGTTTGGCGAGCTCGTCGAGCTCGCTTCGGAGGGCCGCGGTGTCGGACATGGTGGCGCGCATACTAACGCCGTCGCAGCCTTGCGCGCCGATCGGCTTCGCGTCGAGACGCGCATCGCATACGTCCCGATTTGCGGCCCGGTCGCGCCGGTCGCTCTCTACGTCAAAGTAGCACGCGGCACGTGGAGTTGGCGTAACCTAGGCGGATGACGCGCAACCTACTGCCACTCGTGCTCGCCGCGGCGTTCATCCCGTCCTGTGCCGCACCGAATGAGGTCGCCACGAGCGAAGCTGCGGCGCTGAGCCACTGGGGACACACCATCAGCTTCATGTTCGACGACGGATATGCGGGCGTGTTGGACGCGCGCACGGTGCTGTCGAGTCACGGCTTCAACCGTGCGACCGCTTACATCATCACGGACGAGGTCGGTCAAACGACCCCACTGCCTAGAATGGACTGGCCCGACATCGCCAGCCTCGCGCTGGGAGGTTGGGAGGTCGGCTCACACACAGTCCATCATCAGGACTTGGCTGCCTCCTCGCCCTGGAACATCCCGCCGGGCTCCGCATCTCCGAACTGTGCGGACCACGTGACCAGGACGATGCAGAGCGAGCTCCTGTGCTCGCGAGAGGCGCTTCGCAGCTATGGCTTCTCACCGTTCGGTTTCGCCTTTCCGCATGGCGTCTACGACGCTGACAGCATGCGCATTGCCAGTTCGTACTACGTTTACGCGCGGTCGTTCTGGGATCCCAGCGACGCGCGCTCGTCGGACTACAATCCCGCAGAACGTTGGTGCAACGACTTTCCATACAATCGGCAGGCGATCCGCGTCATCCGCGTGTATTACTGCGACACGGTGGACTCCGTCTGGGCTCGCATCTGCCAAGCCTTCTACGGGAACGGGAACACAACGTGCGCAGGACCTCGACCGTCGGGCGACCGTTGGGTGCCGCTGGTATTCCACGATATCTACCCGCAGGGCACCACGCCGGCCGGCTGCACCACGACCGCTCTCTCGCAGCCTGGCCTCGACAACAACTGCGGGTGTCCAGGCTCGCCCGACCACGCCTACAGTTGGCGGACGGATCAGCTCGACCAGCTCGCTGGACGCATCCAGAACCTGATGACGGCCAATCCAGGTATGTACGATGTCGCCGCCGCGATCGACGTATTCGGGACGCCGTCGAGCGGTACGGCCTTCACCCAGCGCGGCGTGGAGCAGAACACCCAGCCGCAGATGGACTTCGCTACGTCGAGCTATTCGCCGTATGTCGCGGGTCCAGGAACGACGCTCTCGCGCGACACGGCGCATGGCGTGTTCCCGACACAGACGAGCATTCGGATCCAGAACGATCCCAGCGCCGTGCGATACCTGCACTCACAATACATCACGGTTACACCCGGGACCTACTACATCGCGGAGGCGACGATCGATGTCGGCTCCCTCACCAGCGGCGTCGCAGGTTTCTACGTCGATGAGTATAGTGATCCTTACGGCACGAACTGGAGCTCTGGCTGGGACATCTGCCCCGCCGGAGGGTGCGTGACCAACACCTCGATCGTGACGTACAACCACGTCTACTGGCCCAGCCCCGGTGCCCACTCGGTGCGTCTGCAGGTGTACCTGAACTACGGCAACAGTCCGATCTTCGTGGACAACGTATCGCTTCGACAGCTCTGAAGAACCTTCGCGCCGTCATTCCGGCGGCAGGAGATCTCGCACGCGCCACACCCACGTACCGTCGTCTGCCTCGACGTGCACGAGCGCGCAGCCCGCTGCATCGAGCTGCGCGCGCCCGATCACGCGCGCGTCGGCGCTGACGAACGCGTCCATCGCCGGCACCCAGTTCTCGACGCGGATCGGATCGTCCGCCGCGTCCGACGAGAAGCGTACGCACGCGTAAAGTGTTTCGCGAGGTGTCACCGCTGTCGACGGGCTACGATGCCGCGCGTCGCGTGGAAGAGAGCTCGATCGCTGGTGTGTTCGATGGTCCGCGCGTGCTCGTCCACGACGGCGAGCAGACGCGCTGGCGCGTGACGCCGGCTCGCGCCGCCGCCGAGATCGAAGGGCGCGCGCGGTTGAGCGCACATCCCTTCGCAGCCGCTGTCGTCGCGCGCGAGAACGACGATCTCGTGTTCCCGCGCTTGCATCCGCTCGCGGATCCCGACGAGGCGCTCGATGGGATCACCGAGCTCGCGCACGAGATCGTTCCGAGCGAGTTGAGCGTCCGCGACGTGCTCCACGCGTTCGCCGGGCCCGTGAACGCAGGGCGCGCGCTCGGACGCGCCGGCCTCTCGCGCTCGGACGTCGATCGCTTCCTCGCCCGCGCGATCGTCGTGCAGACGCCGCGCGGAATCGATCTCGGTGGCGTGATGCCTGCGGGGATCTTTGCCGTAGGTGAAGCGCAGACGGCGCTCTCGGTGCGCTTCGGTCGCGCGGACGGATGGCCCGTGCTGGATCTCGCTTCGCTCGCGCTGCGCGGTGGGCTCGATGGCGCTGGCGCGCACGTGGCGATGGGCGGTAGCGACAACGTGTTCGATCTCGCCGTGGTGCATCAAGCGCTGCGTGAGCTCGTCGTCGAGCGCGACGAATCACGACGAGTCGCGTTGCGAGATCGCGTGAGCACGATCGTGACGCAAGCCGTGCGCCGGGCACCGCGCAAGGAGCGCTGTGTGTTCGCGTTCGAGCCGCGTCGTGATCGGCGTCGTCGCCTCTTCTCACGCTGGTTCGAAGGGATCCAGGTCGACGACGAAGGCCTCTACTCGGCCACGCCCGAGGCGCTCGCCGATCGCATCGCTGCGGGTCTCTCTGGCGTCGTGGTGGACGCGACGTGCGGCGTCGGCGCGATCGCGATCGCTCTCGCGCGTAGCCCCAGCGTCACGCGCGTCGTGGCGATCGATCGCGACGCCACGCGGCTTCGCATGGCGGCCCACAATGCAGGTGTCTACGGCGTCGCCGATCGGATCGACTTTCGCGTCGGCGATGCGCTCGAGATCGTCCCGACGCTGCGCTTCGATGCGCTCGTGATCGATCCACCGTGGGGCGGACGCGACTACGATCGTGCGCGCGTGACGCAAGCCGAGCTCGGGATGCCCATCGCACCACTGCTCGATCTGCCGCGCGTGGTGCTCAAGCTGCCACGTAGCTTCGACGTGGCGACGCTCCCGACGACGTTCGTGGTCGAGGCGCTGCGCGACGATCGGGGCGTGCTCAAGATGCTCGTCGCACGTCGAGGCATCCCTGCATGAAGAAGCCGCCGCAAGACCACACGAGCGTTCGAAGTCCCGACGCGAGCTACACGTTCGCGCCGATCGCGATCGCGCGCTCGCCGTACAAAGAGCGCTTCGGTGCACCACACCAGGCGGCCGCCGTTCGCGGCACGCGGGCGCAGAACGTCGCCGAAGGAACGATCGAGCTGCTCCCGCACGTGCCGATCGAGACGCTCGTTCATCTCGAGGGCTTCGACTACGTGTGGGCGCTCTACGTCTTCCACCTGAACCGCGGCTACAAGCCGATGGTGAAGCCGCCGCGCACGCCGGACGTCGCGCACGGCGTGCTCGCGACGCGCGCGCCGCATCGGCCCACTCCGATCGGGCTCTCCGCGCTGAGGCTCGTGCGCATCGAAGGCCGCACGATCCACGTGCGCGGGATCGATCTGCTCGACGGAACGCCGGTGCTCGATCTGAAACCGTACCTACCGTACGCGGACGCGTTTCCGGACGCGCACGCCGGTTGGGTCGACGAAGCCGGGGGTGCGCCCGATCGCGAGCGCGACGAGAGCGAGCCCTGGGATACCTGATTCAGCTCGGCTGACAGCAGTCGACGGGCATCATGAACGGGACGCAGAGCGGGGTGACCGACCCGTCCGCGTTCGTCCGATAGTCCGTTCCCTCGACGCGCATCTCGCGCGTCTGGCGGCTGGTGCCGCTCGCGCGGACGGCCTCGGGGTAGCCCATCGTCGTCGCGTCGCGGAGCGGGCAGAGCGGTAGGCCGCAGAGGTGACGGATCGGCGCGCAGCACTGCGCCGGCACGTGCATCTGCATGCTGCGATCGATTCCGTCGCAGCCCATCGCGCCGCGACCTTCGGTGGGCATGCTGCTCGTCTGCGCGGCTGCGTCGGGCGCGTTCGATCCGTCCGGATCGACGACGGCGAAGCTGCCGTGCCGGCTCTGCGAGGGCAGCATGAAGCTTCCGCTCGGCGGCACGTCGTTCGGCGCGCACGAGGGGAAGTGACCCATCGCATCGCGCGGATCGAGCTGGTTCAGCTGGGCCGGGTGATACGAGAGATCGGGACAGCCGAGCTCGTTCGGCACCGACCACGCCTGGCTCGAGTACTGACCGCCCTCGTAGAGCACGCCCGTGTCGGAGCGCAGCTGCGCCGAGAGACGACAGCCGGGCTCGCACATCGCTTCCGCCGTGCCGCCCGCGACGCACGTCGCGACGCAGTCGGCGAAGATGTCGACCACGCGCGCGCCCGCGACGCCCGCGAGCACGTTCACGTCGTAGTTGCCGCTCGGCAGCTCCTGACACTCGGAGCGCTGCGCCTCGTAGAGCGCCGTCGCGTTGCCGGGCGGGATGTACGGCACGCGGCAGAGCACGGGCTCGTCCGGGTTCGTCACGACGACGCCGACCGGCGGAACGATCACGTCCGCGGCCGAGAACGTCTCGCGCGCGATGAAGCCCTGCGATACGCCGCCGACGACCGTCGGTCGCACGGAGCCGATCAAGAGCACGTCGGGGATGCCCGCGAGTGTCTCGGGCGCGTTCTTCGCGCGCTGCATGAGCACGATCGGGTAGTACCAGTTGACGCCGTTCGATCCGAGGATCGGGTGCGGATCGCCGAAGCCGTTTCCATCGGCATCGACGGGCTGCACGGGCATGCCATGCACGAACGGGCTGAAGTCGTACTGGATGCCCGCGGCCGCGAGCGCCGGGCCCCACGCGCGAGTCATCATGTTCGCGTCCGTGTCGAGCTGGTCGTTGCCGTGCACGAGCGAGATGTGCATCGAGGCGAGCTCCCAGAGCGCCTGCTCTTCCATCACCGAGTCGGTGATGAGCGGGATGAGCGCCTGGGACGAGAGCGCCTGCGTCGTGTCGTCGACCGTGAACATCGGGCGCTCGGTGTCGATGACGGCGCCGAGCGTGACGGCGACGCCTTGCAGCAGCTCGCCTTCCGGCTCGAGGTTCTGGTGATGGAACACGATCCGTCGGAACACGGGGATCGCCGCCTGCGCGTCCACGAACGCGCCGCCGCCGACGTCGCCCGCGGTCGCGAGGTTGCGGACCGAGAAGAACGGATTGAAGTCGCCGTCGTCGTCGAAGAAGCCGCGGATCTGGTAGTCCGCCGTCGGATACGATCCGTCGGCTGCCGCCGGCCCACTCGCGAGGATGATCGACGGCCACGTGAAGTTGGCAGAGCGCGTGATCGGCAGCAGGTCGGCCGCGGTGGGCGCGAGCGGCATGCAGTCGGCGAGGTTGAACATCTCCGAGCCGTCGAGCGCGAAGAGGTTCGCCGCGGTCGTCGCGCTGCCCGTGGGCGGCGGCGGATTGTCGTAGTCGAACATCAAGAGGATGACGTTGCCGGCGATGGCCGCAGCGGTGCCGTCGTGCGTGTAGAGACACTGCGGGCGCGGACCGACGTAGAGGATGCTGCCCTCGATGATGCCGAGCGGATTGGGCGATGCGCCGCCGGAGCGACGCTGAGCATCGTACGGAGGATTGGTGCACGCGACGACGAGCAGGGTCAGAAGGGCGAGGCGAAGAAAGCGCATCAGAACCTCACCGTGACCGTGCCCATGAAGCGGCGCGGGATCGTTTGTCCGTAGGGGTGCTCGCGGTGGCCGTCGTCGATCAGGTTGAAGCCGACGATGGCGAGCTCGAGCTGGTCGTCCAGGAAGCGCCAGCCGATGCGCGCGTTGAGCGTCGTGTACGCAGGCAGATAGAAGTTCTGGAACACGATGCCGCGCTGCGGATCGAGCTGTTGCTCGAACCAGTTCTGATCGCTCTGCCACGAGAAGTCGGTCGCGAGGTCGAGACCGAACGACGCGCGGTACTGGAAGCCCGCGTTGACCATGTGCGCGCTCGTGCGCTGATCGGAGTGGTACGGGCCGGGCGAGCCGCCGAACGGCAGCGTGTAGCTGAGCGCGTAGTTCGCGTAGAGATCGAGCCCGTCGACCGGGAACACACGGACACCGACCTCGCCGCCGGCCTGCTGGAACTGCTCCGGCGAGTTCTCGTACAAGCCCGTCGTGAAGACGTACGAGCTGAGCGCGGGATCGTAGCCGGGCGTGGTGCCCGCGATGCTGTTCGCGTTCACGTAGTCCGTCAGGCGGAAGATCTGGTTCTGCGTGAGCGTGATCTGATCGAGCACGATGTTGTAGTAGGCGTTGAACTCCAGCGTGAAGTAGTCGGTCATGGCGTTCATGTAGCCAATCTCGCCGGAGATGATGCGCTCGGGGTTCATGCTCGTGCTGCCGCTGCCGTACGCGGTGACGCCGCGGAACGGCGTGCCCTGCGGCACGAGCACGTAGCTTTCTTCGAACGTCGGAGAGCGGAAGGCGCTGCCCGCCGAGAAGCGCAGCGTGTTGCCGGGCGCCGGGTGGATGACGAGCGAGCCACGCGGAGAGACCTGCACGTTGAGCAGCGGGTGCAAGTCGCCGCGGATCGAGAGGACGAGGTCGACGTTCTCGCTGAACGAGATCGTGTCCTGGAGGAACACAGCGCCGTGGTTCTGCGTCTGCACGCCGTCGCGCAGCCAGCTCCAGTCGATCTGCTTGAAGCGATAGCCCACGCCCGCGATGAGGTGGTTGTGGACGTCGCCGAGATCGAACGTCGCGTTGTAGAGGAGCTCGACGTCGATGACGTCGGACCGATTCACGCTCGTGTTCTGCGAGGGCG
The DNA here is from genome assembly GCA_964429305.1 of uncultured Sandaracinaceae bacterium. Classification (GTDB taxonomy): domain Bacteria; phylum Myxococcota_A; class Polyangia; order Polyangiales; family Sandaracinaceae; genus JBBSAT01. The sequence goes on along the minus strand of CAYSCF010000132.1, from coordinate 9,807 downwards.
CGATGCCGCCGTTGAGCTGATCGGTCGAGCCGATGTTGCCGCCCTGGAAGCGGTTCCAGAACACGCGCGCCGAGAGACCGACCGGCGACGTGATCTGCACGTAGCTCTGCGAGAAGAGCGCCGCCTGCATGTCGAGCTGACGCAGGTTCGCGATCGCCTGGAAGTTCATCGAGCCCTGCGACACGGACACGCCGCCGCGGATGCCCCAGCCGCCGTCGAGGCGGACCTGCGTCTCGCCGCCGAAGTAGAGGCGGTTGTAGCCGCCCGTCGATCCCGGGCGCGCCGTGTAGTCGACGCGGTTCGGATCGACGTTGAGCGAGTAATTGTCGCCGCGCTCGTAGCCGCCGCTGACGCGGAAGCGCCAGCGATCGACGTGGCCGCTCGCGCCGGCCGCGAGGCGATACACGCCCGCCGAGCCGAGGCTGCCGGAGACGTAGCTGCCGCCTTCACCGATCGGATGCGTGATGATGTTGATGACGCCGCTGAAGGCGTCGGCGCCGTAGAGGGCGGAGGCCGGGCCTCGGATGACCTCGATGCGCTCGATGTCCTCCATGTTCACCGGCAAGAGGTTCCAGAGCGTGACGCCGATGAAGTCGAGGTACACGGACCGGCCGTCGACGAGGACGATGGTGCGGTTCGACAAGCGCTGGTTGAGACCGCGGATGTTGATCTGCGGATCGGCCGGATCGCTCGACATGATCGAGACGCCGGCGACGCGGCGCAGCGCGTTGCCCGGGTTGGTGTAGCCGGACATGCGCAAGTCCTGCGCGGTGACGATCGCGGTCGAGTTCGGTGCATCGAGAGGCGACTGCGCGATACGCGACGAAGAAACGACGCTCTCTTCGTACGCATCGCCTTCGTGCCCGGCGCCGAGCTCGAGCGTCGCGGGAAGCTCCTCGGCTTGTCCTTCGGACGAGGTCTCGCTCACCTCGGTCGCCTCGGTGCCGCTCGTCTGTCCACTCTCGCCGGTCGTCGTCGTCGTCGTGCCGCCGCTGGTGGCCGTCGTCTGTCGATCACGCAGCGTCGCAGCGAGCTCGCGCAATCGCTCGGCGCGGTGACGCAGCTCTTCGGACTGCGAGGCCTCGGCGAGCGCTTCGATCTGCGTGGCCGAGTCGGTCAGCGCGCGGATCTCGTCGTCGGACGCGACGCTCGTCGAAGCGGGCTCCGTCGTCGTGGTCGTGGTCGTCGTCTCGGCGACGTGCGTGCGTCCTTCGCTCGCGGCGACGCGCTGCTGGAGCGCGGCGAGGAACTGCTCGACCTCTTCGCGGTCGGCGGGATCGCTCTCGAGATACTGGTGGTAGTACTCGATGGCTTCCGTGTAGCGACCGGCCTCCGCGTACGCGCGCGCGATGTTGTAGAGGGCGTTCGGGTGCGGAAGGATGTCGTACGCCTCGCGCAGCTCCGCGATGCCGTCATCGAGCTGCCCATCGGCGATGAGCGCCATGCCGTGACGGAAGTGCTGGCGTGCTTCGGTACGAACGTCGGCCCGAGCGACGCTGGTCCCGATCACGCTCACGGCGATCGATGCGCACAGGGTCAGCGCGACACGCGTCGCGCCCACCCGAAAGCGTTCCTTCATTTTCCCTCTTGCCCGAGAAACGGCCCCGACTGCCCAACCCTGCGCTCACGAGGCTGGCAGAGGTTGAGGCATTTTGTCGAGCTTTCGCCGCGCTCCGGGGCGGGCTTCTTACCGCGAGAGCGGATCGGCGCTCAGCGCTTCACGCCGTACGCTTCGCCCATCCGGGTCCAGAGGTAGTCGAGCAGATCGGCGACGTGATCGCGCTCGCCCACCGCGTTGCGGACGATCTCGGGCGCTTCGATCAAATGTCCGACGTCGTGGACGTGGGTGCGGAGCCAGCCGAGCACGGGCGCGAACTCGCCCTTGCCGATGCGGTCCCAGAAGCCGCCGATGTTCTGCTCCATCGCCCGGCCGAGGCTCGCCGCGTAGAGGTTGCCGAGCGTGTAGCTAGGGAAGTAGCCGAAGAGCCCGGCCGACCAGTGCACGTCCTGCAGGCAGCCGCGCGCGTCGTCGGGCGGGGTGACGCCGAGGTACTCCTTGTACTTGGCGTTCCACGCGGCCGGGACGTCCTTCACCTTCAACGTGCCCTCGAAGAGCGCGAGCTCGAGCTCGAAGCGCACGATGATGTGCAGGTTGTAGGTGACCTCGTCGGCCTGGACGCGGATCAAGCTGCGCTCGACGCGGTTCTGCGCCGCGAAGATCTGCTCCGCCGTCACGTTCGCATCCGGATAGTGCTCGGCGATGCGTGCCGCGAGCCAGCCCGCGAACGGCTTGCTGCGCCCGACGTAGTTCTCCCAGAAGCGCGACTGCGACTCGTGCAGGCCGAAGCTCGCGGCCTCGCGCACGGTGGTGCCCGCGTAGCGGTGCGGCAGGCCCTGCTCGTAGAGCGCGTGCCCGGTCTCGTGGATCGTGCTGCCGAGACCCCCGAGCAGATCGTTTCGGTGCAGGTGCGTCGTGATGCGCACATCGCCTTCGCCTTGGCCCGTCGAGAACGGATGCTCGGCCGCATCGAGACGGCCGGCATCGAAGTCGTAGCCGAGGCCGGCCGCGATCGCCTTGCTGAGCAGCCACTGCTGATCGAGCGCGAACTCGCGCGAGAGCGGCGCGAGGGCGGGTTTGGCGGCGATGGCCTGGATCAGCGGGACGAGGCCATCGCGCAGTCGCGCGAACATCGCGCGCAGGCTCTCGACGCTCGTGCCCGGATCGTACTGCTCGAGCACGACCTCGTACGGATGACGCGTGTCGTCGATCGCGCGCGCGCGCTCGATCTGCAGCGAGAGAAGCGTCTCGAGCACCGGCGCGAAGGTCGACCAGTCGCTGTTCTTCTTGGCCTCGATCCACGCCTGGAACGCATCGCTCTTGGTGCGCGCGAGGCGATCGACGAGATCGGCCGGGACGCGACGCTCGCGTCGATAGGCGCGGCCGAGGTTGCGCGCACATGCACGCTCGATCGGATCGCTCGCGTCGAGCGCCTTCAGCCAGTCGCCGATGCGCGCGTCGGTGATGCGCTCGTGCGAGAGGCGCGAGAGCAATGCCATCTGACCCCCGCGCAGCCCGGCGGCCTTCTTCGGCATGTACGTCTGCTCGTCCCAGCCGAGCGTGGCGGCCACGCCTTCCAGCGTCTCGAGCTCGGTCAGGTGCGCGCGGAGCGATTCGAACGAAGCCGTCATGGGCCGCGTTTTTATCACGACGTCGCGCGGGTCCGTGCGACCGACGTCACACGACGGATGCGGCAGCCATCGCCGTCGCGCCGTCGAGGCGGGACGAAAGGCAGATCGGAGAAAAAAAAGCGGCGGCTCGTGGGCTGGGGGGGGACGCCTTCACGAGCCGCCGACTCTTCCTATAGCTACGGTCGTGCCATGGACCGGCTTCGCGATTTTCGCGGAAATCTCGCATCCGCGGCGCTCAGATCATCGTTCGGATTTCAGATCTGAATTGCAGATCTGAAATGCAACATCAGTCGCCTCCGCCCGCACCGAAGATGAACGGAAATACTACATCGACCTCGCCGCCGTCCGGCTGGTCGAACCTCCAGTTCCGGACCTGGCGAACGATGCAACCTTCCACACCGGGATTGCCCATCGTGGAGCGCGCGACGCGCGAGGTCGTGACGCGGCCCTCGCGGTTGATGCGCCAAGCGATCTCGATGCGGCCGCGCAGGGTCGGCTGACGCTGCAGCTGCGCCTCGTAGCAGTAGCGAACCGCTGCTTGGTTCTGGCGAACCACGCGCATGATCTGCTCGGGAGAGAGGTAGCCGGAGACGTGGGGCGTCTCGGTCTGCATGCGAACCGCGACTTCGCCGTGCGGACGTCCGCGCGCGCCCGGGCCGCCGCTGCCGCGCCCGCCGCCCGATCCGTTGCCGACGCCGACGCCCGTTCCGACGCCGCCGCCGCCGAAGAGCGTGCCCGGGCCCGTGCCGCCGCCACCGCCGCCCGTGCCGCGAAGGCCGGTGCCGCCGGAGCCACGTCCCCACACGGTGCGCGCCGAGCCGAGACCGCCGAGGATGTCGCTCACGCTCGGTCCGTCGGCGAGCGCCGAGAGCGGCGAGTCGGAGCTGAGCGCCTTGAGCAGGCCCATCTCCGCGACGCGCTGCGAGGCGCCGCCGCCGCCGTTCACTTCGCCCTCGAGCTCGGTCTGATCTTGCTGCGCGTCCTCGTGGCCGACGCGGCCTTCTTCTTCCGGTGCCTGCGCGCCGCCCGCCTCGTCGCGATCCTGGATGCCGGGATCGTCGGTGTCGGTCCCGCCGTGCTGCTCTTCGATGATGTCGTCGGGCGGCGGCGTCACCATGAAGCGCGTGATGAGATCGGTGGGCAGCTCCAGCTCGCCGAGGCTGTCGCTCTCCTGGCGCGCCAGATACATCATCCCGCCGAACGCCGCCGTCACGAACGCGGCGAGGAACTGGCTCGCCCAGTACGTGCCGTCGAACACGAGCGAGAAGCCGGGCTTGCGCGCGGCGCGCACGTGCTGGAAGAAGAAGGCGACGGTGCCGATCGTGACGACGCCGTAGTCGTCCGGTCCGAGGTCGAGCGTCGGTCCGTGCTGCGCGAGCGCGCGCACGTCTTCCCGGACACCCGAGCGCCAGACCGCGCCGCCGATCTTCGGGCCGAGGTTCAGACGATAACCGCTGCCCTGCGGCGTGAGCAGCGTGACCGCGCCGTCCTCGGTGTCCGACGGCAGAGGCAGCATCGCCGTGGGCCCGTTGCCCGCGATGATCGGCTGCGGCTTGTCGACGGTCGTCTCCATCTGGACGGTGCCGTTCCAGAGAAGAGCGATGCGGAGCTTGCGGTCGGCCGCGCTGACGGCAGTGCTCATGACCACGATTCCTTCATAGAGGGTTGCGACAACTCCGACGGCGGATGGTTCTGATCGATTGGGTCAGAACGACTTCCCGTGATCAGAACGACTTCTCGTGATCAGAACGACTTCTCGTGCGTCGAGCGCTCCATCTCGCCGATGAACGACCGGTGCGGCAGACGCGGACGATCGAACTCCGCGCGCACGCGATTCAGGAAATAGAGCAGCTGTGGCGACTTGAGGCGGCCGCTCACGTCGAGGCCGCTGAACTCGAGCACCTTGACCGACGAGCCGCCTTCCTGGCGGATCGTGGAGCGCGCGTCGGCGCCCTCGCTGTCGCGGCCTTCGGGCGCATCGGGCTCGGCCGTGTCCGAGACGGGCGCGTGCTCGCTCGTGTCGTGGCCCGTTCCGGTGCCGGTCTTCGTGTGCTCCGCGGCGGGCTCGGCCGGCGTCTGCCGCTTGGTCTGACGATGGCCTTGCCCGTGCCTGGAGCCACTGTCTTGTCCGCTCGCGAGGCCCGCACTTCCCGCCGCTCCGGCGAGCGCGCCGCAGAGCGCGAGGATCACGAGCTGGCTCACCCTCGGTCGCATCCTCTCAGGGTACGAGATGCAGAGGCCTCGCAGGAAGGAAGAAAAATCGGTGGCCGTCGAGGGAATGCGCGGCATGCGCACGCGTACTATCCTCGCGCCGCGCCATGACCCGAACCTCCTCGCTCGCTCTCCTCGTGCTCGCTCTCGCTTCGTTCGTGCTGCCCTCCGTCCTCGTGGCGGGGTGTGGCGGCGGCAGCGGTGCGGCCCTCTCGTATCACGTGTTCCCGGGAGACCGGATGGTGAACGGGCGGCGTCTCGAGGCGCTCGCGCGCACGTTCGAGAACAACTACGGCTGCGTCGAGACGGACGAGATCACGATCGTCGGCTTCGCGCCCCAGACGTACAACGTCGACGGCTGCGGGCACGCGTCCGACTACGTCCTTCAGTGCCGCGCGGGCGGCTACACGCAGATCTGCGAGTGGGAGCAGCTCGCCGACCTCTCGCAGCAGGCCGCAGCCGACTTCCGCTGTGATCCAGCCGCGATCGACTACCAGGTCACGCAGGGCTTCGTGCGCACCGTGAACGGCTGCGGCTACCAGGCGCAGTACCAGTTCGATCGCGGCCAGTGGATGCTGCTCGGCCGCATCGCGCAGGTCGGCCCCGTCACGACGGGCACCGCGACCACGACGGCGACGGTCAGCGGCTCCGCGTACGTGCAGTAGCCCACGCCCCTTACGGTCGACCGCGCTCGAGCAGGTCGGTCGCGGCGCAGCGCTGGGGATCTGCGCGTGACGCACGTTCTTGGCTCGCGAGCGTAGCGAGCGGAGCCAGGGTGAGGAGCATCCGGCTTCGCCGGTGCGACGAGGGACGCGCTCAGCGTCCCTGAAAACTAGTGTCCGCGTCGGCGGCCGGCAGCGCGCTGGAGCGTGAGCGTCAGCTCGTGCGGACCGTCGGCCATGAACGGCGTCGTGATCGTCGTGTAGCCCGGCGCCGAGATCGTCAGCTCGTGGTTCGTGCCGTCCTGCGTGACGTCGAACTCCGTCCCGGGCATCGGCGTTCCGTCCCACGTCACCGTCGTCGTCGCGTCGGCGGGCAGCACGTGGAACGTCATGTGCGCCTGATGGATCGTCGGCTCGTGCTGCGTGTCGACGGGCGTCACGACGGCATGCACCTGCTGCTGCCGCACGCGTCGCTCCTCGTCGAGCCGCTGCCGATGCACGTACAGGATCCACGCGATCGTCGCGCCGATCATCAGCACGACGACGATGCGCGCTGCGTGGAAGAGCGGGCCATTGCCCTTGAAGAATTGCTCGGGCGGGACGGCCTCGTCGGGCGGCTTCGTGAAGAGCTTGTCGCGGTTGTGGTCCTCGCCGATCGTCTTGGTCCAGTCGAGCTGCATCAAGCGGCGGCGCACGTTCTCGGCCGAGCCGGGCCGATCGGTCGGCATCTTGCGCAGCAGCTGATCGACGATGTCGTCGACCGCGGGTGGCGCTTCCAGATCCGGCGCCACGTCCTTCAGGCGCGGCGGCTCGGTGCGCAGGTGATGGCCCATCAAGATCACCGGCTCTTTGTCGGTGAAGACGGGACGGCCCGCGAGCATCTCGAACAAGATGCAGCCCATCGCGTAGAGATCCGCCGACGGGCCGACCGGCATCCGCGCGACGGCCTCGGGGCTCATGTAGCGCGGCGTGCCGAGCATCTGCCCGACCTCGGTGAGCGCCGATCGATCTTGTCCGCTCGGCGCTGGCGTGTCGGCGCGATCGACGATGCGCGCGATGCCGAAGTCGAGGACCTTCACGCCGCCGCTCGAGAGCAGCGTGATGTTGTCGGGCTTGAGATCGCGATGGACGACGCCCGCTTCGTGCGCCGCTTCGAGGCCGGCGAGCACCTCGGCCGTGATGCGGATCGCCTCGCGCGGCGGGATCCGATTCTGTCGCTTCAGGCGCGCCGCGAGGCTCTCGCCGTCGAGCAGCTCCATGACGAGGAAGAGCGTTCCGTCGTCGGTCTGACCGAACTCGTGCACGACCACGACGCTCGGGTGGTGCACGCTCGCCGCGGCCTGCGCCTCGCGCTGGAAGCGCTTGGCCATCGTCGGATCGCCGAGCAGATCCGCGCGCACGACCTTGAGCGCGACCTTGCGGCCGATGTTGAGCTGCGTCGCCTCGTACACCGCGCCCATGCCGCCCACGCCGAGCACGCGCTCGATCCGATAGCGGCCGGCGAGGATCGATCCCTGTCCGAGCTGCGCGACCGACGCGACGTCGGGCTTGGTGATCCGATTCGGCGGCGGCGGCGGCGGCTTGTACCGCCCGCGCGCGCCCGACGGATCTTCGCTCATGACGCCCGTCGAGCCCCCGGTGATGGGGTGCTCGTTCGAAGACGACGTGGTCGAGCGTTTCTGGGGATCGCCGCTCATCGTGCGAGAAACGAAGCGTACGCGCCGCGCGGGTGCGGGCCAAGCGGATCGTGGGTGAGGTAGGCTTCCCTCGTGGCGAAGCAACGCCCCGTCCGGATGATCGAGTGGTACCGCGCCGATCGGAGCGCGCGGATCCGGCGCGTGCTCGTGCTGGCGTCGACCTTCGTGGCGGCGGGCGCCAGCGTCGGCGCGGCGGCGATCCGATGGGGCCATGGCCTCGCGTTCGTGGCGCTCGCGCTCGTCGTCTCCGGCGGCGTCACCGCGATCGCCGGTCTGAGACGCGAGCTGATGGAGGAGCGCTGGCTCGCGCTCCGCACCGACGGGCTCGTGTACGCGCACGACGGCACCACGAAGCGGATGCCCTGGAAGTTCATCGACGACGTCGCGATCGAAGACGGCGTGCTCGTCGTCACGCTCCGCAGCGGCAAGCGCATCGAGATCCGCGAGCGCTTCGCAGGCACCACGCGCGCGACGCTGGTCGAGCACATCGCGCGAGCGCGCATGCGCGCGCAGCACGGCTTGTTCTGAGCGGATCTCAGGCGGCCTTCTGGCTCGAAGCGCGCGCCGCGAGCTGCTCGGATGCGATCATCACGAGGCCCATGATCGAGTGCTGCGGGTTCACGCCGAGGTTCGTCGGGAACACGCTCGCGTCCATCACGTGCAGCGCCTCGCGCCCGTGCACCGCGAGATCGGCGCCCACGACGCCCTTCTTCGGATCGCTCGATGCGCACGCGGTGCCGAACAAGTGCGACGCGACGAGGTGCACCTGATTGCGCTTGAGAGGCTTGTCCTCGAGCGCGAGCAGCTCCTTCTCGCTGCGCACGACCTCGGGGAAGTGGCCGACGCCCGGATACACCTCGGTCGCGCCGGCCGCGAACATCATGCGGCCGGTGAGCACGAGCACCTCGCGAATCTTCTGCAGATCGTTCGGCGTCGGCTCGTAGCGCACCGAGACTCCGTCGAGCCACGAGTTGCCGACGGTGCCCATCGCCTCCATGCGCACGTTGCCGCCCCACTGCGCGTAGTGACCGAGCTCGCTCAGACGCTCTTGCCACGCACGGCCCGCGCCCGGCAGACGCGCCGCGAGCATGTCGGGCGGCAGCGCGAGAGCTTCGAGCTTGAAGCCGCGATCGCGCATCGGGACCTCGTAGCCCTGCGATGCGCCGAAGCCCATGTGCACGGGCTGATCGAAGCGTCCCACGACTGCCGCGCCCGGATGCGCCGAGAAGCGCTTGCCGAGCAGCGGATGCCGCACGCCGCTCTTGGCGAGCAGAAGCGGCGACCAGATCGCGCTCGCTGCCACGATCACGCCGCGCCGCGCGCGCACCGAGAACGTTCCCGTCTTGTTGGCGCTCGCATCCGTCGTGCGACCGACGACGCCGACCGCGCGCTTGCCCTCGAAGACGACGCGCTCGGCGTGACAGCGCGTGTGCAGGCGCGCGCCCTTCTCGATCGCGCGCGGCACGTAGCTCACGTCCATGCTCTGACGCGCGCCGTTCGGACAACCCTGCAAGCAGCGCTGCGATCCCTTGCACGCCTTGCTGTTGCGCACGATCACGTGGCCGGGCAGGCCGAGCTTCTCGGCGGCACGCTGCATGAGCAGGTTGTTCTCGCCGGCGACACTGGCGTCGGTCGGGCCGATCATCAGCTCGTCCTCGATGCGATCGAACGCGCGATCGAGCTGCGCTTGCGACGCGAGAGCGCCGAGACCGTACGTGTCGATCCAGTCGCGCCGCACGTCCTCGGGGAGGCGCCAGATGATGCCGGAGTTGATCGCCGTGGATCCGCCGACGGCCTTGCCTTGCAGCAGTGGCATCGGCGCGAGGCTGTCGGTCGCGAGCGTGGCCATGCCGCGCACGGCGAGCGCCATCGCATCGACGAGCTCGCGCGGGCGATCCTCGGCCTTGAGGTACGCGCCCTCCTCGATCATCACGAGCGAGTAGCCCGCTTCGGAGAGCACGCGCGCCGCCGTGGCGCCGCCCGCGCCGGTTCCGACGATCACGAAATCCGCTTCGTCTTCGATCTGGCTCGGCATCGTCGTTCTCCTC
>CAYSCF010000131.1:0-17799 GCA_964429305.1 uncultured Sandaracinaceae bacterium | reverse complement strand
ACTGATCGCCGGCGAGGAATCGGACGAGCGTCGGCGTCAGACCACGGAAGTGGTTGCGCGTGAAGAACTCCTGCATCATCGCGACGAGCGCTGCGCTCAACTTCCGGCCCTGCGGCGACTCTGCCCACTGACGCTCGCGGATCGCGTCCATCAGCGCGCGCGCGTCCTCGATGCCCGTCGGCACGAGCTGCGGATCGACGCCGAGATAATGTCCGATGACCGCCCAGAGGTGCATCCAGTCGTCGCCCTGCTCCTCCGTCACCTCCACACCGAGGCGATGGATGGCGTCGAACGTCACGACGGAGAACGTCATCAACGTGCCAGCGAGATCTTCTTGGTTGATGGGTGCGCCGAGCTTGTCGCGGTCCCACGGGAAGCGATTCGACGCGAGGATCAGCTTGCGTACGCCCGCGTGCATGAGGCGGACGCGCTGCGCCGCGCGGATGCCGCGCCCTTTCGGCTCGAGCCCGCCGACGTCGAGCACGTCGAACAGGAACTGCGCCGTCTCGAAGATGCGCTCGTGCACGCGGCCGACCATCGCGCCGGTCTCGGTGAGCACGAGCGCGCCGTTGGCTGCCGCGTACGCTTGAGGCAGCGACGAGCAGAAGAGACCGAAGACGACCTGCACGCCGTGATCGGCGAACGTCGACTGTGCGCGCAAGATGCGCGTGCGATCCGCCCACGCAGGCAGCGCTTCCGTCTCGAGGAAGTAGCGCTCGGCGCGCTCGGGAAGCGCGCTCGGGATCGGATCGTCGTTCTCGAAGATGCGACGCAGCATCCCGTTGATCGCGCCGAGCTCTCCGCTCTCGTAGATCTCGTCGACGACCGCGTCGGCGAGCGGATCCATCTTCTGGCGCGCGGGATCGAGGATCGCGCTCGTCCAGCGTCCCCACGCCTCGGGCGGCTGCACGAGCGCCGGCTCGTGGCGTCGCGCATAGCGACCGAGCGCTTCGAGCGGCATGTGACGCGCCGCGCCGGTGTAGACGTAGAAGCCGTCGGGCGGCAGGTTCGTCGCCACGAAGTCGTCGTTGGGCCACGTCCCGTCGGGGCGCTGTCGCTGGACGAGATACGCGATGGCGCGCCGCACTGCATCGGTGTCGCCGCGGCCCTGATCGACGAGCGCGCACACGACGAGCGCGGTCAGCGGGCACGTGCTCGGCCCGCGACCGGCGCGGCTCGCGTCCGAGTACGACGCGATCGACTCGCCCCATCCACCGTCGGTGTTCTGGTGCGTGAGCAGGAACGCGACGGCGTGCTTGACCAGCTCCTGCTCGGGATCTTCGCCGATCGCCTCGAGCGCCGAGAGCACGTACGCGGTGGACGCGAGGTAGTTGACCACCCAGCGTCCCCAGAAACCGCCTGCGTCGGTCTGGTGACGTCGAAGGAAGGCGACCGCGCGCTGCACGTCTTCGTCGTTCCTCCTCGCGCCCGCACCTGCCAGACCCTGCAGAACGCGACCGGTGAGATCCTCGGTCGACGGATCGCCGAGCTCTCGCGGCGGGTCGATCATCACGCGTAGTGCCGCGAGCGGTGAGCTCGGATCCACTTCGACGTTCTTCGTGAAGATCGGTCCCTGCTTGCGCGCAGGAAGCCCCCACACGAACGACGACCATCCGCCATCGGGGTTCTGCATGGCGCGGATCCACGCGCGCCCCTTCGTCATCGAAGCCCGCACGTCGCGGGCGAGCGCCGCATCCAGCGCCGGGCCCACACGAGGCGTCTCGAGCGCGAGCCCGAGCGCGGCGAGCACGATGCCTGCGTCGTCGGCGTCGGCCATCGTCTCGTTGCCCGTCTGGAACGCCCAGCCGCCGTGCTTCACCGCGTCGCGGCGGCGCTGGTTCGGCCACGGCTGATCGACCTCGAGCTGACGCGAGAGCATCCATCGAACGGCGCTCTCGATGCGGCGATCGCCGGGCGCGACACCGCTGCGCACCAGCGCGCGCACGGTGAACGCCGTGCTCCACACGTCCGACGCGAAGACGTCGAACCACACGCCCTCGGCCGTCTCGACGCGACGCGAGAGCAGCCAGTCGACGCCCTTCTTCACCGGCCCGTCCGACGTGGGTAAGCCCGCCGCGTGCATCGCGCAGAGCATCAGCGCGCTCTGCACCGTGTTCGAGTTCATGCTCCCGTCGGCGTTCTGGAACAGACGCAGGAGCGCAATCGCGCGTGCGCGCTCTTCTCGCGCGAGCAGACCCGCGTCGTTGCCGTCGGGACCGTAGGCACCGCGCAGACGTCGCCCAATCAGCGACGTCATCAACGCGCCCATCACGATGCCGAAGTGCACGCGCGTCGCCGCGAGCTCGACGGCGCCGGGCAAGAGCGCCCACGAGAGATGCGGATCGGGGACTCGCTTCGGATCGAGCTGGCCGCCCAGCGCGCAGAAGATCGCGGAGACGTCTCCCGTGCCCATGCGGCGGACGAGCTCGTCGTCGCCGCCGCCTTTCTCGACGAACGCACGCGCACGCTCCGCGGCAGCGCGGCTCTCGGGCGCGTCGTCGAAGAGGAGCGCCGCACGCGCGACGGCCGTCGTGCCGAGATCGCCGACGCGTGCGAATGGACGCTCCACGAACGAGCCGTCGCTCTGCTGCTGTGCGCGCAGCCATCGCGCGCCCGCCACGCGATCGGCTGCCGAGAGGTGGCCGAGCCACTCGAGCGCGACGAGCACCATGGCCGTACTGATCGGCCCGACGTCGCTCCGCTCGTCCCACGATCCGTCTTTCTTCTGCGAGCGCAGCAGCGCCGATTGCGCGCGTCGAATGGCCGATCGAAGCGACCCACGAGCCCCCGTCACGTCGTTCTGCATGCCGCGTTGTCGCCGCTCCGAGCCATCGTCCGCAAGGGGTGCCTGCGATCCTGTAAGATGCCGCCGTGACGAATCCTGCCGGGCGCATCGAGACGGACATGTCGCGGTGGCCCATCGTGGTGCACCGCACGATCGGATCGCCGACCGACTCGCAGGTGGATCTCTTCGTCGCGCGCTCGCAGGAGATCCTCGATCGCGGCGTCGTCCACGTCGTGATCTTCGACAACCTCCTCGCCGAGATCCCGTCGTCGTACATGCGACAGCGCAGCATCGACTGGCTCAAGGGCAACGGCGAGAAGATGAGGAACGTGTGCATCGGCACCGGTCTCGTCTTCCGCTCGTCCAGCCTTCGCTTCGTGATGAGCGGCGTGATGCTCTTCGCCTCCCATCCCACGCCGCACCACGTCTGCGCGACGATCGACGAGGCGCTCGCATGGTCGCGCGATCAGCTCGCGCACCACGAGCGCCAGCCCATCGCCCAGCGACGCTGACTCGCGTCCCGTCAGCGAACGCAGCCGCGTTGGCGCGGGCCCGCTCGAGGTCGTGCGAGCAGAGCTCGCCATCAGCCTCAGAGCGTGATGCCCCAACCGAGCGAGATCAGGTTCACGTACAGGCCGTTCGTCCGCTCGTAGTGGTAGTAGCTCGCTTCGAGATAGTTGGTGCGCGCGGTCAACGCGCCCGTGTGGTCGTAGTACCAGCGCAGTGTGCCGCCGACCTCGTGTGAATCGAGCGCCTCCAGATCCGAGTCGGCCGTGCGCGGCATCGAGAGGTCGTAGCCCATCGGCAAGAGCGAGCTCCAGAAGCGCACCGCGTTCTGCGTGTGGAATCGGTAGCTTACCCGCAGGGAGAAGTCGTCGCCGAGGTACTGCGTGACCGCCGCCTCGGGCGTGTGCGCGAGCACGCCGAAGTCGTCGACGTAGAAGCGGTACTGCGCGCTGATGAACGTGCGCGAGTCGGGGATCGCCTGCGCGAGCCTCCCGACGAACGCGTGGCGCACGCGCGTGTGCGGGAAGAAGTCGCCGACGCGATCGCCGCCCTCGATCGGCACCGAGTTCCACGGCGTCTGCAGGATGCCCGCTTGGCCCGTCAGACCGTACGCCGCGGACACGATCGTCGTCGGCGAGAGCATCTGCGAGAGCGACACGTTCACGGTGCCCGTGAAGCGCGTCGTCATGCCGGGGTCGTAGCCGGTGAACTGCACCTGATCGACGAAGTCGACGATGCCGTCGAACGACATCGTGAACACCGCGTTGTCGTCGGCGAGATCGCGCGAGACCGCGTACCCGAGCGTCGCCGATCGCAGCGGCTCTTCGATGTGGCCGCCCCAGTGCAGCGTGTAGCGCGAGTCCGAGTCCGCTTCGTACGTCGAGTAGATGTCGAGGCTCACGGCTTCGTTCTCGCGCGACGCGGACGAGACGACGTCGAGCGCATCGGGCGAGGCAGCCGAGACGACGTCGACGGGGATGAACACGTCGTGGTGGATCTGATCGTTCTGCCGGATCCGCGCGTAGAGGATCGGCTGCAGGATGAATGCCTGCTCGCTGCCGGGCTGGTGCCGATCCATCGGCCCCGCTTGCGATTGGAAGCCGCCGCGACCGCCGTCCTGCTGGAACACGCCGAAGCGCGTCGCGAAGCGCTCGAGCGCCCAGCCGCGATCCTCGACGGGTGGATCGGGAACGACGGTCTCGCCGCTCTCGTCGACGCGATCGCCGTCGAGGTTCGTGCCCGTCGTCGCCTGGACGAGATCCTGCGCCGTCGCGACCGAGTGCGCGGCGAACGACACGAGCACGATGCTCGTGATCAGTCTCTGGGAGCGAGCCGAGCGCATCGACTCACTGCCCGCAGGCGCAGCCTCCGCCAGCCGCGAGGCCATCTCCGCCCGCTGCGGCTTCGCGCGTGCCGTGCAGCTTCCGCAAGGAGCGCTGCGCGAGCGCATCGCCCGACGTGTCCATCGCTGGATCGGCTGCCCACTCGCGTTGGTAGCGCGGGACGATCACGCACGAAGGAAGCGACGAAGTCAGGAAGGCGAGCCCCAGCACGACGAAGACGGTCCGCATGGCGCGCGAGGTTGCAGGGCGATCGACGCTTCGGCAACGCGTTCCGTGAGCCGATGGCGTATATCCCGCGTCGTGACCGAGATCTTCTTGGTGCGGCACGGCGAGACCGCATGGAACGCCGAGGGCCGCTGGCAAGGGCAGACGGACGTACCGTTGTCGGATCAGGGCCGACACGAAGCGACGCTGGCGGGCCGACGCCTCGCGAGCGAGCGTTTCGATCGGATCGTAACGTCCGATCTCGTGCGCGCTGCCGACACCGCACGTCTCATCGCGCCCGCGGCGGAGATCGAGATCGATCCCGCTTTGCGCGAGATGAACGTGGGCGCGTGGTGCGGCCTCTTGCACGCGGAGGTCGCCGAGCGGCACCCGGACGAGCTGCGCGGGCTCTGGCAGAGCGACGACGTGCGCATCGGCGGCCACGGCGAGACCGTCAGCGAGCTCGGCGCGCGTGTCGTGGCCGCGATCGATCGCATCGCGCGCGAGAGCGCGGACGAGAAAGTGCTCGTCGTCACGCACGGTGGCGTCATCCGCGGGATTCTTCTCGACATGCTCGGCCTGACGGGCAAGACGCGACCGTTCTTCGGATCACGCAACACCGCCATCACGCGCATCCACGTGGATGCCGGTCGCCGCACGCTGCGCTCCTACAACGACGCGCAGCACTTGCCGCACGCCGCGCTCGAAGGTGAAGAAGCGCTGAAGGGCCCGGCCGCGCGCGAGGCAGTCGCTTCGCTGCTCGGCATCGCCGACGCCAGCGTGCTCCACGCGCCGGACGAAGAGGCCGAGAGCCGCGTCGTCAGCGCGAAGAAACAGCTGGTGGCGTTCGGCCTTCCGCCGCGGAAGTGAGCGCTCAGACGACGAGAGCGGGCAGCACGTCCACGCAGTCCTGATCGACTCGCACGGTGGCGAGCGGATCGGCGCGGCACTCGCCGAGATTCACGATGGCGATCGGCATCCCGCGCTCGACGGCGCGACGCGCGAAGCGGTGACCCGAGAACACGGCGAGTGAGCTGCCCACGACCACGAGCACTTCGGCCTCGTCGAACGCCGCCATCGCGGCCTCGACCGTCGCGCGCGGCACGCTCTCGCCGAAGAACACCACGTTGGGCTTGAGCGCGCCGCCGCACGCCGTGCACGTCGGGGCGCGAAAGCCGGCGAGCGCCGCTTCCGGCAGATCCGCGTCGCCGTCGGGCGCGAGCGCGATCGCGGCGGGCGTGAAGCTCGGGTTCTCGTCCAGGATGCGGCGCTGCACGTCGTGGCGGCTCTCGATGCGCTGACAGCCGAGACAGCGCGTCTCTTCCAGCGCCCCGTGCAGCTCGATCACGCGGCGGCTCCCCGCGCGGTGATGGAGGCGATCGACGTTCTGCGTCAGCACCGCACCGATCACGCCGCGCTCCTGCATCGTCGCGATCGCGCGATGGGCGACGTTCGGCTCCGCCCGCGAGAAGCGCGTCCATCCCACGGCACTACGAGCCCAGTAGCGCGCACGCTTGGCCTCGCTCGCCATGTACTCCGCGAACTTCACGGGCTCGCGCGCACGCCGGCGCGTCTCGGGCCCGCGATAGTCCGGGATGCCCGAGCGCGTGCTCAGCCCGGCGCCCGTGAGCATCACCACGCGCTTGCCGTCGATCAGCCGACGCAGCGCGTCGACGTCGTTTCCGCGCGTGACGACACTCTCCACGAGCACGCACGATGGCATCGGGCCGATCGATCGTCGACGCCGCCCGCCTGCTCGCGCAGGATGAGCGGGTGCGCTGGCTGCCGATCCTGACGCTCCTCGTGGCGTGCTCCGCGCCGGAGGCCCGCACGCGACCCGATCTCGACGACTGGCGGGACCGCGTGATCTACGAGATCGTGACCGACCGCTTCGCCAACGGCGATCCGAGCAACGACACGATCGACGGCGTCGGCCCGATGCCCGACGATCTCGATCGCTGGCAGGGTGGCGACTGGCGCGGCATCGCCGATCATCTCGACTACCTCGAGCGCCTCGGTGTGTCGGCGATCTGGATCTCGCCGATCGTGCGCAACGTCGCGCGCATGGACGTCGCCGACGGCTATCACGGCTACTGGGGCGCGACGTTCACCGAGCTCGAGCCGCACTTCGGCACGCTCGCGGATCTGCAGGATCTCGTCGCGCGCGCGCATGCACGCGACATCGCGGTGCTCGTCGACGTGGTTCCGAACCACGCCGGCCGCGTGTTCGACTACGACTTGAATCGCGATGGAATGGCGGAGCCCGACGAGGCGCAGCCTCCGTTCTCCGACACCGCGTACGACGCGCCGCTTCTCTGGTCCTTCGCGCCCGAGATGTTCGCGCCCGACGGAAGCACGTTCGCGCTGAGCACCGAGCACTTCCATCGCCGCGGCCGCGGCGATCTCGGGATCCCGATCCAGCGCCGCTACGGAGACTTCCCCGACGGGCTGCGCGACCTCGACACCGAGAACGACGTGCTCGTGCAGGCCGAGATCGACACCTACGCGCACTGGGCCGAGGTCACGCACGTCGACGGGTTCCGCATCGATGCCGTGCCGCACGTCGACGTCGCGTTCTGGCCGCGCTTCGCGAGCGGCATCCGCGCGCACATGCACGCGCTCGGCGTCGAGCATTTCTATCTGCTCGGCGAGGTCTTCGATCAAGACGACGTGATCGTGTCGTACACCTCGCCCGAAGGCTCGATCGACGCGGCGTTCGACATCCCGTTCTGGGAGGACGTGATCTCCGGCGTCGTGCTCGGTGGTCAGCCTCCGACGAGCGCCGAGCCCTCGCTCTCGCAGGCGCAGCTGACGTTCCGCATGCAGGGGCAACCGGACGGGATCGACCTCTCGCCGTGGCAGGCGCGCGTCTCGATCGTCGACAGCCACGATCTTCCGCGCGTGCGAAACGGGACCGATCCGTTCGCCGCCGATCAAGCGATCGCGACGATGTTCACCGTCGACGCGATCCCGTGTGTCTACTCGGGCACCGAGGCCGAGCTGAGCGGGGGCGAGCCTCCGGCCTCGCGCGAGCGGCTGTGGGACACGGGCTATCGCGAAGACCTTCCGAGCTTCGCGCTCATCAGGCGGCTCACGGAGCTACGCCGCGCGCACGTCGCGCTGCGACGCGGCGAGCTCACCGTGCGTGCCATGAGCGACGTCGGCGGGATGGCGCTCGACACGATGCAGCCCGACGCTGGCGCGCTCGTCTTCGAGCGCTCGCTCGGAGACGATCACGTGCTCGTCGCGATGAGCACGCATCCGACGCACGGCGCCGCGCTCTCGGTGATGTCGGGCTTCGCGCCCGGCACGCGACTCGTCGATGCGCTCGGCGGCGAAGTGAGCGTCACCGTGCTGCGCGACGGATCGGTGCCGCTCGCGATCCAGCCGCGCACGACGCAGATCCTCGTGGCCGAGTAATCGATCACCCCGGACAGGGAGCGGTCTCGGCGAGACAGCTCGCGCCGATGTGCACGCAGTACCACCCGGTGGCGCAGAAGCAGACGTGCATCGTGCCCGGACACATCGGCGGTGCAGCGTCCACGTCGGTATCGGGCCCGACGAACGCATCCTGACCGACGAACGCGTCGTGACCCGCGTCGTGACCGACGAACGCGTCAGCGCCGACGAACGCATCGGTGCCCGCGTCCATGGCGGGCGAGGCGTCGTGGCCGGCGTCGATGGAGACCGAGCCGTCGCGTCCGGCATCCGCGACGACGGCCGCATCGATCGCCTGCGCGGCATCGACGTCGGATCCCTGCGACGTGCAGCCGGCCACGGAGAGGAGCGCGAAGAAGAAGATGCGAGTCATGAGAGAAACGTTAACACGCCGATGAGCTGATACCGTCCGGTCGTGCCCGCCGGCTTCTACACGCACACCGCGACCGTCCTCTTCTCTCGCGCGCCTTCGCTCGACGACGTCGCCGATGCGGTCGGTGCTGCAGAGCGACGCGCGCTCCGTGACGAACCGAAGTCGCCGTGGTTCGGCGCCGCGGATCTCCTCGTCTCGATCGACCTGGAGCGCAACGGCGAGCTCGCGATCGACGTCGTCGCGCAGCCGTGGCCCGACGCGATGGGCGATCCGCGGACCGATGCACCGCTCTTCGGCGCGTGGACGTTCGGTGCGTTCGGTCAGCGGACCTTTCCAGGCGGCCTCGCGCGGGCGTGCGAGCAAGCGTGGATGGCGCGCGACGTCGCCAAGGCCGTCGCATCGCACGCCGCGTTCGTGCGGCTACGCGCGACGTACGTGATCGGCGCGGGCGACGACGCTCCGATCGTCCCCGAAGGCCACTCGCACCTGCGCGATCTGGAAGCGATCACGTCGCGCGCGCTCGCGATCCTCGCGCTGCCGCACGCGCTCGGCTATTTCGATCCGGAAGGCGAAGTGCTGCTCTCGCGCGAGACGCTCGCTTCGATCGTGCACGACGCGGGCGAGCAGCACCGCGTTCCGATCGAGGCGTACACGAACGTGCGGCTCTACCGCACCGATCCCGATCGCTCGCTCGTCGACAGCGTCGGCATGGAGCGCTTCGGTCTGCCCGACGTGGAGATCCCGTTCGAGGCGGCGCTCGATCCGAACCTCGTCGTGGGGCTCGCGCGCAACGTGTGCCTGCATCATCTGCGTCACGGCGCTCCGATTCCGAGCGGCGACACGATCGACGGACCCGGCGGGAGATATCGCGCTCGAGCCCAGGACGAGAGCCTCGCGGCACCACCGCGGCGCGTTCTGACGCTCGAGCGCGCCTGACTACCTTCGCAGTGCCTTCTCGGCGAGCTGGCGCACGTTCTTCGGCGCGAGCTCCCACGGGCCGTCGTCGAGCGTCACCCAGCGATGCGCGGTGAACTCGTCGTTCGGCGTGACGTGATCGGTCTCGACGTCGACCACGAACACGAAGTTCATGTGCGTGCCCTTGCTGCCGGCAGGGTGCTCTTCGTAACCGATGAGCCCGAGCGGCGCGCCCTCGACGTCGCTCGTGACCGGGAACGTTCCGCTCAGCCCCGTCTCTTCGCGCAGCTCGCGGATCGCGGCTTCGAGCGGCGTCTCACCGGCCTCGATCTCACCACCGGGCGGAAGCCACTTCTTCAGCCGCGCGTGCTCGATCAGGAGCACGCGATCGCCATGCCGCGGAAACACGCCCACCGAGAAGGTCCGTCGCACCCGCCGAAGCTATCAGGCTGCGAGCGAGATGGGTTGTATGCTACGCGTCACCCATGACGAAGCTCGCAGACGACGACGAGAAGACCGGCGGCGGCAAGGAGAAGGACGCACCGCGCTTGCAGGAGCGTCTGCTCGAGGCGCGCACGATCCTCGTGACCGACGAGGTCAGCGACGAGATGTACCGCAAGGTCGCCGTCTCGCTGATCTTGCTCGAGAAGCTCGACGCGAAGGCGCCGATCACGGTGTTCGTGAACTCGCCCGGCGGCTCGGCCGACTCGGGATTCGCGATCTACGATCTGCTCCGCTTCTCCACGTGCCCGATCCGTACCGTCGCCAACGGCGTGGTCGCGTCGGCTGCGGTCCTCATCTATCTCGGCGCCGAGAAGGGCATGCGCAACAGCCTGCCGAACGCGCGCTTCCTGCTGCACCAGCCCTCGACGATGGTCCGCGGTCAGCAGAGCGACATCGACATCGCCGCGCGCGAGATCGTCAAGCTGCGCCGCCGCTACAACGAGATCGTCGCCGAGACGACCGGCAAGGATCTCGCGACGGTCGAGAAGGACAGCGATCGCGACTTCTGGCTCAGCCCGAACGAGGCCAAGGAGTACGGCCTCGTCGATCGCATCGTGAAGACGCGCGCCGAGCTCGACGCGAAGTCGAAGTAGGCCTTCTATTCGAGCGTGGACACGATCGGGCCGAGCAAGGCGCGCGCGATCGATCGCCGCGCTTCGCTCTCGCCGATCCACGCGGCTGCGGTCGGGCCGAGCTCGTAGTACGCGGACACCACCGCGCGCCCGAGCTCGTTCGACATCAGCCAGCGATCGCGGAAGCGACGCAGCACGCCGATACGCGCATCGAGCGGCGTTCCGTACGCCGCGGTCGCGACGAAGCACGGTGACACCGTCGTGAAGTGGATGGCCGTCGTCGTCAGCTCCGCGGCTGCGACGTCGCTCGACGCGTTGCACTCGTCGAACGCACGCACACCGACGTAGTACGTCGTCGTCGCCGAGAGACCGCCGATGTCGACCGAGATCGTCTCGCCCGGCGCCGCCGTCGTCGGCACCAGCAGGCCCTCGGCCTCGAGGGTCGCGGCTTTCGCGGGACGGGCGGCGGCGAACGACGTCAGGTCGGTGATCGGCGAGGTTCCGACGCGCACTTCGTAGCTCTGGATGCCGCGCGTGGACGCAGGCGCGACGAACGAGAAGTGCGCCCACTCGTGCGAGTGATGGATATCTTCCACGGGCATCGCGACCGCATCACCGGGCGTCGCCGGCTGCATCGGGATCGTGCATCGACCGACGCACTGGCCGTCGGCGCCGCACAGAAATCCTTCGCTGCACCCGCTGTCGTCCGTGCAGCGTCGCGAGCACTCCGCCGGCGGGCTCGGGCCCTGGCACGGATCGATCACCGGAACGCTCACGTGCACACGCGCGCCGTCCGCGCCCATGCGCAGGCGATCGGCGCCACTGCCGGGGAACATCACCGGGTCGTCGACGATGCCGCTGCCGTCCATCGCGCTGGTGTCGCCGCTCAGGCCGTGGATGTCGCCGTGGCCGACCGGCCGCGCCGTCGTGAACATTCCGTCGCCCGACTGCGCACCGATACGCACGTCGACCGCGTAGAGCACGGAGGGCTGGCCGCGGTACGGATAGCCATCGTTGACCGCGTACCAGTCCCACTCTTCGTGCGGCGCGACGGGCGTCGGCGTGAACCAGGTCGGTCGCGCGTAGTCTCCCTCGGTGCTCGCCTCGACGAACACCGTGTACTCGCCGTCCGGCCACTCGCCGGGAACGTCCCACGTGAACGAGAAGAGCGCGTCGTGCGGCGGCGTCGCCATCGTCACGGCGTCGAGCTCGGGCATCACACGCATGCGCTCGGCGCGATACGTCGCGACGTCCGCTTGGTCGGCGCAGCCGTGCGTGCAATCGATGTCGCCGCGCGGCGGATAGAACGAGTCGGCGTCGAGCGCGCGCATGCGGCCGACACCCGGCGAGTCCTCGAACGGCTCGGCGTAGCCCGCGCTCGTATCCGCCGCGGTCACGAAGCGGCCCTTGTTGCTCATGAACACGCTCGCGCACGAGACGGCATCGAGCGTCTCGTGGCCCGTGAACGAGAGACAGTAGTAGGGATCGGGGGTGTTCGCGGCTTCCGAGACGCCGGCGCGCGATGCGTCCCCTTCCGACGTGCGTCCGGCGAAGATCACGCGGTGCCACGTCAGACCCGTCGCGTCGGCGCGGCGATGCGCCCAGATCGGAAGCACGCCCTCGCGTCGCCCGTAGGGCCAGTGGTAGCCGCTGTTCATCTGAAGCGCGCCCGGTCGGTTCCCGAGCCCACGGAACGCGACGGCATCGGTGAGACGCACCGTCTGGAAGATCGAATGATCGGCGCTCTCGATCCAGATGGCGAGCTGCGTCCGGATCGTCGGCGTCATCTCGATCGTGATCGTCCGCTGCTGCGCGGAAGCGGGCGACGCGAGAGACAGCCAAGCGAAGACGACGAGCGCCAGCGCAGAACGGACGCGCATAGTCACTGAACGTAGCATCCCTCAGCGCCGCGTGAGGTACGTCTCGATGGTCCGCAGATCGAGGAACGACGACACGTGGCGGCCGATGCGGATCACGTTGGCGAGCGCACGCGGGCCCCGACCGAACAAGCGCAAGCTCGTCACGTCGCGCGCGTCCGCGAAGTCCTCGGTGACGATTCCGTCCCACTCGGCCGAGCCCTCGCAGATCGGCGCGAGGACGACGTTGCGGACGTAGCCCGTGATGGGATGCACCTCGAGCGTCATGGGCGTGTGCTCGTGGAACCAGCGCTGCATGAAGAGCGGGCGCTCGATCCGCGGATGACGTCGGAAGAGCGTGACCAGCGTCACCTCGGCATGCGCAGGCACTGCGACCGGGATGCTCTCGTCGACACGCCAGCCCTCGAGCCGGCCGGGAAGCCTGCCGAGCGCCAGGCGCGCCGCATCGAGCGAGGCGTCGGAGCCCGTGAGCGACACGAGCGCGACCGGTGTTCGACGGAACGGCACGAGCGAGAGGCGCGGCGGCGTGCGATGCGTGAGATGCACGCTCGTCGCGTCGAGCGGGATCCCGTCGAGGCGCCGCTCGACCGCGTCGCGCCCCGCGCGCGCGAAGACGTCGATGTCCGACTCCGGCGGACGCCACACGAAGACGTGCTTGCCCACCTCAGGAGGGTCGCACGAGTCGGAGGATCTTGCGCGTGAGCGTCGCCACGCCGACCTCGAGCGCGCCCTCGGCGTCGAGCAGTTTGCGCGTGGCCGTCGCGCGCGCGGGCTGCGTGATGGCCTCGAAGACGTGTACCTGCAGACGTCGATGCGTGAGCACGTGCTCGACGTCGCCGAGCGGCTCGAGGGCGGTGCCGCGCAGACCGTGCGCCGCGAGAGCCGCCTTCGCCGCGGCGCGATCCGAGCCCTCGATCATCGGTGTTCCGAAGAGACCGCCGAAGAGCGCGCCTTCGCTCCGCACGAGCCACGTGCGCGCATCGTTCTTCGGATGCGCGATCACGGCGACCATCGTGACGGGCTTCGGCGCGCGCTTCTTTCGCACGACCGGAAGCTCGCGCACGCGATCGGTCTTGCGCGCGACGCACGATGCGCGGAGCGGGCACGCACCGCAGCGCGGCGAGAGCGGCGTGCACACGGTCGCACCGAGCTCCATCAGCGCCTGGTTGAGCGCGCCCGGCCGCGGTCCTCGCGCGAGCCCCGCG
This sequence comes from uncultured Sandaracinaceae bacterium, assembly GCA_964429305.1. GTDB lineage: Bacteria > Myxococcota_A > Polyangia > Polyangiales > Sandaracinaceae > JBBSAT01. The sequence goes on along the minus strand of CAYSCF010000131.1, from coordinate 4,076 downwards.
GCCTCGCTCCACAGACGCGCCTCGGTCTCCTTGCTGCCGAGCGGCGTCTCGATCGCGAGCACTCGGCACAGCACGCGCGCGACGTTGCCGTCGACGATCGGCTCGGCGCGATCGAATGCGATCGATCCGATCGCGCCCGCCGTGTAAGGGCCGATGCCAGGCAGCGCCGCGCGCAGCACCGGATCTTCCGGAACGCGCCCGCCGTGCACGTCGCTCACGATGCCGGCACCGCGATGCAGCAGACGTGCGCGTCGGTAGTAGCCGAGCCCGCTCCACATCGAGAGCACTTCGTCCTCGCTCGCGTCCGCCAGCGCTTCTGCGCTCGGAAACCGCGCGAGGAAGCGCTCGTAGTACGGGATCACCGTCTCGACCCGCGTCTGCTGGAGCATGATCTCCGAGACCCAGATCGCGTACGGATCGCGCGTGCGCCGCCACGGCAGATCACGCGCGTGTCGATCGTACCAGTCGAGCAGACGCGCGCGCAGCGTGCCGGCCGTGGGCATCGCAGAACCTCTAACACGAAGCGCCGATCGTCGGATCGGCTGATAGGCTGCGCCGCATGTCACAGCCCTCCTCTCCGCGAGACGACATCGAGCCGACGATCCGCGCACCGGGCGCGTTCGAGTCCGCCCCGACGTTCGCCGCCGGTCGCGCTCCGTCGTTGCCGACCGAGGTCGATGCGAGCGCCGTGGATCTGCGCGACGCCGCGTTCGAGCATCGCTACGAGATGCGCTCGCTGCTCGGCGAGGGCGGCATGGGGGAGGTCTTGCTCTGCCGCGACAAGCACGTCGGCCGCGACGTCGCGATCAAGCGCATGAAGGGATCGAGCGCGGACGGCCTCGAGCGCTTCGTGCGCGAGGCGCGCGTGCAGGGCCAGCTCGAGCATCCGGCCGTCGTTCCGGTGCACGACCTCGGCGTCGCGCCCGACGGACGCACGTTCTTCACGATGAAGCGCGTGCGAGGCGCGGCGCTCGACGAGATCGTGCAAGCGCTCGCCAAGAACGATCCGGAAGCGAAGGCACGCTACGGGCGTCGGCGCCTGCTCGATGCGCTGCGCACGGTGGGTCTCGCGATCGATTTCGCGCACGCGCGCGGCGTGCTGCACCGCGATCTCAAGCCGGCGAACGTGATGCTCGGAGAGTTCGGCGAGGTCCACGTGCTCGACTGGGGCCTCGCGAAGATTCGATCGCTGCCCGATGCGCCCGAGACACCGGGCTCGCACCAAGCCATCGAAGCGAGCGGCGGAGAAACGCTGCACGGCTCGTTGATGGGCACGCCCGGCTACATGGCGCCCGAGCAAGCGCGCGGCGAGATCGACAAGCTGGATGCGCGCACCGACGTGTACTCGCTCGGCGCGATCCTCTTCGAGCTCCTCTATCTGGAGCCGCTCCATCGCGGGAACGCCACGGGCAGGCTCACGAGCACGCTGCAGCCGCCGAGCTTCGAGAAGCGCGCGCGACGCGCCGACGTGCCGCCCGAGCTCGAGGCGATCTGTGCGCGCGCGTGCGCGCTCTCGCCGAGTGATCGATACGCCAGCGCGCGCGAGCTGGCCGAGGCGATCGAGCGCTATCTCGACGGCGAGCGCGACGAGTCGCGACGACGCGAGCTCGGCCGCGAGCACGTCGACAAGGCCGAGAGCTTGCTGAAGACGGGCGATGCGGCCGAAGCGATGCGCGAGCTCGGTCGCGCGCTCGCGCTCGACCCGACGCATCCCGGGGCGCTCGCGGCGCTGCAGCAGCTGCTCACCGACGTCCCGAAGGAGCTGCCGCCGGGCGCGTTGGCCGAGCTCGAAGAGCGCCGTACCGCGCGTCGTCGTGCCGTGCTGCGCTCGACCGCCGTCCGGACGCTGACGTGGCTGCTCGGGATGCCGATCGTGATCGCGTTCGGCGTCACCAACTGGGCCCTGGCCGGGCTCACCGGCACGGCCGTGCTCGCCACGAGCGCGATCGGTATCTTCCTCTGGCGCACCGGGCGCACGAGCGAGTCGGCGCTGCTCGGCTTCTACGCAGCGAGCGTGATCGCGGTCGGGTCGCTGAGCCTGATCTTCGGCCCCTTCATCCTCGTGCCCGGCTTCGTCGTCACGAACGCGATGTTTTTCGCGCTCGATGCGCCACCGAGCGCGCGCAAGTGGATCGTCCTGCTCGCGCTGCTCGCGATCGTCGTGCCGTACGGGCTCGCGCTCGCGGGCGTCCTGCCGATGCCGTACGAGTTCACGGCGGACGGCGCGCTCCTCGTTCGATCCCCGATGGTGCGCTTCGATCCCTTCCTCACGAGCGCGTTCTTGCTCGGCACGAGCCTGCTCGTCGTGCTCACGCCGACGGTTCTGCTCGGGCGCTTCAAGGACGAGCTCGATGCTGCCGAGCGGCGCGTGATCGCGGGCTCGTGGCATCTGCGTCAGCTCTTGCCGCGCGAATCCTCGTGACGACGATCCCGTGGATGGTGCTGGTGTCGGCCGCGATCGCGTTCGGTCTGACGCCGCTGTTCGTGTACCTCTGGGGACGACGCCTGCCGTCCGCGCACGTGACGCGCCGCGACGTCTTCGTGAGCGCCTCGCAGCAGGACGTGTTCGCGCTCCTCGCCGATCCGAAGGCGATCCCGCGCTGGCGAAAGACGGTCGGGCGCGTGCAGCTCATCGCGAGCGAGCCGCGCGTTCGCTATCGCGAATTCGGCCCGCAAGGAACGCTCGAGCTCGAGATCGAAGAGTCGACTCCACCGTCGCGGCTGGTCATCCACGCGACACCGGCGCGGCGCATGGCGTTCGAGGGGAGCTGGACCTACGAGCTCGCGCCGGAGGACGACGGGACGCGCGTCACGCTCACCGAGCGCGGGCAGGTGCGATCGCCGATGGCGCGCGTGTTCGCGACCTACGTGCTCGGCCATGCGACGCACGTCGAGCGGACGCTGGCCGCGCTCGCGATCCGCTTCCGGGCTCGAGCCGATCCGTGAGACCGTGCACGGATGCTCGCCACGATCTCGCTCGTCGTCTCGGCCGTCGTCGGCCTGCTGCACCTCTACTTCATGGTGCTCGAGACGTTCATGTGGACCAAGCCGCTCGGGCTGAAGACGTTCGGCCAGAAGCTCGAGGACGCGGAGAAATCGAAGGTGCTCGCCGCGAACCAGGGCGTCTACAACGGCGTGCTCGGGGCGTTCCTGATCGCGTCGGTGATCGCGGATCTGGGCCCGACGCGGATGATCTTGCTCGTGTTCGTGGTGATCGTCGGTCTCTACGGCGCTGCGACGGTCAGCCCACGCATCGCGTTCGTGCAGGCGCTGCCGGCGGCCATCGCGCTGGCGCTGATGGCAGTGAGCTGACGCGTGTAGGCAGGTCGGATCTATGCCTGCATGGACCTACACATCGACCCTGACCCCATTGACTCTCGCGGACGCGCCCTGAGAATCTGAAACGAGAGCGATGGGCGCGGCGCGCAGAGTGAACTTCGGGATCGGGCTCTTGGTCGTGAGCCTCGTCGCGTTCGCTGCGACCGACTCGATCGGCGCGCAGGATCGCAGCACGGTGATCCGCGTGCTCCAAGAGGGCACCGATTTCCGCGCGCGCGTGCGTGCCGCGGGCGCGCTCGGATCGAGCGGAGATCCCCACATGGCCGACGCGCTCGCACGCGCGCTCGGTCACGACGACAACGCCGCGGTGCGCGCCGCGTGTGCCGAAGGTCTCGGGCGCCTCGGTGTCGCGAGCTCGCGGAGTGCGCTCGAGCGAGCGACGCGCGACGAGTCTTCGAGCGTGCGCGATGCAGCGACCCGAGCACTGCGAACGATGATCGCGTCGGCCCCGCCGGCCGCCCACGCGCCCGCGCCTCCGCCGATCCCGGCTCCGTCGGGCGGCAGCGTGTCCGGCGGCAGCGTGGACTGGTCACACATGAGCTACGTCGTGTTCCTCGGCGCGCTCAGCGATCGCAGCGGCTTCGCGCACGCGCGGCTCGTGAGCGTGATGAGCACCGAGGTGCGACGCGCGCTCGGTGGGGTGCACGGCGTCGCGGTCTTCAGCACGAGCGATCCGCGCACGGAGGCCGATCGCGAGTGCGCGGCGCGGCACCTACCGCAGTTCCGGCTGGAGGGAT
>CAYSCF010000130.1:0-17887 GCA_964429305.1 uncultured Sandaracinaceae bacterium | reverse complement strand
CCGCAGACGGAGGGTGTGCCCTTCGTCTTCATAAGCACGCGCGCCGAGCGGCCCGACATCCGCCACAGCATGAACCTCGGCGCCGACGACTACATCACCAAGCCGTTCGCGCGCGCCGAGCTGCTCGAGACGGTGCGCTCGCGTCTGGCGATCCGCGCGCGACGTGCGGCGCCCGAGCCGGCGCGTGCGACGCCTCCTCCGCCGCGCATCGCCGACGACGTGTCTGGAGTCGTGCCGGTCGAGACGGCTTCGGGCGCGCTCGTCGTCGATCGCGCGATGCGCGAGCTCTATGCCCAGGCGCGTCGCGTGGCGCAGGGCGACATCGCCGTTCTGGTGCTGGGCGAGACGGGCGCCGGCAAGGAGCTGCTGGCGGAAGAGCTGCATCGAGCCTCGCAGCGGGCGCAGAAGCCGTTCATCGCGTTCAACTGTGCGGCGCTCAGCGAGACGCTGCTCGAGAGCGAGCTCTTCGGGCACGAGAAGGGCTCGTTCACCGGCGCAGGCCAAGCGCAGCAGGGCCTGCTCGAAGCAGCCAACGGTGGAACCGTGTTCCTCGACGAGGTCGGCGACGTGCCGATGGCGACGCAGGTGAAGCTCCTGCGCGTGCTCGAAGAGAAGAAGGTCATGCGCGTCGGCTCGCGCACGCCGCGCGCGATCGACATCCGGATCGTCTCCGCGACCAATCGCGATCTCGAGGCCGAGGTGGCCAAAGGAACGTTCCGCGCCGATCTCTACTATCGGCTCGGCGGAGTCACGCTCTCGATTCCGCCTTTGCGCGAGCGCACGGCGGAGATCCTCCCGCTCGCGCTGCGTTTCCTCGGCGCAGCGGCGAAGAGCATGGGCCAGAAGGCACCGAAGCTGCACGCGGACACGATCGAGACGCTCGAGCGATATCCGTGGCCGGGAAACGTGCGCGAGCTGCGCAACGTGATGGAGCGTGCGTGTCTGCTGTGCGGAGACGAGGTCCTCTCCCCGACGCATCTGCCGACACGTCTCATGGAGTCGGCGCGTGCGAGCGTGCCGCCCGCAGTGCCGGACGTGCCGCCTGGCTCCCCCGGCAGTCCGCTCGATGCGACGAAGGCGGCGCTCGAGGCCGAGATGAAGCGTCTCGAGCGTCAGAGGATCATCGAAGCGATCGCCAAGTGCGCGGGCAACCAGACACAGGCTGCCGCGCTGCTCGGGATCTCGCGACGCACGCTCGTGACGCGTCTGTCCGAGCTCGATCTGCCGCGCCCACGCAAGAAGATGTGACCGCCGCTCAGTAGCCGACGGGCTCGTGTCCCGACGTGTCGACGAAGGGCGCGCCGTGCTGCCACGAGACGTGGTCTCGCATCAGGAAGCGCGTCGTGTCGCCGGTGCGGCTGTGCGCCGCCGCGGCGTAGACGATGTCGGTGGCGCGGTCGTTCATGAAGACCGCGCCGCCGGGCCCGCCATGCGTGAAGTCGGGATGGTGGAAGGCGCGCACGACCTGCAGGATCCCGCGATCGCCGCTGTCCACCATGTGCCAGCCGCCCGACGTCGAGCTCGGGCAGAGTGGACCACACGTGCTGATGGCGTGGCCGGTCGCATAGGTGTCGTCGCGCCAGTGTCCGCCGGAGAAGATCAAGTGGTGACGGCCCGAGCCGTCGCGCCAGACGGCCGGATTCTCACGCACGTTGTCTTCCCACGTGCCGGTGCCGCCGTAGCCGTTCATCACTTCCATGCGAGAGCCGGCGACGATGCCGGTCCATGCCGCATCGACGCGCGCGCCCATGATGCTGGACGACAGGCTGCCGCCGTATTGCTTCCAGTACACGTATCGTCCGCCGTCCGCGTCCACGAACGGAAACGGATCGATGAACATCTGATCGGCGCCCGCGTCGGCCGCGAGGCCGTGGAAGGTCCACGGGCCCGCCGGTGACGGTGCGATGAGCACGGCGAGCGAGCGAGCCGTCCAGCCGTTCGCGCCATCGATGGCGCTCGCATCGGGCACCGACACCCACATCACGTATCGACGAAGGGCGGGCGCGTAGATCACGCCGGGCGCCCACCAAGAGCCCATGTGAGCTCCGTTGGACGACATGCCCGTCAGAACGAAGCTCGTGCTCGCGCGGACGTCGTGGAACTCGACCCAATCGGACGTGGTCCACACGTGCGTCATGCCGGTGCAGAACACGTAGTAGACGCTTCGCGCGTCGTCCTCGGAGACGACGGCGGGATCCGCGCACGGCATCGGGCTCGACGGGCGCAGGAGCGCATGGGTCCCGGGCCACATGTCGGTCGGCGGCGGCGGTAGGCCCGCGTCGTGACCCGCGTCGTGTGTGCTCGCATCGTGACCGGCGTCGTGCGCGCCCGCGTCCTGCGCGGGGCTCGCGTCGGTCTCGTGCACGTCGGCGTCGCGCGGCGCTCGGCCCGCGTCACTCGCAGGCGCGGCCCCGTCGGTCTGCGCGGCCGCATCGATGCGCGGGGTCGCGCTCGTCGGGCCCGCGCATCCGAGGGCGAGCGCGAGCGAAACGATCCCCATGCGCGCAGGGCTCATGGACATCCGTGCGTGCCCGAGGCCGGCGCGCCGGACGGCGGCGTCATCAGCGCCGGATGATCGAAGTCGAACATGTCGAGCAGCGCGTCCGAGTTCGCGTCGCGGTCGGTGAGCGCCGGAAGATCGAAGAGCAGCTCGATGAAGCGCGTGATCGACGTGGCCTCGTGCACGAGATGCGAGACGTGCCCAGGGCGCGCCCACGGCGAGACCACGAGCAGGGGCACGCGGAAGCCCATGCGATCGAAGTCGGCGTTGGCCGCGCGCCCGTCCGGGACACAAGCCGTCGGCGGCGGGACGTGATCGAAGAAGCCGCCCGCTTCGTCGTACGTGTAGAACAGCGCGGTCGAGGGCCACTGCGGGCTGTGGAAGAGCGCGATCACCAAGCGCCGGAAGAACGCCTCGCCGATCTGCACGTCTGCGACCGAGTGCTCGTCTTGATCGCCCGAGACGTCGACGAACGACACGCGCGGCAACGTCCCGTCGGCGAGATCGGTGAAGAGGCGAGTGAGCGGCGTGACGCCGGGCGACGATCCGGTTCGCCCGACCGATCCCGAGCGCACGTGGCCCGGCGTGTACTCGCGATACGAGATGCCCGCGGTCTGCAGAGCGTCGAAGATCGTCCGCACGTGGATGATGCGCTCGTCGGTGTTCGTCACGCCATCGGACGTCGCCGCATAGAGGTAGTCGCGGTTCGGCCACGTCGGGCCCATCACGGAGCTGAAGTGTCGATCGGCCATCGCGAAGTGGCTGTAGACCCAGTAGTAGAAAGGGATGTCGCGCTGATCGAGCCAGTAGAGCGCGCGACGGCCGTTCCCGTTCGCAGCGGCGTTCGAGTAGAAGTGGTCGAGGCGACCGTGATCGTATTGGTCGTGCATCATGCTCCATCCGTGGTGGAGGTCGGGAGTGATGCAGGTCGTCGGCGAGTGCGCGACGGTAGCCGTGCCGCCGCCGGGGATCGGGTTGTGGAAGTCGCGCGGAAAGCCGTCGACGGGATGTCCGTACTCGGTCATCCGACCGAAGTAGTGATCGAACGACCGATTCTCCTGCATGAACACGATGACGTGGCGAATGGGGATCGCGGCGCGCTCGGCCTCGGTGAGGCCGATGGTCGTGTGCACGTGATCGCCTGCGTGGTAGTCGCACGCCTCGCGATGCGGGCGATGCGTCGGATCGGGATCGACCGGTCCGGCATCGTGCGCATCGGGCCCGACGTGCGCGTCGCGGCTGGCATCGCGCGGCGCGGCATCGCTCGACGCGCCGTCGCCCGCCCTCGCATCGGGCGACGCGTGTGCATCTTGCATCGTGCTCGCATCGACGGACGCGCCGTCCGACGTCGAGAAAGCATCGGGACCGTCGGTCGTCCCAGGGCTCATGGCACAACCAGCGAGAGCGATCATCAACAGCAGAGCAGAGGTGCGCACGGTGGTGCGCCGGCGCAACCAACATGCCCGTCGATGGCGCGGCGCGTGCTCAGCTCAGACCGCATCGGTGCGCCACGCTGGCGCGTGATCGTATCTCTGGGTCTCACCGTTCCGCGCGCCGCTCGAGATCTGGACGACAGCGCTCGTCACCCGTCGAGCGTGAGCTGCACGAGCCGCGCGAGGATGGCCTGGTCGAGCCTGGCGTCGTCGGGCGTGCTGGCGACGACGAGCACGATGTCTCCTCGCCGAGCGACGGCTCCGCGTGAAGCGAAGGCTTCGGCGTAGCCCGCCGCGGTCGCTTCGTCGCGGCCCGTGATCACACAGACGGTGACCTGCACGCCGTCGCTCGGGCGCACACCGGAGACGAAGGCCACGCCGACGTCGAGCCCTGTCGAGGGCATCGCCTCGTGCGCGATCGAGCGCAGCGAGTCGAAGCCGATCGCGATGAGCATGTTGTTGGCGAAGGACACGATGGCTCCCGATCTGGTGTCGAGAGGCGCGACGGCGGGTGCCGTCGCCGTAGCCGACGTGGAGCCGACCACCACGACAGGGGGCGCGACGTCGGACCGTCCGGCGAGCTGCGCAGGCGTGCTCGCGGGGAGCGTCGGGCTCGAAGCGACCTCCGTCGTGCGCTCGTACACGACGACGCGTTGGCGCACCGACATGCATCCCGCGCTGGCGAGCGACACGAGCATCACCATCGTGGCCGCTCGCGCGACGGACGAAGAGATCATGTCTGCTCGACGATGCACCTCGCGTGCCGGGCGCTGGAGGCGATTCGGCCGGAGATCACGCCGCACGATCGGGGCGAAGCGACCCGGCACGCGTGGCTCGCCACGGAAGTCCGTCAATCGTGGCGCGCGACGACCGCGCGGAATCGGACGCGCCCGTCCTCGAGCCGATGGAGCGCCATGCGCAGACGAGCGGGTCGGTGCACCTCGATCATGGGGCGCACCTTTCCTTCCGCGGCCAGTCCGACGAGCCACTCGAGATCGGCGCGGTGCTCGCCGAGCGCGCCTCGGACGCTGGCGCCGCGCGAGATCAGCTCGCCGGCGTCGATGTCGAGCGGCGAGAACGCCAGGCCCGCGACGACGAGCCGTCCTTCGGGGCGCAGACCGCGAACGAGGGGTCCGGCCTCCGTCGTGCGCGCCTTCGTCACCAAGATGACGTCGGCGCCGCCGATGCGCTCGAGCGCGGGCCCGGGAGTGTCGGTGACGATCACCTCGTGCGCGCCGAGCGCGAGGATGTCGCGGCGCTTGCTCGCGCTCCGCGTGACGCCGGTGACGCGCGCGCCGAGCACACGCGCGATCTGCAGTGCCAGATGGCCCAGGCCACCGATTCCGACGACGGCGACGTGCTCGCCCGGCTGCACGCGCGCACGCAAGAGGCCGCTCGCGACCGTGTGGCCCGCGCAGAAGAGCGGCGCTGCTTCGCTCGCGCTCATCGCATCCGGGATGCGCACGCACGCGTCGGCGACCACGCGCGTGGTGTCCGCGTGCCCGCCGCCGAGATCGATCCACGTGCGCAAGCGCTCGCAGTAGCGCGAGCGTCCGGTGCGGCACGGTGTACACGCGCCGCAGCTCCCTTGCGCCCACGGGACGCCGACGCGATCGCCGACGCGCAGCGACGTGACGCTCGGGCCCAGCTCGACGACGCGGCCCACCGTCTCGTGTCCGAGGACGAGGGGCAGCTCGGCGGCGAGGCGCCCGCGGAAGAGGTGCAGATCGGTGCCGCACACGCCGCACGCGTCGACCTCGAGCCGCACCTCGCCCGCGGCGAGCGGCGCGTCGGCTCGCTCGCGGAAGCGCAGCACGCTCGGCGCTTCGAGCACGGCGGCGCGTCGATCCGGATCGGACGGAGCAGCCCGCTCGCCCCAGCGCGCCACGAGCGTGTGCGTCAGCTCCAGCGCGCGTGGCTCGATCTCCGAGATCCACTCGTGCCAGCTCGCCAAGCGTGGATCGGCACGCAGCGCGTCGAGCGCCGCCGTCTCGCTGGTCGCGTCGTCGAGCGTCTCGAGGTACGCCGCCTGCGCGTGGGCGAGCGTCCGTAGATCGTCCTCGCTCGGCGTGTCGATCGCCAGGCTCGCGCGCGACGTGGAGGGTGTCTGCTCGGCCCCTGCGTGCGCGGCGACGAGCTCTCGGACGCGATGAAACGTCGCGCGAAAGGCCTCCATGCGCTCGGGCGTGCGCAGCATGCCGTCCGCGTGCTCGAGCATCACGTACGCGAGACGAGGACAGCGGCCGAGCGCGTCGTCGAGCAGATCGAAGCAGGCCTCGGGGACGTCGCGCTCGTGATCGTCACGACGCAGCGGCGCGCCGATGCGCGGCGTGAAGTGCGTCCCGCCCGCGACGTGCAGCTGGCGCACGCGCTCGAGCGGATAGCGCGCGAGCAGCGCATGCGGATCGAGGCAGAAGTTCTCCGCTTGGCAGAGCAAGTTGTGCAGATCGAGCAGCAGGATCCCGTGCGGATCGAGCAGCGCATCGAGGAAGTCCGGTTGCTCTTCGACGTCGCGACGCGAGAGCGCCAGCGCGAGGTTCTCGAGCCCGACCGGCACGTGCGCGCGCGCGGCGAGCTCGGCGAGCCGCATGCGACCCACCGCGATGGCCGAGCGCGAGCGCGGGTGCGGAAGCGGCGTGCCCTCCACGATCGCGCCGGCCGTCATGATCCCGAAGTGCTCGGCGAGGTGCTGCACGCGATAGCGCGCGAGCTGCGCTTGCATGTCGTTCATCCATCGCGCCCGGCGTTCCGCGTGGTCGACCGTGAACAGCGAGAGCTCGACACCATGCGCGACGAGACGATCGGCCTCGGCGTAGTGCGCGAGCAGCGCGTCGGCCCAGTCGGGCACGCCGCCGAATCCGAGATCGACGCTCCACTCGAGCGCATCGACGACGCCCTCTTCGAGCAGCGGCAGGATCGCCTCGCGCAGATCCTCGGTCGGCGTGAGGTTGACGCCGACGAGCGGCCGTCCGCTCAAGGCTCGTCCATGCGGAGCACGACGCCGCCGTGGCCCACGATCCACACTTCGCCGTCGGGCGTGCCCCACACCGAGTGGAGGACTTCGTCGGTGCCCGCGTCTCGCCAGCGCCAGCGCGTTCCGTCCCAGTGGAGCAGCGTGCCGTGGACGCCCACGGCCCACACGTCGCTCGCACTGCGTCCCCACACGTGGAGCAGATCCTGCGTCGTGTCGCTCTCGCGCCGCGACCATCCCGTGCCGTCGTAGTGCAGGACGACGCCCGAAGCGCCCACGGCCCACACGTCGTTCTCCGCCGCGCCCCACACGCCGATCATCGGCGTCGACGCGGTGCTCGCATCCGGAGCCCACGTCGTTCCGTTCCAGTGCGCGAGGCCTTCGGTGCTGGCCGCCCACACGCTGTTCTCGGACGCGCCCCAGATGCCAGTCGCCGCAGTGCGATCGGGCACGACGTGCCACGCGCTTCCATCACGCTGCGTCCATTCCGCGCCCACGGCGATCGCGTGCGTCGCATCGCTCGCCCACACGCCCTCGAGCTTCGCTGTCGTGCCGCTGGGCTCGCTCGTCCACGTGCCTTCCACGAAGCGACGGATCGCGCCGTCGCCGCCGACGGCGAAGAGCGTTCCGCTCGCGACCGTGAGCTGTTCGAGCTCGACGTCGCTCGGTCCGCTCGTCGACCACGCATGACCGTCCCAGTGGAGCGCGACTTGATCACCGACGGCCCACACGTCGTCACGGCCGAGACCGGCGACGCCTTCGAGGCGCGCGCGCGTGCCGCTCGACACGATCGTCCACGTCGAGGCGTCGCGATGAGCGATGAGCCCGTGCTCGCCGACCGCCCAGAGATCGGTTGCCGACGTGCCATCGAGATCGTCGATGTCGAGCGCAGCATCGGCGTCGCCCAGTTGCTCGTGGTGCCACGACCGCCCGTCCCAGTGCGCGAGGCGTCCGTCGTATCCTCCGGCCCACACGTCGTCGGCTGCGGCGCTCCAGATCGCATCGAGCGGGCGGTCGCTGCCGAACGAGCGCACGCGCCACGTCGTCCCGTCGCCGTGACGCGCGCTCGCGCCCGAGAGCACGATGCTCCCGTCGGGCGCCACCGCGATCGCGCCGACGTCGGCGGCGATGCTCGAGAGCGAGCGCCACGCGCCCTCGCTGCGCACGAGCACCGCGCAGTCGGCTTCGTCTCCCACCGTGCGAGCGCCGAGCGCGTACGTGGTCGCCTCGTGCCGAGCGAGCGCGACGAGGTTCATGTCGAGGGGCACGTCGGCAGGAAGGGTCTCGCGCGTCCAGGCCGTTCCGTCGAAGTGCAGCACGAGCGCGCCGTCGCCCGACGCGACGACGTCGTTCGGTGCGACGACGACGAGCGCGCGTAACGTCGCATCGACACCGCTCGTCATCGGGGTCCACGCGCCGTCCGCGTCGCGGTGCAGGATCGTGCCACTCTCACCGACGGCGAAGAGATCCTCGGCCGTGCCCGCGACGTCGAGCAGACGCTCGCGCGTCGGCGTGTCCTCGAAGGACCACGCGTTCCCGTCCCACGACAGGACGGTGCCGCGATCACCGACGCGACGACGTCGTTCGGTGCGACGACGACGAGCGCGCGTAACGTCGCATCGACACCGCTCGTCATCGGGGTCCACGCGCCGTCCGCGTCGCGGTGCAGGATCGTGCCACTCTCACCGACGGCGAAGAGATCCTCGGCCGTGCCCGCGACGTCGAGCAGACGCTCGCGCGTCGGCGTGTCCTCGAAGGACCACGCGTTCCCGTCCCACGACAGGACGGTGCCGCGATCACCGACGGCGACGACGCGATCGGCGGCGAGCGCGCGGACGGCGTGCAGCCCATTGCCCTGCGGCAGTGGGCTTGCCCAACAGACACCGTGATAGGTGCAGAGCGGGCCCGCGCGCACGACCGGTGGAGGCGGCGCGGGCGGAGGCGGTTCGGGGATCACCGTCGCAGATGGCGGTGGTGTTTCGTGCTCGCCGCCACACGCGAGCGCGAGAGTCAGCGCGAGCAGGCCCGGAAGGACGCGGCGCATTCGATGTCCCGACCTCAACCGCGACCACACGCCAAGCACGCTGTTCGTCTCCATTCCTGGCCGGGCCCGATGTCCGTTCCGCCGATGGAGCCCACCTCGCCCGGGCCGGTGACCATTCCACCCAGTGCTTCGAAGATCGCCCGATCGCGGCGCGCCTGCGCGGCAGCCGTCGCGTCATCGATCCGCGCCGCGCGCACGCCCGCCGCGTCCGCCTCGCGCTCGTCGAGGCGCGCCAGTCGTGCTGTCTCTCGCGCGTCGTCGTACGGGACCGGATCGGGCGCGACCGCGGCGACCGCGATCACGGTCGTTGGCGGGACCGGCGCAGGCGTCGGCTCGCTCGCGCCGCTGCATCCGAGCATCGCGACCACGGCGACCGAGCCACGCACGCGAGCCAGGACCGACGTCGGAAGGCGCATCGTGATCTCCCCTCTCCGATCCGCGTTCAGCCGCGACCGCACGCGGCGCGTGCCCCGATCCAACGCGCGTACGCGCGCTGGGTGATCGCACGCCGTGCCTGCGCGACGTTCGATACGCGCGTCTCGCGCTGGACGGACGAGCCCTCGTCCTCTGCATCGAGCCGCGCGAGACGCATCGACTCGCGCGTCGCGTCGTACGCGACGGGATCGCTCGGCGCCAGCACGACGGGCGGCTCCGGCGCGATCGGCGGAGGCGTCGTCACGGGCTCGCCCCCACACGCGGCGAGGGTCACGACGACCATCGCGCCGCGCACGCGCCGGAGCACGTCGTTCGGCAGCCGCATACCTCTGCATTCTATACCACGGCGCGCCGCAGACCTTGGGCTGCGGACCTACTCGCCCTCGAATCGGCGCGTCAGGCCCTCACGCCGAGAGCTGTGGCGAGACCTCTTCGACCGTGAACGTGAAGGGCAGCGGCCGCGCGGCGTCGGGCTCGATCAAGAGGAGAAGGAGGTCCGTCGACGTCACCAGACCGACGAGCCGCTCGCGCGCGTCGAGCACCGGCATCGCATCGATCTTGCGCTCGGTCATCACGCGCACGATCGAGGACACGCTCTGGTCGGGCTCGCACGTGGCCGGGGAGGGCGTCATCGCGTGGACGACCGGCACGTGCGGGACGGAGATCGTCCCGTCTTCGCCGAGCCGCGCGCGCACGAGAACGTCGCGATCCGAGAGGATCCCGAGGAGCGCGCCTCCCTGGACGATCGGCAGGTGCCGGATGCGCCGCTTCTGCATCACCTCCCACGCGACATCCAGCGTGAGCTGTGGAGGAACGACGACGACCAGGCGGGTCATGGCGGAGCGAGCTTGCATGGAGGCTGCGTAGGCACCGCGCAGATACGTACAAGAGTCACCGCGGCTCAAGTCGGCGCTCGGAACCGCCGCTGTCTAGTCGGCATGACCCGCTTTATGCTACGGCCGCCGATGCGCTCGCGTCGCGACCCATGAGCGTCCGCGCCAGTGCCGGCGGCCTGATCGCGCTCGCGTGGCTCTCGAGGTCGCGCCGCAGACAGCCACACTCGTGGGGGTCGTCGTGACGGTGGCGATCGTCTCGCTCGTGCTCGGCGCACTCGTCGCCCTCGCGTTCGAGCGAACGCGGGCACGCCGCGTGCGCGAGATGCACGTGGCCGAGCGGGCGACGCTGCTCCAGAACGCGCGCCGCGATCTCCAAGCCTTCATCGACGCCGCGCCAGTGATCCTCTGCTACTGGGATTGCGAGCTCGTCAATCGCGTCGCCAATCGAGCTTGGGCCGACTGGTTCGGAGTCGACGTGTCCTCGGTCGTGGGCAAGCGGATGTCCGAGATCCTGCCGCCGTCCGTCGTCGCAGAGCTTCGTCCGCACTGCGAGGCAGCGCTCGCCGGAACGACGACGACCTTCGAGTACACCTCGTATGGGCGAGACAGTGACGGCCCGCTCCGTACGTTCGTCGTGCGATACGTCCCCGACCGTGCCGACGGTGTCCTGCGCGGCTTCTACGTGATCTCGCAAGAGGTGACGGAGGTGCGCAGAGGCCAGAGCGAGCTCGCCGCACTGCAGCGCGACAACGCAGCGCTGCTCGCCACGCTGCACGAGCACGCGCTCGTATCGGTCACCGATGCGAGAGGGCGCATCGTCGACGTGAACGAAGGCTTCTGTCGGGTCTCCGGCTATCGTCGCGACGAGCTCGTCGGCCAGTCGCACCGGCTGATCAACTCCGGTCTGCACGATCGCGCGTTCTGGACGGACATGTGGTCGACGATCTCGAGCGGTCGCACGTGGCGTGGCGAGGTGCGGAACCGTGCGAAGGACGGCTCGTTCTATTGGGTCTCCAGCCTGGTGCAGCCATTCCGCGACGAGACCGGACGCATCGAGAAATACGTATCGATCCGCACCGACGTCACCGAGCGCAAGGCGATGGAGGAGCGGCTCCGACACCTCAACGAGCGCTTCGAGGTCGCCGCCGGCGCGGGAGGAATGGGAATCTGGGAGTACGATGTCGCGACCGGCGCGCTCGCATGGGATGCGCGGATGTTCGACATGTACGGACGCCATCCAGGAGACGCCGAGCTCGAGTACGAGCTGTGGCGCCGCGCACTCCACCCCGACGATCGCGAGCGAGTCGAGCGCGAGCTCATCGCGGCCATGGAGAACAGGACGCCATTCGACACGATGTTCCGGATCGTTCTGCCGGACGGGTCCTCGCGGCACATCAAGTCCGCCGCACGCATCGCGTTCGACGAGAGCGGCAGAGCGAGTCGGATGACGGGTGTGAACGTCGACATCACGCGGCAGAAGGAGACCGAGCTCGAGCTGCACGCGAAGAGCTATCTCGTGAACAGCATGCTCGCGTCCGCATCGGGCTTCGCGATCATCAGCGTCGACGTGGACTTCCGGTTCACGATGTTCAACACGGGCGCCGAGCGTCTGCTCGGCTATCGCAGCGAGGAGGTCGTAGGCATCTCGTCGCCCTCCATCGTGCACGATCCCGACGAGGTCGCCGCGCGGCGAGCCGAGATGGTCGAGCGCTTGAAGCGTCCCGTCGAAGGGAAAGACGTGTTCAACGATCCGAGCGTGCTCGGCGTCGCGCGCGAGTGGACGTTCGTACGAAAGGACGGCTCGCGCGTGCCCGTGTCGCTCACCGTGACGGCGCTCCACGGCCCGGACGGCTCGCCCTCCGGCTACCTCGGGATCGCGCACGACGTGTCGATCCAGAGGGAGTCCGAGCGGGTCTTCCGCGACGCGATGCAGAAGGCCGAGCAAGCGAGCCACGCCAAGAGTCAGTTCCTCGCGAACGTGAGCCACGAGATCCGCACGCCGATGAACGCCGTCATCGGGCTGGCGTATCTGCTCGAAGGCACCGAGCTCGACGTCGAGCAGCGGCGCTTCGTGGACCGCATCCAGACCGCCAGCCGAGGCCTGCTCGGGCTCATCAACGACGTGCTCGACGTCTCCAAGATCGAAGCCGGCGAGCTCCGCATCGAGACCGTGCCCTTCGAGCTCTCGACGCTCGTCCGGGAGCAGACCGAGCTGATGCGTGCGGAGGCGGAGCGAAAGGGCATCGCGTTCGTCGTGGGCGTCGGTGCCGACGTTCCGGATGGCCTCGAAGGCGATGCGATGCGCCTGCGCCAGATCCTCACCAACCTCACCTCGAACGCGATCAAGTTCACCGCGGCCGGCGCGGTCCACGTCGACGTGCGCGTTATGAGCAAGGCCGCCGAGCACGTGCGCTTGCGCAT
This sequence comes from uncultured Sandaracinaceae bacterium, assembly GCA_964429305.1. Classification (GTDB taxonomy): domain Bacteria; phylum Myxococcota_A; class Polyangia; order Polyangiales; family Sandaracinaceae; genus JBBSAT01. The sequence continues at coordinate 5,247 of CAYSCF010000130.1, read as the reverse complement.
CGCGGTTCGCGACTCGGGGATCGGAATCTCCGCCGACGCTCTCTCTCGCCTGTTCACGCCCTTCGCGCAGGCCGATACGTCCACGACGCGACGCTTCGGCGGCTCGGGCCTCGGCCTCTCGATCGTCAAGCAGCTCGCCGTGATGATGGGCGGTGAGATCGGCGCCTCGAGCACCGAAGGCGTGGGCTCGGAGTTCTGGGTCGAGCTTCCGTTCGTGCCGCTCGCCGGGGCCCGAGGCAGCGCCAAGCGCAGCCCGCCGAGAACCTCGGCGACGCATCTGCGTGGCGTCCGCATCCTCGTGGTGGACGACAGCGAGATCAATCTGGAGGTGGCGCAACGGATCCTCGAGCGCGAAGGCGCCGTGATCACGCTCGCGCGCGACGGCCGTGCGGCGACCGATCTGCTGGCGGCGAGCCCGGAGGCGTTCGACGCGGTCTTGCTCGACGTGCAGATGCCGGTGCTCGATGGATACGGTGCGGCCCGCGAGATTCGAGCGCGGCTCGGTCTGACGCTGCCGATCATCGCGCTCACGGCAGGAACGATGTCGAGCGAGCACCAGCTCGCGCTGGAGGCGGGCATGGACGACTTCATGAGCAAGCCCTTCGTGCCGCGGGCGCTCGTCGACTGCATCCGAGGCCATCTCGAGGTTCGTCCGCCGGCGCTCGCTTCGATCCCAACGGTCCCGCCGGTGGCCGCCTCCGTGTGGCCCGAGATCGACGGGATCGACGCCGACGAGGTCCGCATGCGGCTCCTCGGTGACGTGACGCTCTTTCGTTCGCTCCTCGTTCACATGCACGCGGATCTCGCCGAGACGACGCGATGGATCGCGTCCGCGGAGCCGCTCGCGTCGAACGAGCTCGCGAGGCGTCTCCACAAGCTCAAGGGCGCGGCGGCGACGCTCGGAGCGCGCTCTCTCTCGTCGGCCGCCGCCGAGGCGGAGACGTGCTGTCGGGCGGGCCCGCCCGAGCAGCTCCAGCGGTGCGTCTCGGCTCTTCTCGAGCGGATCGAGCTGCTCGCGAGGAGCATCGAAGCGGCGCTTCGGTCGGCGCCGCGAGACGCCGACCTCGACGAGCTCGTCGGGCTGCTCGACGCGTACGACGTGAGCGTCCTCGCGCGCATGCCGGCGTTCGGCAAGAGCCTCGAGAGACTCTTCGCGCCCGACGAGGTGATCTCGCTTCGCTCGCGCATCGCGTCTCTGCAGTTCGAAGCGGTGGCCGCGAGCATCCGCGAGCGCAGGACACGTTCGGCCGCGTGACCGCTCGGCCCGGGGTGAGCCGGGCGCTCAGCGAAGCCGAACCGGTAGGATCTCCGTCGACAGCTGCACCGCGTCGCCGAGCCCGTAGTAATAGTAGGACGGCGTCGAGACCTGCCGCAGGAACGAGAAGACGCGCAGCCTGATCCGCGCGAGCGCGCTCGCGTCTCGCGCCGCGAGGATACGCTCCTGAGAGGCGTGCACGATCCACTGATGCGGATCGGTGGGGAGGCCGATCTCCTGGTGGCTCGCGACGCTCTCGAGGACGCGCTCGACGTTCGGGTCTTCCATGAAGCCGAAGCTCATCGTGACGCTGATCACCGAGCCGTGCTCCGGCGAGCGATCGAAGACGGTCACTTGATGACGCTCGCCGTGCACGTACGGCGCCTTGCGGTGCACGACCTCCACGAAGATCAGGTTCTTCGGGAGCATGCCCCAACGCTCCCAGACGAGCTGCAGCAGCGCGGGCGCGTTGTCGCTCTCGCTGCGCAGCGGCTTGGGAACCATTAGGATGGCGTTTCGATCGAAGCTGGGTGCGCGCTTCTTCGACGCCACGAGCTCCTTCATCGTCATCGTGCGCTTGCTCGAGTAGGCAGCGAGCGTGGCTTTGCGTCCCCAGCGCCACGTCGTCATCACCACGAAGAGCACCACGCCGAGCGCGAGCGGGATGTAGCCGCCCTCGAAGAGCTTGAGCGAGTTCGCGGAGAGGAACGCGAGGTCGATGCACGCGAGCGGGGCGAACACCAGGGCGATGAGCGGCCAGCGCCACTTCCAGTAGAGGCGCGCGATCGCCGTCATCGCGATCGAGGTCGAGAGCATGACGCCCGAGACCGAGAGGCCGTACGCGGCCGCGAGCGCGGTGCTCGAGCGGAACCCCAGCACCAGCAGCACGCAACCGATGAAGAGCGCCCAGTTGATGAACGGGACGTAGATCTGCCCCTCGTGCGCGTGGTGGGTGTGCACCACCGTCAGACGCGGGAACAGACCGAGCGAGACCGCCTGCGTCGCGAGCGAGAACGCGCCCGAGATCAGCGCCTGCGATGCGATCACGGTCGCAGCGGTCGCGAGGATCACCATGGGCACGAGCAGCGCGCTCGGAACGAGACCGTAGAAGACGCTCCCGGCAACGGGCTCGTCGCCCAGCAGATACGCACCCTGTCCGAGATAGCTGGCGATCAGCGCGGGATACACGACGAGGGTCCAGCTCAGCCGGATGGGTCGCTTTCCGAAGTGGCCCATGTCCGCGTAGAGCGCCTCGCCTCCCGTGATCGCGAGCACGACGCCGCCGAGCAGACGGAGCGAGCCGGAGAATCCCAGATGGCCGAGCGTCGCGAGGCCGAGCCGCGGATCGAGCGCGGCGAGGATCTCCGGTCGCAGCACGACCTGACGCGCACCGAGCAGTCCGATCGACACGAACCACACGAGGATGATCGGACCGAAGACCTTGCCGACCTGGCTGGTGCCGCGCCGCTGGAAGGCGAAGAGCACCGCCAGGACGACGAGCGTGATCGGCAGCACGAAGGGATCGAAGCTCGGCGTCACGATCCGCAGACCTTCGACCGCGGAGAGCACGCTGATCGCGGGGGTGATGATCCCTTCGCCGAAGAGCAGACCGGCCGCGAGCATGAGCAGCCAGAGCAGGAACCCGATGCCTCGCCGCTTGTGCTTGTGGACGAGGCCGTAGAGCGCGAACGTACCTCCTTCTCCGTCCATGTCGGCGCGCAGGACGAACGAGAGGTACTTCACGAGCACGACGAGCGTGATCGTCCAGAGCACGAGCGAGATGCAGCCGACGACGTTCGGTCTCTCGCGTGCGAGGCCCCCGTGGCCGTAGAAGATCTCGTGAATCGCGTAGAGCGGTGAGGTCCCGATGTCTCCGTAGACGACGCCGAGCGCGCCGAGCGTGAGCGTCACCAAGCCGCCATGCGACGCCTGGGCCTCGGGAGGCGCAGGAACGGCAGGCGAAGGCGAACGCATCCCGAGCTGCATAAGCACCGAGCGCCGGCGCGCTCGGACGCCAGCGGTCGGTGCGTCAGCCCGCGAGCTCCTCGCACTTCGCGTAGAGCCGGCTCGCCAGCGCTGGATCGCTCGCGTTCTTGCCGGGCTTGGTCTCGTTGCGCCAACCGCCTCCGAGGAGGCTGCCGAACACCGTGCCGTAGCGCGCTTCGAGACCCGGCTCCTGCGCGACCCAGAGCGCGGTGCGCGCGCCCTCTGCCGGCGTTCGGTAGAGCGGACGCATGAGCGTCGAGAACACGAAGTTGCTCAGACCGCGCATGCCCTCGGTGTTCACGAGGCCCGGCAACACACCGAAGTACGTGATGCCGCCGTCCTTGCTGCGACGCGCGAGCTCGCTGACCAGGAGCGCGCAAGCGTTCTTCGACTGGCAGTACGCGGCCCAGCCGTCGTACTTGCCCTTCTTCGACTGCAGATCGTCGATGTCGAAGTCGTTCTGTCCGCCGCCCCAGAAGAGCTCGACGCGCGACGGTGCGCCCGCACGAAGCGCGGGCTCGAGACGACGCGTGAGGATGAACGGCGCGAGCACGTTCGTGACGAAGCACTCGTCGAGCCCCTCGCTCGTCTCGACACGTGTCTTGGGCACGACGGCCGCGTTGTGGATCAAGAGATCGATCTTCGGAAAGCGCCGGCCGATCTCGTCCGCCGCACGCAGGACGTCCGTGCGCGAGCCGAGGTTGGCGAGGACGCGGTGCACGCGCGCGCGGGATGCCGCATCGAGCTTGGCGAGCTCGGCCTCCGCCTTGTCGGCGCTGCGTGCGTGCGCGACGACCGTGTAGCCCCGATCGAGCAAGCCGCGAACGATCTCGCGCCCGATGCCCGACGTCGTTCCGGTGACGACCGCGACCTTGTCTTCCGCCATGTCTGTTCCCCCTTTGCCTCGGCAACCCTGGTACGGGGCCGCGCGAGCGGCATCCTACGCGTTCGCCGGGGATCGTGCGCCGCGCGTCGCGTGAGGCGCGGTGTCGCGGCGGTGAGCGCGACGCGAGCGTCTCACTCTCGTGCGCGACACGGCGAAAAGGCCGTCGATCGCACCGGCATGCTCGTCGCAACGCTCGCGTCGGAGCCATCCAGATGAAGAACCCCGTTTCGCTGTTCGCCGCCATGCTCGCGCTCGCGCTCGCGCTCGCGTCCCCCGCCCTCGCGCAGCGGGGCCATGGTCGCGCCCGCGGCCATCGGCCGCGCGTCGTCGTGGTCGTTCCTGCACCGCGTCCGCCCGTCGTCGTCGTCGTCCCGCGCGTGCTCGTGCCCGTGCCGGTCGTCGTTCTCGAGCCCTGACCTCGTGGCGCTGCGCGAGCGTCACGCGCCGGCTCGAGAGAGCACGCGACCCGCGGGTTGAGATAGATTCGACCGACGATGCCGAGAGCGTTCACCGTCCTGCTGGTGGTTGTCGCCGGCTGCTCGCACGACGAGCCCACGATGGCCGCGCGCGGCGCGACTCCGGTGGTCCCCGCGGCTGCGCCACCGTCGGTCCTCGACGACGGATGGATGTCGGCGCTCGCTCCGCGCTGTCTTCCGGAGCTCACGCTCCGCATCCCGGCGGGCGATCACGTCGTCGAGATCCCGCTCGACGAAGACCGCTGCATCACGAGCGTGCAAGACGCGACGGGCGTGCTGGTGAACATCGAGCGCAGCACGGCCGACGTCGTCCAGGTGCGAGAGGGGCTGCTGCAGAGCTACGGCGGCCCGCTGACCCACGACGAGCAGAGAGCGAACGGTTGGCTCCTCGAGATCGGAAGCGGCCCCGTCACCTACGCGCACCGCGCGGACCTGCGCATCACGTGCATGAGCCTGCGCGGGGATCCCGAGCTCACCGATCGCGTCTGCCGCAGCGCCGCACCCACGATGGCTCGGGAACCGGAGACCGACGCACCTCGTTGATCGGCACGGGCGCTCGGCGGACGAAGCCAGCACGACCGCCATGTTCTCCGGCGACCTCGTGCCTTGCGCCGTCGAGGCCCGCGCGCGAGCGGGAGGTTCGA
>CAYSCF010000129.1:0-17935 GCA_964429305.1 uncultured Sandaracinaceae bacterium | reverse complement strand
GCATGCGTGCGTTCTCGCGTTCACTCTCATGAGCTGCGGCGGCACGCCGGTGCCGAGCGACGACACGGGGCCGGTCCCGACCGATGCAGGCACCGATGGCGGACACGACGCTGCCGTCATCGACTGGCCCGACATGCCCGCGCCCTCGAGCTCGACGCCCGTGCCCGGCGTGCTCCGCGATCTCGTCGCGATCGACGTCCCCGCCGCTCCCGAGAACCCGACGACGCACACCGCGACGCCGGCCGAGCTCAATCGCATCCACGTGCTGCGCTTCCACGCGGCGAGCGGCGCGGCACCGCACGCGGTCGTCGTCGGCATGCCGGGCTTCCTCGGCGGCGCCGCGAGCTTCGAAGGTCTCTCGCGCGAGCTGGTCGCGCAGTCGATCACGGCGGGCGCGCCGATCGAGGTGTGGGTGATCGATCGCCGATCGAACTTGCTCGAAGATCTGCGCGGCTCCGATGCGGCCGAAGTCGCTTCCAACCCCGAGATCGCGCGCGGCTACTACTTCGGCCACGACACAGTCGGCGGTCACGCATTCCCCGGCTTCCTCGACCAGAACGACGTCCCGTACATGAGCGAGTGGGGCCTCGAGGTGCTCGTCTCCGACGTGCACGCGCTCATCGGTCACATCGCGGCGGCCGATCGCATCGGCCACGTCTTCTTGATGGGCCACTCGCTGGGCGGCACGTTCGCCGAGACGTACGCGGCGTGGCACTTCGCGGACGGCACGCGCGGCGCGCAGGAGCTCGCGGGCGTGATCTTGATCGACGGCAGCCAGAGCGGCGCGGCGATCAGCGAGAGCGACTACCACGCGGGCTCGGGCTCGGGCTTCACTGCGAGCCCTGGCCTCGATGCCATCCGCTCGGGCACGCGTTACTTCGCGCTGCCCGTGCTCGGCGTCGCGACGTACGCGCGGGCCGACATCCTCTCGCTCGAAGCGTTGCTGACGCCGACGGCCGTCGAGGACGATCGTGCGCGCACGACGTTGCTCGCGACGCTGCTCGGCCTGCCGATCAACGGCGTGCCTGCGATGAGCAACGCCGCCGCGCTCGGTCTCGCGTTCGACGGTGCATCGAACGGCCTCACGTTCGCGGCCGTGTCCGTCGGGCAGAGCACGGGCGGCCCGCTCGCGCCGTACACGAGCATCCTCGGCCCGATGCTGGTGCATCCCTCCGATGCCATGGCGACGTACACGTGGATCGACGCGTTCGACGCGAGCCCGCCGGAGATCACGCCGCTCGCACTGCTCGCGCACTCGTGGATCGATGGCCCGACGAACTTCGCCGAGTGGTACTTCCCGCAGCGCCTGCCGCTCGATCTCGCCGCGGTGTCCTCGCTCGATCAGGGCGCGAGCAGCTGGCAGTCGATGGGTGGATTGACGGCATACGAAGGCGCGACGATGGACGCGCCCGTGCTCGCGATCGCGACCGAGCTGCGCACGCCCGCCGATTACGAAGCGAGCCGCACGCGCGCCGCACCGATCGGCCCGGGCCGCGTCGTCGCCGCGGGAACGCCGCGCACGGACGCGAGCGCCTTCGACATCCTCGATGCGAGCGCGCTCACGCACGTCGACCCAGTCATCGGCCCGTCGAGCGAGCGCAACCCAGTGCCGGCCCGCGTGCTCGCGTTCGTCACGGCGAACACGGCCACAGGCACGACGACACCGACGCTGCCGTAGCGCTCGTCTCTCGTCTCTCGTCTCCCCGACAGAGCGAGAGCGAGAGGTGTTACTTCTTCGCCGGGCGCACCACGCGATAGGCATGCGCCCAGTCGCCGCGCAGGAAGCCTGGCGCGCACCAGAGCTGGCAGAGCGGCTCGATCGCGCGCGCGCCGCTCGCCTTGCCGATGTCCTCGGCGTCCCAGCCGACCTCGGCGAGGATCGCGGAGACCTCTTTCTTCGCGGCGTCGTCGTTGCCGCAGATGAACATCGTGGGGCGGCCGCCTTCCAGCTGCGGATCGATCATCAGTGGTGCGCCGACGCTGTTCCACGCCTTCACGAAGCGCGCGTCGGGCTGCGCCTTCTGCAGGCGCTCCATGAGCGAGTCGTTCGGGCCCGTGAAGAACGGGACGATCGATCCGTCGATCGGCGGGCCGTCGGCGATCGGGTTGCCGGTGTCGATCACGATCTTGCCGCGTATCTCCTTGCTGATCGAAGCCGCTGCCTCGAGCGCGACGTGCCCCTTCACCGCGAGGATCACGATGTCGCCGAACGCGGCCACCTCCTGGAACGTGCCCGTCTTCACGCCGCTCTTGGCCGAGTAGTCCGCGAGCTTCTTCGGATCACGGCTGCCGATGCGGACGTCGTGTCCCTTCTTCGCGAGACCTCCCGCGAGCGCCTGCGCCACCCCACCCGAGCCGACCACACCGATCTTCTTCGTCGTCATCGCGTCCCTCTCGTGTTGTCCGTCTCGAACGTCAAGTCGCGGGCGCTTCGGGCGGGCCGCCGGAGAGCATCGCGCGCATCACGTGCGGTCGCGCGAGCGCGAACGCGTCCACCGTCGGATCGACCGCGCGCGTGAGGCCCGCGAGCAGCGCGAACGTGCGGCCGTAGAGCACGAGATCCTGCGGCACCACGATGCCGCGCAGCTCGGCGATCTTGCCGAGCACTTCGGTGCGCAGCCACGTGAAGTCCATCTTGCCGATCTCTTCGGGCGACATCGACGCGTAGCGCTCGAGGATCTTCTCGACCGTCGGCCGCATCGCCGTCGCGTTCTTCTCGTCGAAGAGACCGAGGTCGATCAGGCTCTGCGTGAAGCTCTCGACGTCGCGCGTGACGAACGCCATCACGCTGCGCATCAGCTTCTGGTGGAACGCTTTCGTCAGAATCTTCACCTGGCCGAAGTCGACGACGCAGAGCTCGGGCTTTCCCTCCGCGTCGATGCGCGCGAGCAGGTTGCCCGGGTGCGGATCGCTCTGGAAGACGCCGTCGACGTACATCATCTTCACCCACGCCTCGATCACGAGCTCGAGCAGCGCGCGGCGATCCATGCGCGGATCGTTGAGCAGCGTGGGGTCGGTGATCTTCTTTCCCTCGAACCACGTCGTGCAGATGATGTTGCTGCGCGTGAGCTCGCGGACGACGCGTGGGATGTAGATGCGCCCCGCGTCGGTGAGCATCGAGCCCTCGAAGTTCTCGTGGACGATCTCGGTGAAGCGCGCCTCGGCCTCGTAGTCGAGCTCGGTGGTGAGCGCGCGCCCGATCTCGTCCTGGATCGAGCCGAGCTTCATCTGCGGCACGAAGATGCCGAAGAGCGGCATGAAGAAGCGCATCACCGCGAGATCGATCGCGAGCAGCACGTCGACGTCGGGATAGCGGATCTTGATCGCGACCTTCGTTCCGTCGTGCGTGATCGCGCGATGCACCTGGCCGAAGCTCGCCGCGGCCGTCGCGTGCTCGTCGATCTCGAGGAAGAGCGATTTCGGATCGCGGCCGTACGCGTTCGTCACGTACGGGAGCAGCTCGCCCCAGGGCAGCGGATCGACGCGGTCCTGCAGGCCCGAGAGCGTGGAGGTCCACTCGACGGGCAGGATGTCGACGCGCGTCGAGATGATCTGACCGACCTTGATGAGGCCGCCGCGCATGCGCACGGCGAGACGATAGAAGCGCGGCGCGAAGCGCGTGTGCAGCGCCTTCCAGCGCTCGGCGGGAATGTCCGCGCCGAACCGGTGCTGCCGGACGAAGAGGAACGCGTAGCCGAGCCACATCGGGAAGATCGTGAAGAACACGATCAGCGAACGACTGACGACCAACCAAGCGCGCACCATCGTGCCGAAGGTTCGCGCGTGAAGGAGCGTTGCGCCAGTCGAGAGAGCGGGGGCGAGGGCGAGAGCGAGAGCGAGAGGCTGCTCGCTACGGGGCTCGTTCTGTTGCGGCTCTGGCTGCATCGGCTGCGGCGCGCGCGCGTAGCTGTCTCAGCGCGCTCGACACCATGACGAGGCCGACCAGCGTGAGCGCGCCCGCGAACGCGAAGTCGAGCGGCGAGATCGCGAAGCACCGGTCACTGCCGTGCGGGACGTACACCGTGTGGTGCGCGCCGTTGCGGCCCCAGTCGCCGTCGGCGGTGCACTCGGTGCCATTCGGCAAGACGAACGTCGTGACGCTGCTGGCCGGCGTCGTCGAGATGCGTCGCGAGCCTGCCACGTATCGCGTCGTGCTCTCGCCGTGGAAGTGCTGGACGCTCGCGACGCGCGCCTCGAGTCGTTGCGCGCTCGTGATCCGCGTGACGTCGGAGACCCCGAGGTACAGGCCCCACGTCAGCAAGATCACTCCGAAGAGGCCCATCCCAGCGGCGCTCTTCTCCACGCGATCACGCTACCACGCGGCCTCGACGTGCTACGCCTCGGCCGTCGTGCGCGCGCGCATCGCCCTTTCACTGACGTTCGTCGTGCTCGCGCTGGCCGCGATCACGCCGAGCCTTTCGTCCGCGCAGCGCACGTACACCGTTCGTCCGGGCGACACGCTCGCGCGCATCGCGCGTCGCTATCACACGACGATCACGTCGATTCGCGAGGCGAACGGGCTGCACGACGACGCCGTGCGGGACGGACAAGAGATCTTCGTTCCGCGCGCCGGCGAAGAGACGGAACCGCACGCGCCCGCCGCCACCGATCGCGCGCAACGTGCGGCGCACGCACGCGCCGATCGTCTCGGTCTCGGTCGTGCACGCGCCGGCCGATCGCTGCTCGTGCACGCGCCCGAGCGTCGATGGGTCGTCGCGGCGGGCGCGGCGCGCGGCATCGTCGGCACGCTGCTCATGCCCGTCGCGGGCGGTGCGATGATCCGTGGCTGGGGCTCCGGCCCCGGTGGCTATCACCTCGCGATGGACATCCGCGGCCGCACGGGACAGCCGATCCGCGCGTGCGAGCGCGGCATCGTCGCGTATGCGGGCAACGAGATCAGCGGCTACGGCAACTTCGTGATGATCATCCATCCGAACGGGCTCGTCACCGCGTACGCGCACAACCGAGAGATGCTGGTCACCGCAGGACAGATGGTCGCGCGCGGCGATCGCGTCTCGACGCTCGGCAACTCGGGCCTCTCGCACGGCCCGCATCTGCACTTCATGCTCATCCACGACGGAGAGCACTGCGATCCTGCGCCGCTCTTTCGTCCGCACATCGGGCCGCGCACGCCCGAAGCGCGATGGCGCCGCGGTCACGAGCCGGAGGGCGTTCAGTGCCTGCCGCGATCGGCGCGCCCGCATCCCGACTATGTGCACGGTCATCGCCGCGATGCGGCCGAAGACGACACCGGCGAGGACGACGACGACGACGTCGAGGTGGATCCGGCGGATTAGTGCGGAGGCCGCGCCGCGCCGGGATCGTGCGCGCCGCGCGATCGATCTCGCGCGAGCGCGCGTGCCCACGTCGCGATCTCCACCGGAGTGCCCGGGTCCGCGCTGCGGACCGCTCCCGCAGAGATGGTGTCCGTCGACACGTCGAACGTGCTCGTCGTCTCGAACGTGGTCCCTTGCGCGACGGCGCTCGTCGCCATCGCGAAGAAGCGACCGAGCTCGGCCGTTCGCGTGCTCGCCGTCGCGCCGTGACATCGCGCGCACGACGCGCTCGCATCGCCGCCGCTCGGCTCGCCGTGGCACGCGAGACAGCCACCGCCGAGACCTTCGTGCGCGCCGATCGCATCACCGCTCGCGACCGCGCGCGCTTCTTCTCCGTGGCACGTCGCGCACGACGACGTCGTCAACGCATCGCAACCGACGATCGCGGAATGTGCCTGTGCCAGCGACGTTTGCGCGCATGCGCTCGTGGTCGATCCGTCGCCGACGCCGCCATCGATCAGCCACGTCTCTTCGACGAAGCCGACGACGTGCGCGCTCTCGTCGATCCACATCTCTTCGACCGGCGTGAGCGCGACGACGGCCTCGAGCCCTTCGATCGCGACGTGCTCGGGCGAGTGACCGCGCGCGCTCACGTTCACGTCGGCGAGCGCGCCGTGCACGTAGAGATGAAAGCGTCCGTCCGCATCCGTCTCGGCGAGCGAGCCGTCGGTTCCGACGACGCGCGCGCCAGCGATGACACGACCGGTCGCGCGATCACGCACCACGCCGCTCACCTCGGCGCGTTGCGCCGTGCTGCAGCCAGCGACCAACGCCAGCGTCCCCATCAGGACATGCACGCCGCGGCGCCGCCTCACCCGCACGGCGCGGACTCTAACACGCGATCTCCCGAGGTCCCGCGCGGAGTGGAGAATCCGGAATTTCGGCCGACGACGTGCCCACCGTTCCGCACACGCCGCTTCGAAACCACGCAGAATCGCGTACGATCGTGATCGTGCGCTCCGCGTTCGTCGTCACGCTGCTCGTATCACTGGCGATCGCTTCGCCGGCTTCGGCGTACGTGCGCACCACCGTCGACGGATTTCCGGACCGTCCGATCTTCTGGATGGACCGCGCGATCGGCGTCGAGCTCGCGAGCGGGACGTCGATGGACGTCTCGCCCGCCGATCTCCGCGATGCGCTCGATCGCTCGCTCGCGACGTGGACGCGCGCGGGTGGCTGCACCGACGTCGTGCTGACCGATCTCGGCGAGGCGAGCGGTACGACGACCAACCTCGACGGCGGCCCGCTCGATCACCACAACCGCATCGTCGTGCGGGAGACCGACTGGCCGAGCATCGTCGCGCCCGAGACGCTCGCGCTCACGACGATCCTCTACGATCGATCGAGTGGCGCCATTCTCGACTCGGACACCGACATGAACGGCGTGTCCCACGCGTTCTCGACGAGCGATCCGCCGCCGAGCGATCACGACGACGTGCAGAACACGCTCACGCACGAGATGGGACATCTGCTCGGCTTCGCGCACTCGCCCGTGATGGAGGCGACCATGTTCGCGATGGCGGCGCCCGGCGAGACGAGCAAGCGCGATCTCGCGACCGACGACATCGACGCCGTCTGCGACACGTACCCGACGGGCGCGCCCACGCCGACGACGATCCCGATGACGCCGACCTCGGGCTGCAGCGTGTCGCGCGATCCATCGGGAATCGCGATGTGGATCGCGATCGTCGCCGTCGTCAGCTGGCGATCGCGCTCGAGATCGCGGCGGGAGTGCCCGGCGAGCCGGGCTGATGCAATTACGTCGGGTCGGCTCCGCGGACCACTCCCGCAACGATCGCTGCGAGCAGCTCGGCGGGCCGGAACGGTTTTCTGAGCCAGCCGATCCGCAACGTCGTCGGCAGCTCCCAGCGCAGCTCTTCGCAAGTCGCGGCGGAGAGCACGAAGTAGCACGTGCCCTCGTGCGCGAGTGGCGAGCCGGCGATGCGCTGCAGACAAGCGAGGCCGTTCACTTCCGGCATCATCGCGTCGACGATCACCGCGTCGTATCGCTCGCCCTCGAGCGCTGCGAAGAACGCGTTCGGCATCTCCTCGACGACCGCCGTCGCTCCACCGAGGTTCGCCAACGTCATGGCGAGCAAGCGTCGCGTCGGGCCATCGTCGTCGATCGCGAGCACGCGTCGACCGACGAGCGGCTTGGCGATCGTTCCGGTCGAAGGTGCGGCAGCGCGTACCGGCGCGGGCGCAGGCGCGGGTCGCGCAGCCGCCGTGCGATCGATCGCGTCCGCGAGCGCGTGGACGGATCGCGTCAGCTCTTCGAGGCTCGCCGACGGCGCGCTCGTCTCGACCTCGGTTGCCGGCGTGGTGAGCTCGGGCATCCCGTGGCTGCCGGCCGTTCCGCGAACCATGTGCGCGAGGCGCTGGATCGCACGGCGCTCGTCGGTCTCGTTCGCCGGCACGCGCGCGAGAGCCTCGCGCAGGGCACGCGCGCGCGTCGGCAGCTCGCTGCGCACCTGATCTGCGAGCTTCGCCAGGCGCGCTTCGAGCTCAGCGAGCTTTTCCCCACCGTCGGACATCTCACGCATGTTCGCAGAGAAGCAGCCCCAAATGCAGCCTGGTTGGTATAGTGCGTCTTCGTGGCGGAAAAGAAGCACGACGTCGCCGAACGAACCACCGATCGGCCGCGTCCGATCGCGCCTGGATGGGAATCGATGGACGAGGCTCCCGTCGCGCGCCGTGCGGAGTGGATTCCCTCGCCCGGCGAGATCTTCGCGAGCACGTACCGCATCCAGCGCGTGCTGGGCGAAGGCGCGATGGGCGTCGTGCTGCTCGGCAAGGACATCCGCCTCGAGCGCGAGGTCGCGATCAAGCTCATCCATCCCGACTACGTCTCGAGCCCCGAGTCGCATCAGCGCTTCCTCGAAGAAGCGCGTGCGATGGCGCGCGTGCGGCACGAGAACGTCGTCGAGATCTTCGCGTTCGACGAGCGCGACGGCGCGCCGTACTTCGTCATGGAGTACGTGCCGGGGATGCACGTCGAGGAATGGCTCGGACGGCGCGGTGGTCAGACGTTCGCGATCGACGAGGCGGTCGGAATCGTCGAGCAGGTCTGTCGCGGCGTCTCGGCGATTCATCGCGCCGGCACGATCCATCGCGATCTGAAGTGGACCAACGTGCTGATCGGTCCGGCGTTCCGCATCGCGGTGGCCGATCTCGGTCTCGCGCGCATCCTCGATCGCCCGCGGCGCGACATCCCGGGGACCGTGTCGGGCACGCCGGCGTACATGGCGCCGGAGATTATCCTCGGCAGCGTCGTGCCCGCGGGCATGCACGATCGCGCGGACGTCTACTCGCTCGCGGTGATGGCGTACGAGCTGCTCACGGGGCGGCTGCCCTTCGAGACGGATGACGCCGTCGAGATGATGACGATGCACGTCGAGCGCGAGGCGGCGCCGCCGAGCGAGCTCCGCCCCGATCTTCCGTCCGCGTTCGATGCGGCGATCCTGCGCGCGATGGTGAAGGATCCGCTGCGTCGCACCGTCAGCGCCGATGCGTTCCGTCGCGAGCTCCTCGCCGCGCGCGAGTCGGCCAGTCAGTCGGCCAGCGGCATGCGCTTCCTCATCGCGGACGACGACACCGCGTTCGCGGCGCTCGTCGCCGAGACGCTCTCGTTCGCTTATCCAGGCGCGGAGATGGTCGTCGTGAGCGACGGGAACGCGGCGCTCGCTGCGGTCGACGAGCGAGCGGCGGCGCTCGCGATCATCGATCTCGACATGCCCGGGCTCAACGGTATCGAGCTGACGGCCGCGTTCCGCGCGACGCCGAAGGCCGAGAACATGCCCATCATCGTGGCGACGGCGACCGGCGGCGCGCCCGACTGGCGTCTCTTGCAGTCGCTGGGCGCAGCGGGCTTCCTCGTGAAGCCGATCGACGCGATGGCGCTCGTCGCGCTCGCGCGCAGCACGATCGCGAAGGCCAAAGGCACGCGCTGATGCGTGCGCTCGCGATCGCGCTGGCCCTCTCGGGCTGCGCGCTGGCGCACGAGAGACCGATCGACGCAGCGCAGGAGGCGACCGAGCGGCAGGATGCGGCGGGGCCGCATTGCGAGGATCCGTGGCGCGCGCTGCCCGCGTGCCCTGCGAACGGGCACGCCGCGCTCGGGCGGCAGTGCTTCTCCGAAGGAATCCTGTGCGGCGCCGCGTGCTGCGAGCCCGGGCCGCCGATCACGTGCACGTCGGGCCGATGGGTGGCGCTCGACCACATGCCCGACTGCAGCGGCATTCGCTGCCAGAGCCCGGTCGACTGCGTGGGTGGTGGACAGTGCCCGCCCGCTCAGACCTGTCTGGTCGACACGACGGTGCCGGATCCGGTGATGACGTGCGTCATGGTGCTGCCGCCGTTTCCCGCAGGCTGGATCGACGCGGACGCGCGGTGTCGCCCGACGTGCACGACGCGTGACGGTCCGACCTCACCCACCGTCGTCATCGCGCCGACCACGGCCTCGCTCTGCCCCTGACGCGCGCCGATCCGTCAGGCCGGCAGCGACGGCGGTGCGAGCGGCCCCGTGATGGGGCAGCAGAGCGCGTACGGATCGGTGCACGTTCCGGGGTGTACCAGCGTCGGGCACTCGCATGGCAGTGGGCGCGCGCACGGGCCCATGTCGGGCACGTCGGGGACGAACGCGTCGATCGGGCCCGCATCGACGTCGCGCTCGTGCGTCTGGTAGCAGCCGGGTGTCGCGGCGAGCGCGAGGGCGATCGCAAAGCGCACGTAGTGAGGTCTCACTTCCACGGTGGAACGAAGCCCGCGGGCGTCAGCAGCGGCAAGCGCCGCGCCTGCACCTCGATGCGGAAGTGACGCGCGCGTGCCCACTCTTCGCCGTCGATCTGCGACGCGATCGCGGTCTCGCCGCCGCGCATGAGCTCGATGTCGAAGCGCGATGCCGCGAGATGCTCGGGTGGCTCGATGCCGAACACGACCGGGCGCACGGGCGCGTGCGCGAGGTCGGTCGCGATGCGCGAGGCCCACTCGCGGCGGCTCGCGACGGCGATCAGCTCGAAGAGACCATCGTCGGGCTCGGCGCGTCGATCGAGCACCCACGCGCCCGCGAAGATCGGTGTCGCCTTCACGACGAGATCGGTGAGACCGAGCCAGCTCTTCTCGAAGCGATCGGTCGTGACGACCGCGGAGAACTTCGTCGGCTCGACGAACGACGCGAGCCAGCGATCGAGCGCGGCACCGACGTACACGGCCTGATCGCGATAGAGCATCGAGAGCAGCGGCACGCGCGCCACCTCGCGCCGGTCGCGATTGCGCGCGGCGAGGATGTCGGGCGCGAAGCCGAACGATGCGGAGTCGAAGAAATAGGCCTCCGCGGTCGTCGCGCCGTTCGCGTCGATCGCGACGATCCGGCCGACGTCGAGCTGCGTGAGATGGCCTCCGAGGACGACCGCGACGTGATCGGCGACGTGCTCGCGCCCCGGGCAGAGCCCGAACGAGCGGCCCTGATCGTTGGCGGTGCCCATCGGGATCATGCCCATCGGCGTGGGAAGGCCGCTCTCGAGGATGCCGCGCGCGACCTCGTTGAACGTGCCGTCACCACCGAGCGCGAGCACGACGTCCGGACGTTCGCGCAGGAGCGTCTTCGTGACGAGCGCGGGCGTGCGACCTTCGGGCTCGGTCGCGACGAACTTCACGCGGACGCCGCGCGCCTCGAGGAGCTGCGTCGCGCTCGCGATCGCTTCCGCCGCGCGGCCCGATTGCGCGCTCGGGTTGCCGAAGAGCAGGTGCGTCGTCATCCGCCGACCTTCGGCTTGAGGCCGACCTTGCCGTTCTGCAGCACGATCTCGAAGTCGATGGGCTTGCCGGCGTGCTTCTCGCGCAGCTTGGGCATCATCTTCTGCACGCTCTCGGCGAGCGCTTCGTAGCGCACGTCGGCGCGCTCGTTGTTCTTCTTCCGTGCATCGACGTAGCGCGAGTAGATCGCGCGCATCTGGCCGTCGTCGAGATCGCCGCTCGGTCGCGGAGCTGCGGGAGCGGGCGGCCTCGGCGCTGCGGCGACCGGTGGGGACGCGATCGGTGGCGCGGGCCTCGGGACCGCAGGTGCCATGGGTCTCGGCACGCTCGGTGCGGGCACGGCAGCGCGGACGACCGGCGCGGCAGGTGTCGCCGCCGCGGGCCCCGGCACGACCGGCTTCGGAATCGCCGCCGCGGGCGTGACGAGCGGCGGCGCGACGATCGGCTTCGGCGGTGCGACCGCGGGCTTCGGCGGTGCGACGACCGGCTTGGGCGCGACGACGGACACCGGCGCGGGCATCGGCGTCGTCGAGGGCGCGCTCGGCAGCACGACCGTCGCCGCAGCGGAGGCGGGCTTGTCCTTCGGCTTGCCGAACGTCGCGCTCGCCGCGGGCACGGCGCGCGCCATCGCGAACGGAGAGAGCGGCCGCGCACTGCGGCCCTTGCTCGGGTCGTCTGCGGGCGGCGCGAGCGTCCCGAGGATCGCATCGAGATCGCTCGTCCGTGGCGCGACGCGAGGAACCACGGTCGATGGCGGCTGCTTCGCCGGCTCGTCCGCGAGCAGATCGTCCATCTCGACGTCGACGTCGACGTCCAGCTCGAACGCCTGCTGCTCCTGACGCTTCTGCGTCTGCTGCATCTGCTTGCGACGCGCCTTCACGATGTCGCGGTGCAGCGTGCCTTCCTCGATCTGGCGCGCGACGCGCTGCCAGTAGATGACGTACGTCCCGTAGCGCGCCACGAGCTGCTGCATGCGGAACCGCAGCGCGGTGTTGCGAGGGACGTTGCGCTTGAGGATGTCGAGGAAGCGATCGAGATCCTTGCGCGGCACCGTAGGCTCGAGCTTCTCGATGCCTTGGAACCACTGCTCGTACAGCGCCTTGAGGCGCGCGAGCTTCACCTCGGCGTCGTGGAGCGCTTGCTCGAACTCCTGCGGGCTCATCGGACGGGGGAGAAGCAGTATGCCACGTCGGGCAGGCAACCTTTCTGTCGATCGCTATACTCGCGCCCACCGTGCGACTTTCTCCGTCCGTCTCGCTCGTGCTCGTCTCCTTCGGTCTGCTCGCCGCGTCGGGGATCGCCTGCACGCCGCAGGGCGATCCCTCGGTCGGGCCGGGCGGCTACACCGACGACTTCGAGCGCGAAGAGCTCGGGGATCAGTGGTTCAACACGGGTGCCTCGTGGCGGATCGTGGACGGCCGCCTGAACATCCGGAACGCGCGCAACCGCCCGCTCTGGCTCCGCCGGATCCTGCCCCGGGACGCGCGCATCGAGTTCGACATCCGCAGCGAGAGCGCCGACGGCGACATCAAGTGCGAGGTCTACGGCGACGGCACCTCGCGCGCGACGAGCGAGTCCTACACGGCCACGAGCTACGTGATCATCTTCGGCGGCTGGCACAACGCGCTGAACGGCATCGCTCGCATGAACGAGCACGGCGACGACCGCGTCATGCACCCGACGGGGCAGCCGAGCTCGCCGCGCGTGGAGCCGGGCCGCGTGTACCGGATGCGCATCGACCGCGTGGGGGACGTGGTCACCTCGTACATCGACGGCGCGCAGATCGCGCAGATGACCGACCCGGATCCGCTCGAGGGCCGAGGCCACGATCACTTCGCGTTCAACGACTGGGAAGTCGAGCTCTGGATCGACAACCTGAGCATCCAGCCGCTGTGAGCCCGCGGCGGGGATCGTCGGCCTCGCTGGGCTGAGCGGCTCCATGTCTGCGTCGATCGGCAGCGATACCCCACGCGAACCGGCCCGCGCTTGCGGCGATCGGGATCCTCGCGACGCTGGACGCGCTGGCGGCGCCGTCGATGCCGAGCCCCCTCGGGCTGGGCGCACTCACGTCCGGGTGGGATCGCGATCCCCTCGGCGCTGGGCGCGTTGACGTCCAGGTCGATCGCGATCCCGAGAAACACGAGCTCGTCGAGGGATCAGTCCCTGAGCTTGTCGTCGGCCTCGACCTCGACGCCGGCCATGGCGAGGAGGCGCAGCGCGTTGCTCGTCTTCACGACGCCGGGGCGGAGGCGATAGTCGAAGATCATCTCGCCGTCTTCGGCGAGCACGTCGGTGAAGTGGAAGTTCTTCACCTTGCCGTGCAGCTCTTCTTCGAGCTCGCTCAGCGCGATGTCGTGCGTCGCGACGATGCCCATCGCGCGGCGCGCGAGCAGGTGCAGCACGACGGCACGGGCGCCGCGATGACGGGCGCGCGCGTTGGTTCCGCGCAGGAGCTCGTCCAGCAGGAAGAGGATCGGCGGTGACGCGTCGGCGTCCTCGATGACGGTGCGCAGGCGCGCGAGCTCGGCCTGGAAGTAGCTCGCGCCGTGCTGGAGCGAGTCGGCGATGCGCATGCTCGCGCGCAGGCGGACGAGCGGGACGCGCATCGACGTGGCCGAGACGGGGCCGCCCGCGAGCGCGACCACGACGTTGACGCCGATCGCGCGCAAGAGCGTGCTCTTGCCGGCCATGTTCGAGCCTGTGACGACGAGCGCGGTGCCGGGGCCTTCGATCGTGACGTCGTTCGCGACGCGCGCGCTCGGGAGCAGCAGCGGATGCGCGAGACCCTCCGCGCGCAGAACGCCTTCGTCCGCGAGCTCGGGCATCGACGAGGAGCCGTCGATCGCGCGCATCGTCGCGAGCGACGCGAGCGCCTCGAGCTCGCCGATCGTTTCGAGCCACTCGCGCGTGCGCGTGCCGGCGCGCAATGCCCAGCGCTCGAGACGCAGCAGCACGTTCGCGTCCCAGAGAAGGAGCACGTTGATCACGAGGTGGATGAGGCCTTGAGCGCGCACCTCGAAGAGCGAGGCCCAGAGCTCGAGGCGCGAGAGCTCGACCGAGGGCCGGCTGCCGGTGACGTTGAGCCGGTTCTTCAGCGCGATCAGCGCCTCGGCCTCGGCCGGCATCTCCTCGGCGATCTTCAGGATCGCGCGGTAGCTCTCGACGAAGCGGCGACGCGAGACGACGCGCGCATACGCACGACCGACGCCGGGCTCGAGCTGACGCGCGATCAGGCCCTGGACGATCGCGAGCGGCACCCACGCGCCGGCGGGCAAGAGCCAGCCCGAGATCGCGAGCGTCGTCAGCGTCACGATCGGCAGCACGGTCACGACGACGCCGAGCATCGGGCGGTTCGCGAGGACCTTCGGGCCTTCGCAGAACTCGACGAAGGGGCGCGCATCGATCGACTCGCTTCCCGAGTCGAGCACCGCGGCCTCGAGCCCCTCGCGCACGTCGAGGCGTCGATCCGCGAGCTCGATCACGGCGGCCTGCCGTGCGCGCGCGACGGCGACGTCGGCCGGCGCGGCGAGCCACTGGCCGAGCGTGGAGGTGCCCGAGGCCGTGTGCGCGACGGCGTAGCGCTCGAAGACGGAGCCGGGCCCGACGAGATCGATGTCGGAGGCGTACGGATGCGCGTCGGGGATGGTGCCGGTGCCGTCGGGCAGTCCTTCGGTCGTGCCGGCGATGCGACGAAGATGACGCGTGTGGATCTCGCGCCGGACTTCGGCCCGCTCTTTCGCGGCGAACACGCGCGCGTGCCAGACGATGGCGACGACGAAGAGCAGCGTCGCGACGCCCGCGACGACGGCCATGACGATCGAGCGCTCCGCGATCGCGGCAGCCGTGGCCGAGCCGAGGACGAAGAAGAGCGCCAGACGCAGGAACGAGATGCGATCGGCCACGGATCCGAGACGCGTGGCCTCGGCCGCGAACGCGTCACGACGCCGAACGTGCTCCGGCTCCGGAGAAGCTCTCACTTCTTGTCGTGATCGTGGTCGTGGTCGTGGTCGTGATCGTGGGCGTGATCATGGCCGGCATGATCGTGCGCATGATCGTGCGACGACGGCGGCACGTAGCCCTCCGGCTTGGCGCCACCGTCTCCGAAGAAGAAAGCCTCGACCTGCTTGAGCAGGAACTCCGTGCCTTGCTTCGACGAGAGGTCGAGCCGGTACTCGTTGATCAGCATCGTCGAGTGCGCGAGCCAGGCCTTCCAGCCTTCCTTCGACACGTTCTCGTAGATCCGTTGCCCCAGCTCGTTCTTGAACGGCGGGCGATCGAGGCCTTCGCCTTCTTTGCCCATCTTCACGCATTGCACGGTGCGCATCGCGCCGACTCTTACCACGCTCGCCGTCGTCGCGACACGAGCACTCCGAGCAGGGCGATCCACGCGAGCGCTGCGCCCGGCGTCCGTGCTCCCACGACGCCACACCCACAGCTCGATGCAGGCGCGGGCCCGACCAGCCGGCCAGCGTCGATCGTGCTCGCGTCACGCCCCGCGTCGGCCAGCGTCATTGGTCCGGCGTCGGGCGCACGCGCGATGCACGCGCCGTGTCCGTCGCACGATCCGTTCGAGCCACAGTCGCCTGCCGGGTCCGTGCCCGCGGGGATCGGGACGCACGATCCTTCGCGCCCCGGCAGATCGCAGGACTCGCACGTTCCGTCGCAAGCCTGTTCGCAGCACACGCCATCCGAGCACGCGCCCGAGTCGCACTCGACGTCGCTCGTGCAGTTGCCGCCGATGCCGAGGACCGGGATGCAGTGCATCTGGGGACCGCAGCGCATGCCCGGATCGCAGCTCGTGTCGGTGCACACCGGCTCGCATGCGCTTCCGTCGGTCGTGCACGCCATCGATGCGCACGCCGTCGGCGCGGGCTCGACGCACGTGCCTGTTGCGTCGCACGTCCCGGCGGCGAACGCATGGGCGGAGGCGCAACGCTCGCGGCTGCACATCGTGCCGCTCGGCTCGTCCGACCAGTCGCTCGCGTCGCGCGCCGTGTCGCACACCAGACACGGGTACGCGACGTGATGCGCGCCCGCGTCCACGCAATCGCCGCCGATCACGCAGCCGCACGCGTGCATCGTCGTCCAGTTCACGACCGACTCCCATCCGTCGACGGCGACGGAGATCTCGGCTGGCGCCGTCGCGAGCGTACGCGCGGTGGTGATCGCGACCGCGCGCGAGGGCGCCTGTACCGCGAGATGCAGGATCGCAGCGCTCCCTCCGGCGCGAGCCACGACCGAGTACGTGTACGTGACCCGATCGGCCGCGAACGAGACCGCCGAGACACCGATGACGCCCGGCGTGCCCCGAAACAGGTGGGCGAGCGCCGGCGCGCCGGAACCGTCTGCGTCGTCGGTGACGAGCCAGGTGTCTCCCGTCGTGAGCGCGGTGTCGCCGCTCGACGTCGTGACGAGCGCGCTGCCGGGCGTGACCGCGGCCGAGATCGTCACCGTCGCCGTGATGTCGCTCGCCGTCGGGTTCGTGAGCACGTCGACCCGGCGGGCCCAGAGCGTCGTCGCCGGAACGTAGACGTGGCGCGCGACCGTGAGCCCGGACGCGAGCGTCATCGCCGGCAGATCGATCTGGCGCCCGCCGGCCGAGAGCATCGATGCCGAGGGCGCCGCGTATGCGGTTCCATCGACGCTCAGCTCGTATGCGCCCGCGTAGGCGCCGTTCGTTCCCGTGGCGACGTCGCCCGGCTCGCCGACGCCGTCGCGGATGTCCCAGTGGACGTCGCCCGCGTCGAGCTCGCGCGCCTGCACGACCGCGGGCATCGAAGCGATCGCGAGCACGAGCGCGAAGAGCCGACGCATCACGAGCCGCTCGTGGCGAGCGTGGCCGTGAACGCGCCGTGCGCGCCACTCGCGTCGTCGCCGATCGTCATCGTCGTCCCACTGAACAGGAAGGTCGGATCCTGATCGGTCGCCGTCGTGGCGGAGTCCATCGCGCGCGTCGCGGGCGACCATCCCGGATCGGCGCACGGCTGGTAGCCGCCCACCGCGCCGCCGTAGACGTCGGTGACGCCGCACGTGACCTGCCAGCGGCAATCGAGCACGCCGGGACCGCCGACCGCGACGACGCGGGTCTGCGTGTACGTGCAGCTCGTGCCGACCGCGAGATCGGAGAGCGTGCTCGTGCTGCTCGTTACCGTCGCGGTGCCGGTGAGCAAGAGTGTCCCGACCCCCGTCGTCGTGGGAACGGGCAACGCGCTCCCGACCGTCGTCGATGGGGCGAAGTGCATCGACGTCGGCGTGACGCTGGTGCTCGTCGAGACGCCGAGCTCGTAGGGCTCGGGCCCGGGCGCACTGTAGTTGCCCACGTAGACCTGGTAGTCGCCCGGCGCGTTGGCGGTGAGCTCCACCATCGGGTTGAGACCGTCCGAGTCGTCGTTGCAGTAGACGATCCCGTTGGGCAGTCGCACGAGCAGCGTGAGATCCGTGCCGCGCGCGGAGAACGCCATGATCCGGAAGTACGGCAAGGGCGCGCTCAGCGTGAGCACGTGAGACGGAGCGTTCGGATAGTGGCCGGCATAGCAGCTCGGATCGAGCGACGTGCCCGCGATCGGACCGCCACCGAAGCCCTGCGCGAAGGTCGGATCGGTCGCGCCCGGCCCGAACGAGATCGGCGAGCCGAGACCCGACGTCGGTCCCCCCGGCAGGAGCGGCCCGGTGCCAGTCCCGGGCGAAGAGGGCGGCGGGAGCGGCGTGGAGGTCGACGGTGGGTTGAGCCCGTCGAAGCAGCAGCCCGAGAGCAGGAGCGCCGCGGCCCATCGTCCCCAGTGCGTCATCGTTCGCGAGCGTAGTACATCGGCTCGCAAGGTCGATCCGCGTTCCGCGGCTCTCGC
>CAYSCF010000128.1:11288-17967 GCA_964429305.1 uncultured Sandaracinaceae bacterium | reverse complement strand
GTGGGACTGATTCACTGATCCGGAGCCCGGGCAGTGCCTACATCCGCGTGCCGGTGATGGTTCGGGGCCCGTTGAAACAGTTCGCGGGCCCACCGTCGTAGGCAGTGGTAAATGTGCCGGTGAAGTGATCGTTGTCGGTGAAGTCACCGGTGAGCGTGTAGTGCTCAGCGGTCCCGCCGCCGACCGACACGGTCGCCGAGAAGCTCGGACAGACCGGGGGCATCGAGTCCGTCAACGTCCCGAACGATGCGGTCCCAGTGCCCGGCGTCACGACCATCATCCCGCCCGCGATGTCGAAGGTGAACTGCGAGATGTCGTAGTGGACCATACCCAACGCGCACATGGTGCCGCCTGACGCGGCGGCCGTGAGCGTGGGCGTGATCGCGAACGTCCCGGTGCATGTCGGTCCTGCCGTCGCGCACGCGGGGTCGGCACTGCAGTCGGTCTGAGTGTGGTCGCACGCAGTCGTACAGGCACCGTTCGTTCCGGCCGTACGATCGCACGTGTCCGTTGTGCAGTGGTTGCCGTCGTCGCAGACGCGCGGCGTGCCGGGCATGCAGCCGAAGTCGGTCGCGCAGATCGGCGTACCGTCGCAGAGGTTCCAGAACGACGGGTCCATGCAGTCGGCCACCGTGGTGCACGCGTGGTGAACCATGCAGCCCACGGTCGCACTGCATGTTTGGCCGGTCATGCAGAGCGAGTCGACCGTCATGTGGTGGCACATCATGTCGGCGCCGCACGTGTCGACGGTGCACGCGATGCTGTCGTCGCAGTTGGCCGCGCTCGTGCAGCCGGGCGTCGTGCCTGCGATGCATCCCCGCGCGGCGTCGCAGACGGGGGTCGGCGCCGAGCACATCGAGTTGACCGGCTGATGCCCACAGACGTTGCCGACGTTGCACGTGTCGAGCGTGCACGCGACCCCGTCGTCGCACATCGACGCGTCCGTACACGTCATCGTGGTGCTACAGCCCGTGCCGACGACGCAGCGTGCCGGCGCGGTGCACATCGAGTCGACGCCCGTGTGTTGACAGGTGCCGGACACGTCGCAGTTGTCCACCGTGCAGGCGATGTGGTCGTCGCACTGCGCGTTGGTCGTGCACGTGAAGAGCGAGCTCGCGTCCGGATGCATCGCGCGTCCGTTGTCCCCGCAGCCGGCCACCATCGTCAGTGCGAGGAACGCCACGCTCGACGCGAGGTCCTTCGCGCTCATGCGCCGCTCCGAAGTCCGGTCACATCGACGCTCATGCTCGTGCAGCTTCCGCATCCCGTGCCTCCGCCATAAGTCGCCGCCCAATGCCCGTCGAAGGACTCTCGGCACGACCCGAACGTTCCGGTCAGGTGGTACGTGCCGCAGCCCGCATAAGTGATGTCGAACGTGTTGCCCGTCACCGTTCCGCTCATCGTGACCGTGGATCCCATGACCGTCAGGCCCGTTGCCGTTGCCGTCGATCCCGAGACCGACAGAACGATCCTCGAGAGCGAGTACGACGTCACGCCGCAGCCTTGGTTCTGCGCGGGCGCGATGAAGAAGGTCCCGTTGAAGTCCGCCGGTGCCGCGAAGGGCGTGCAAGCCGGGCCCGTGTCCACGACATGCATGCCTGCGTCGCAGATCGGGGTGTACACGCAACGCCCGGCGGTGTTGTCGCAGACGTCCGTGGTGCAATCGACGCCGTCGTTGCAGTCGGGCCCGCTCGGCGCGTTGATGCACGTGTGCAGGACGCAGCTCTCGGGCCCGTTGCAGTAGAGGTGATCGTCGCAGTCGGCGTCGACGTTGCACATCGTCGACATCATCGTCGTGCAGCCGCGCGTCAGATCGCAGTGCTCGCCGCCCGCCGTGTTGCACATGCCGTCGATGGGCGTGTGTGAGCACACGTTGCCCACGACGCAGTCATCGATCGTGCACGTGATGTGGTCGTCACACTGCGCCGCCGTCGTGCAGGCCGTCGCAGGCGCGTCGTGCCCGACGTCCACGCTCACACCCATGTCTCGCGTCGAGCCCGCGTCGTGCTCTTCCGAAGTTCGCGTGCACCCCGCCGCGCCGACCAGCCCCAGGATCGAGCACACCAAGAAAAGCCGCATCCAGAAAAGCGTACGCGGAGCGGCGCGACGGGGTCAACGAGTCGTCATTCGCAGCCGATCGAGCGCGTGACGATTCCGCCGCCGGCGCTCGTCTCGGCCATTCGAATGGACGACCCAAACGCGGCGACGCTTATCTCGGCCCGGCCGGCGCGCGTCTCACCCGGGACCACGACCTCTCGGGTGAGCGCCGATGTGATCTCGAAGACCTGCGCCGCCGCAAGGGTCATGTCGGTCATTTCGCTGCCCATCACAGCGACGATCCAGTGCTCCGACGAGTCGGGGAGGCTCGCGATGGATATGGGATGAACCGGCACCGCGAATGGGCGGGGTGGAGACAGGGCTCCAGGGAGCACGCGCGGCGATCCCATCGAGAAGCTCGTGGTGTCGCTGACCTCGGCGAAGTAGACGCCGCCCTCGCGGCTGGCCCACGTGACGGCGATCGGATTCATTTCGGAGACCGGGGCCTCGGGATCGCGAATCCCGAGTGCAGTCGCTGTCACCGTGGGAGTGCCGGTCAGATAGGACACCGTACCCACCGTGCGAAAGGGAGCGGTTCCGTCGTCTGCGGCAGCGCTCGCCAACGAGAGGTGCAGCGACGAATCGACGTAGAGCAGGTAGTCCGCCGTGGACGTGTGCGCGACGCTGAGCGCCCCCGCGACCGTAGTGCTCAACATCGAGCTCGAGGAGGATGCGGTGGGAGTCGATAGGTCCGCGCGCACACGCCAGAGCGTCCGCGTAGGACCCGAAGCGTAGAACGCGTAGATGGTCGCGTGAGCGCCATCGAAGCTCGCAATCCGTGGAAGCGCGATGTCACCGGGTACGTCGGACAGGGCGAGCGTAGATCGCAGAGCTGTGGGTGTCCCCGCCTGAAACGTATCGACGCGGCTGTCCGCATCGCGCAACCCGGCGGTGATGATCGTGTCATTCGAGCTGAGCAAATCCAGACCACCATAGATCGTAGCGTCGACGCGACTCAGCGCAGAGGTCGCGTTCCCGGAGCCGTCCAGCGTCATCCAGTCTATGTGAGAATCGCCCAACCCACTGCCGAGTGCGCCGAACCCCAACGTCGTCGCCGTCAAGAGCACCCCGCCTAGACTAGTTCCGGATCCGATCGCGACCACCGCAGGCCCCACCGCGATCACACCTTCGTCGACGAGCCCATCGCAGTCGTCGTCCAAGCCGTTGCATGTCTCGCTCGTGCAGTGCGGGCCCGTGTCGCGTGCGGCGTCGGGGCCCGCGTCTACGGCGGGCATGCCGCCATCTCCGACCGTCATCCCCCCGTCGGGATCGTCCGTGATCCAGCAGAGATTGTCGCTCCTGCGGCAGTACCAGAGCTCGGGGCAATCGTGCGCGACCGTCGCTTGTCGGCACGGGTAGACGCCCTCGGGCGGCGTGTTGTGGCAGGCGACGAGGAACAACACGCTGGCGATGACGAAGCGATTCATGACTTCCCCCTCCGAACTTCTCAGAACGTGCCCGTGAGCTCCACGCTCGTCGGCCCGAGATGCAGTGAGACCGTGCTCTCGTGGTGTGACGTGTCCGACACGGCGAGGCCGATGCCGATGCCGGCGGCGATCACGCCTGCGCCGAGCAGCGCGCCGCCGACGCCGACGATCGTGGTCGCGGTGTTCGCGCGATCCTGCGAGGCCTGAAGCGACTCGCCCATGTGGGGCATGGTGACGGCCCCGAGATCGCCCGCGCTCACCCCGATCATCACCGCGCCCGCGATCGCCGCCGCGCCGCCGCCGATCATCAGCGCCCACGCCGCCGGGCCCACGTCGCCGCCTCCTCCGCCGCTCTCGTGCACTTCGCTCGTGGGCGCGGACGTCAGCGCCGTCACGAGCGCCGCCGCGCTGCCGCTCGCGATCGGAGCCGCCGACGCGATCACACGCTCCCCGATCACGCGCACGCGCTCGCCGCTCACCGAGCCGTCGGCCGCGACTCCGACGAGCCACACCTCGCTCGCTTCCAGCGCGCGTCCGATCTCGACCGCGTCGAGCGCGCGATGCGCCGTCGCATCCGCGTCGTCCGCGTAGGCCAAGCGCAGCACGCCGTCGCTCTGCACCACCCGATCG
Organism: uncultured Sandaracinaceae bacterium; assembly: GCA_964429305.1. Lineage (GTDB taxonomy): Bacteria > Myxococcota_A > Polyangia > Polyangiales > Sandaracinaceae > JBBSAT01. The sequence continues at coordinate 13,813 of CAYSCF010000128.1, read as the reverse complement.
AATCGCGCGTCGATGTGGAGCTGGACCTCGCCCGTCGCGTCCGGCACCGACACGTGATGCAGACGTCCGTGGCCGCCTTCGCCGCACTCGACCTGCACGCCGTATTCGCCCGGCGCGAGCTGCTCGCTCGTGAACGGCGTCTGTCCGAGCGCGATTCCGTTCAGGCGCACCGTACATCCCGAGGGCTGGCTCGCGACCGAGAGCGGCCCGCGATGCGCCGCCGCGAGCCGTTGATCGATGCGCCCGAAAAGCTCGACCACCTCAGGCGTGTGAATGTTCGGCGACGGCGCGATCCGAGGTACGAGCCTGCGACACCCCAGCATCTGCTCCTCCGCGTGCGCATCGTGCTGCTCGATGTAGGCGCGCACGCCGTAGAGACACGTGTCGAGCACCTGGCGCGCGCGCGCCTCTTCGCGGCTCATCTCGGCATCGGCGCGATCGGAGATTGCCTGCGCGTGCTGTAGCGCCTCGCGGGCGGTCGTGTAGTCCTCGTCGGCGAGCGCACGCACCGCCGCACGCGAGTACGTAGTCCACTGCTCGAGCTCGGCCGAGGTCACGGTCGGCGGATCCGACGACACCGTCGTCTCGAAGCGCGACCGCGTCTCTGCGACCGACATCACCGAGCCCGCGCTCCGCGGAATCGCGAGGCTGACGCTCTCGGCGGCGCGCTGCATCGCCGCTTCGTCGACGGCGCCCGCGCTCCACGGGACGACGACGAGAGGCCCCTGCGCGAGCACGGGCGAGGCGAGAGAGAGCAGCACGAGGACGAGGGCGAGGCGGGTCATGGTCGCGGAGCTTATCGCCAGGTCGGCAAAGTCGTTGCGTCGATCCAATCGATGCCATGATTCGCGGCGTGGACGACACCGGACGCATCTCCGTGCCGGAAGATCCGATTCCGCCTCCGTTGCGGGAGACGGTGGGTCGTCTGCGCACGCGGCTGTTCACGGTGGACGAGATGGCGCTCTCGCCGCCGCGACGCTGGCTCGTCGTCAGTGCGCGCTTCTGTTGGCTCGTCGTGCGTGCGTTCTTCCGCGACCGACTCCAGATGCGGGCGGCCTCGCTCTCGTTCTCGACGCTCCTGGCGATCGTGCCCGCGCTCGCGCTCGCATTCGCCATCGCGAAGGCCGCCGGCCTGCTCACGATCTTGCGCGACGGAACGATCATGCCCTTCGTCGACGAGACGCTCGGCTCCGACGTCGCGCACGACTCGCAAGGGCTCGCGCTGCTGCGCTCGACGATCATGGGCGTCGTGGAGCTCGTCGAGGACACGAGCATCGCGGGGCTCGGCATCACCGGCACCGTCGTGCTGGTGCTGGCGATCTGGCGCGTCGTGCGCGGTGTCGACGAGGCCTTCCAGCACGTGTTCGAGAACCGCGGCCCGCAGCGCTCGTTCGCGCAGCGCTTGCGCGCGTGGTTGCTCGTCGCGACGGTCACCCCGCTCGGGCTCTCGTACGCGATCACCAGCGCGTCGCTCTCGCATGGCAGCGCAGCGACGCTCGTCGCGAGCTGGATCCCGATCGGCTGGGCGCGCGAGCTTCTGCTCTTCGTGCTGCCGCCGGTCGCGGTGACGCTGACGTTGCTCGTCCTCTATCTCGAGATGCCGGACACGCAGGTGCGCTTCCGCTCCGCGCTCTTCGGGTCGGTCGTGGCGGGCCTCGCTTGGTACACGCTGCAGATCGAGCACGTGCGCTTCCAGGTCGGGCTCGCGCGGTGGAACGCGATCTACTCCGGCTTCGGCGCCTTCCCCGTGCTGCTCGCGAGCGTTCAGGTCAGCTGGGTCATCGTGCTCATCGGCGCGCAGCTCGTCGCGCTCCACCAACGATCGCCGACGCTGCGCGTGCTGAGCGGCACGGTGCGTCGCGACTTCGCCACGCTCTCGTCGCTCGGGCTCGAGGCGGCGCTGCATCTGGTGGGGCGCGAGTCGCCCGTCGATCCGCGGGATCTCGCGCTCGAGCTGCGCGCGAGCCTCGACATGCTCCGCATGGTGCTCGACTCGCTCGCGGGCGGTGGGATCGTGACGTCGATCGACACGCCGAAAGGAAAGCGATACGTGCTCGCGGTGGATCCGGACGAGCTGCGCACGAGCGACGTGCTCGATGCGATCGGTCGCGGCCCCGAGGCCGAGCTGCCGTGGCGCGACGCGAACCCGGCCGTGCGGCACGTGCTGGAGCAGCACCGCAAGGCGAGCGACACGAGCGAGCACAACGTGACCCTCGCCGAGCTGCGCGCGCGCGCGAAAAACTGACTCAGGCCGCCGCCGCGAGCGCGGCCAGACGCGCGCGCAGCTCGCGCGAGACTTCCTCGTGGAGCGCGCGAACGACCACGGGCTGTGCGTTCGGTATCGCACGAGCACGCGCGGGCGCAGGTGCGCGGGCGGCCGCAGGCGGCGCACCGAAGCCGCGACGCGACGGCGCCGACTCTTCCGCGAGCACGCCGTCGGACGCCATGAGCGCGTCCTTCGTCTTCTCCACCGCGCGCGACATCCGCATCCGCACCGCGCCTTCGCGGAGTGAGAACGCCTCGGC
>CAYSCF010000128.1:0-11188 GCA_964429305.1 uncultured Sandaracinaceae bacterium | reverse complement strand
TCCGTCTCTCCCCACGGAGCGAGCGCCACCTCGGCGTTCTGTCGCGACACGATGCTCTCGAGCGCCGTTGGCGCCTCGCTCGGGTGCGCATCGCACGGGCGCTCGGCGTTCGGGACGGCGACTGGTAGATTGCGGCCGCATGTGGTTCGAAACGCGCGTCCTCGGTCCCGACTATCTCGCCATCGCGCCCGACTCGTTCGTGATGAAGCGGGACTTCGATCGGTCCGCGGACGCGCTCTTCGCCCTGCTCGCCGACGATCAGCAGTGGCCCAAGTGGTTCCCCGACATGCGCGGCGTGACGTGGATCAGCCCCGAGGCCGAGCGTCGCAAGCCACATGCGGTGCGCCGCGCCGACACGAGGTCGGGCGACGTCATCGAGCACTTCGTCGTGTGGGACGCGCCGAAGCGGATGGCGTTCTACGCCGAGCGCATGACCACGCCGATCGCGAGCGAGTTCTTCGAGGATTACGTGATCGAATCGATCGGCGAGGGCCGCTCGCGACTGACGTGGACGGTCGCGTTCAAGGCACGCATCCCGTTCCGGCCGCTCATGTTCCTCATCCGGCCGCGCTTCTCGAAGATGTTCGACGACGCGGCGGATGCGCTCGTTCGCTACACCAAGACGACGGGAGTGGTCCGCGGAGCGGACCCGACGTAATTGCGTCGGCCCGGCTCTGCCGGGCACTCCTGTCGAGCTCAGACGCTGATGCGGACCGTGGTGCCCTGACCGAGCACGCTCTCCAGCGCGATCGTCCCGCCATGCGCGTCCACGATGCGACGTGCGAGCGCGAGGCCGAGGCCGAGGCCCGAGCTCGCCCGAACCTCGGCGCGATCGGCGCGGAAGAACGGCGTGAACACGTGCGCCAAATCGTCTTCCGCGATCCCGATCCCCTGGTCAGCGATCTCGACGACCGCGCGGCCGCCTTCCAGGCGGACGTCCATGCGGATGACGCTGTCGGGATCGGAGTACTTGTGCGCGTTCTCCAGCACGTTCTCGAGCGCGCGTCGCAAGAGGCGCGGATCGAGCTCCGCCTCGCGCTTCTCGGAGGCGGTCAGCGAGACGACCTTGCGCGGGTGGCGCTCGAGGAAGCGCTGGCGCGCGCGCTCGACGATGTCGACGAGCGTGCAGGGCTCGCGACGCAGCGGCAGCTCGGCCTTCTCGTTCGTGTCGAGGCGTGCGGTCGCGAGCAGATCGGAGACGAGCAGCTCGAGCTCCTCGATGTCGAGCTCGAGACCCGCGAGCTCGGTCTGGACCGAGTCGTCGGCGGCCTCGCTCGCGAGATCGAGCGCGACGCGGATGCGCGCCAGCGGCGTGCGTAGCTCGTGCGACACGCTCGCGAGCAGCTCGCGCTGCGAGCGAAGCAGGTGCTCGACGCGCTCGGCCATGCGATCGAACGCGGCCGCCGCGTCGCCGATCTCGTCTCCGGACTGGATCCCGGTACGGCTCGCGAGATCGCCCGATGCAATCGCGCGCGCCGTCGCTCCGAGCCGCGCGAGAGGCCGCGTCAGCCAGCGGCCGGCGAGCCATGCGCCGAGAGCGATGACGAGCAGAGCGCCGAAGATGCCGCCCGCGAACGGGAGATGGCTGTGTGGGCGACGATGGAAGACGACCACGACCGTGCGGCCGTCTCCGCCGCCGACGTCGTAGCCACCGTGCTCGCGCTCGTGCATCTCGCCACACGCGAGGCCCAGCACCGGCGCGCTCGGCGCCAGACCCGTCGTCGCGACGGGCGTGCCGTTTCGATCGAAGAGGGCGACATGGGCATCGAGCATGCGCTCGGCGCGCTCGACGGCGGCTTGCGGGTCGGGATCGTGCGCGATGGTCTGCGCGACGAAGCGCGTGAAGCGTCCGAACTCGTGCGGCGGCGCCGCCTGCATCCAGAGCACGTGCACGATGCCCCAGCCGACCAGCGCGCACACCGCCACGAGCACGACGCCCGCCGCGTAGATGCGCGTGGCGAGCGAGAACCGACGCGACCTCGCTCGCGGGGCCATCGCTCAGTCCTCGTCTTGCGGTGCGAGCACGTAGCCCGCACCGCGGACCGTCTTGAGCAGTCGCGGCGAGCGCGGATCGTCGCCGAGCTTGGCGCGCAATCGGCTCACGTGGACGTCGATCGAGCGGTCGAACGCCGTGTCTGCGCTGCCGTGGAGCAGCTCCAGCAGTTGCTCGCGCGAGAGCACACGACCGGGACGCTCGGCGAGCGCGCGCAACAGGTCGAACTCGTAAGTGGTCAGGGCGAGCTCTTCGTCGTTGAAGAGCGCCGTACGCGCGCTCGGATCGATGCGCAGTGCGCCGACCCGCAGCGACGTGGCGCGCGGACCGACGCTGCCACGAGCACGTCGCGCCTGCGCGCGCACACGCGCCACGAGCTCGCGCGACGAGAAGGGCTTGGGCACGTAGTCGTCGGCGCCGACCTCGAGGCCGAGCACGCGATCGGCCTCTTCGCCGCGCGCGGTGAGCATGACGATCGGAACGTCGCTGCGCTCGCGCAGGCGCTGACACACGGTGATGCCGTCCATCCCGGGCAGGTTCAGATCGAGCAGCACGACGTCGAACGTCGCCGCGCCCGCTTCTCGCAGACCCGCAGGGCCGTCGTGGACGACCACGACGCGCGCGCCGTGGCTCTCGAGATAGCGAGCGGTGAGCTGCGCCAGTCTCGCGTCGTCCTCGATCAGTAGTACCCGCGGCGCCTCGCTCGAGACGGTTCCGTCGGTCGGGGGGCGCGTCTCGGGTCGACTGGCAGCGTTGGCTCGCACGTAGCGGCCAATATACGCGCCGGTCCCGCGGCGCGCCGGCCGACGGAAACATCCCGAAACCACACTTCCATCGCTACTATCCGCCACGCCCGCCATGGACCGCTCGCTCGCCATCGCTCTCAACACGTTTCGCGAAGCCGTACGCGATCGCGTGCTCTACGGCGTGCTGGGGCTCGCGGTGGCGGTGCTCGCCTTCACGCTCGCTCTCGCGGAGCTCTCCGTGGAAGAGCAGCGCCGTGTGGTGCTCGACGTCGGGCTGGCCTCGATCTCGCTCTTCTCGGTGGTGATCGCCGTGTTTCTCGGCAGCTCGCTCCTCTACAAGGAGATCGACCGCAAGACGCTCTACGTGATCTTGCCCAAGCCGGTGCGGCGCTACGAGCTGCTCGTCGGCAAGTTCCTCGGGATCACGCTGACGGCGGGCGTGTTCGTCGGCCTGATGGGCGCGGTGCAGCTCTACGTGACGGCGATCCAGGCCGGCGCGGCGACGTGGCTCCTGATCTCGGCGCCGCTGCTGCTCGGGCTCGTGCTCGGCGCCGCGTTCTATCGCGCGTCCGATCGCACGAGCCTCGCGCCGGCGATGAGCATGGTCGCGCTCGCGACGATGACCGGCGTCTGCGCGACGACCGATGCCGCGGTCGAGCCGATCCTCCTCGCGCTCGTGCTCGTGCTCGGCGAGGTCGTGCTGCTCGCGGCGGTCGCGATGCTCTTCGGCTCGTTCTCGACGCCGTTCCTGACGGGTGCGTTCACGATCGGCGTCTGGCTGCTCGGTCGCTCCGCCGACTCGATGGCGACGATGCGCTCGCGCGTGCTGCCCGAGGCCGTCCGCACGTTCCTCCACGGCCTGGCGTGGGTGATCCCCAACTTCCACCTCTTCGTCCCGAACATGCACGCGCTCGACGGCGCGACCGGCTCGCCGGGCGTCTACGTCGGACAATCGCTCGCGTACGCGATCGCATATGCGGTCGCGCTGCTCGTGATCGCCTCGGCCGTGTTCGAGCGGCGCGACCTCGCATGACGAGCCGCGGCGAGACGGCGGCGCGCGTGTCGGCGGTGGTGCTCGTGGTGCTGCTCGCGCTCGCCGTGCGCGTCATCGGTGGCGCGCGCGCCGAGCTCGCCGAAGCGCGCGCGCTAGACGGGCACGGCGATCCCGCGCTCGCGATCTCGCACTACCGACGCGCGGCTCGTTGGTATGCGCCCTTCAGCCCGTATCCCGAAGAAGCGCTCGCGCGGCTGGCCGAGATCGGTACGCAGGCGGAGGAGGCGGGCGACACCGATCTCGCGCTCTCGGCATGGCGATCGATCCGCGCGGCCACGCTCGGCTCGCGCAGCTTCTACGTGCCCCACGAAGAACGGCTCCACGACGCCGACCGACACATCGCCGCGCTGATGGCGCGCTTGCCGCCGCCGCCCATCGAGGTGCGCCGAACGGTCGAGGAGCGCGAGGCCGCGCATCTGGCCCTGCTCGAGGCCGAAGTGGGCCCCTCGCCGCTGCCGAGCCTGTTAGCGCTGATCGGGCTCGGCCCGTGGATAGCCGCCGCCGTTCTCTTCGCGACGCGTGCGTTCGGCGACGACGACAAGATCGTCTCGCGGGAAGCACGGAGGTGGGGAGGTGTGTTCCTCGTCGGAATGGTGCTCTTCGTGCTCGGCCTCTGGCTGGCGTGAAGCGCGCCCGCGAGAGACGTTGTTTGGACGTAACACGCCGTTTGGCGTAACGAGGGGCTCGTGGACAGCATCAAGGTGCGCGCTAGTGGCCCTCTGTTGGGCAAGCTCACGGTGAGCGGCGCGAAGAACGCCGCGCTCCCGATCCTCTGCTCGGCGCTCCTCGCCGACGGAGATCACACCTTCCGCAACGTCCCCGATCTGAAGGACATCGAGACCACGGCGCTCTTGCTGCGGCACATGGGCCTCGAGGTCGACGTGAAGCCGCCCGTCGTGACGGTGCGCGGTCGTCCGGTGAACGAGCCCGATGCTCCGTACGAGCTCGTCAAGCAGATGCGCGCGTCCGTGCTCGTGCTGGGCCCGCTCGTCGCGCGTTACGGCAAGGCGCGCGTGTCGCTCCCCGGTGGCTGCGCGATCGGCGCGCGGCCGATCGATCAGCACCTCAAGGGGCTGGAAGCGATGGGCGCGAGCATCGAGCTCGATCACGGCTACGTGAACGTCGTCGTGCCGAGCGGGCGCCTGCAGGGCGCGGACATCTACCTCGACATCCCGACCGTCACCGGCACCGAGAACCTGATGTGCGCGGCGGCGCTCGCTCGCGGGCGCACGCGCATCGGCAACGCCGCGCGCGAGCCCGAGATCGAAGAGCTCGCGACGGTGCTCAACAAGATGGGTGCGAGCGTCGAGGGCGCGGGCACGGACACGATCGTGATCGACGGCCGCGAGTCGCTCCATGCGGTCGATCACGCGATCATCGCGGACCGCATCGAGGCCGGCACGTACATGGTCGGCGCGGCCATCACGGGCGGCGACGTGCTCCTCGAGGGCATCACGTTCGACCACATCCAGGCGCTCTGCGCGAAGTTCCGCGCCGCAGGCGTGATCGTCGAGCGCGAGGCCAGCGGCATCCGCGTCGTCGGCAAGCTGCCGTTCAAGCCGGTCGACGTGACGACCGATCCGCATCCGGGCTTTCCGACCGACATGCAGGCGCAGTTCATGTTGCTCGCGTGCCTCTCGAAGGGTGCGAGCGTGATCACCGAGACGATCTTCGAGAACCGCTTCATGCACGTGCCCGAGCTGCAGCGCATGGGCGCGCGCATCGACATCCGGGGGCGCAGCGCGTTCGTGCAGGGGCCGGCCAAGCTCAGCGGCGCGCGCGTGATGGCGACCGATCTGCGTGCGAGCGCGTCGCTCGTGCTCGCGGGCCTCGTCGCGAGCGGCGAGACCGAAGTGCTGCGCGTCTATCACATCGATCGCGGCTACGAGCGCATCGAGGCCAAGCTCGCGGCGCTCGGCGCCGACGTGCGGCGCGTCCCGGGCGCGAGCGACTGAGATGAGCGCGACCGCGAAGCTGGACGTCGATGGGATCACCATCGGCGTGCCGAAGGGCCGAGTGCTCAAGCAGCTGGCGCCGCTCCTGCGCGCCGTCGGCGTCGGGACCGACGACGTTCTCGCGGACGACCGACGTCTCATCCGCGTGGATCCCGCCACCGGGTTGCGATTTCTCCTGCTCAAGCCCGACGACGTGCCGACCTACGTCGAGTACGGCGCCGCCGACGTCGGCATCGTGGGCCGCGACGTGCTGCTCGAGCGCGACTACGACCTCTACATGCCGGTCGATCTCGGTATCGGGAAGTGTCGTCTCGTCGTCGCTGGCTTTCCTGGCAAGCCCGCACCGAGCCGCGCGCTCCGCGTCGCCACCAAGTTCCCGAACGTCGCGCAGCGCTACTACGCCTCACGCGGGATCCCGGTGGAGATCGTGTTCGTGCAGGGCTCGGTCGAGCTCGCGCCGCTCACGGGCTTGGCCGACGTCATCGTCGACCTGGTCGAGAGCGGCGAGACGCTGCGACAGAACGGCCTCGCGCCGCTCGAGCACGTGGCCGACGTCACGAGCGTGGTCGTCGTGAACCGCGCGTCGTTCAAGCTGCAGCACCCGCGCCTCGCGCCGCTCTTCGCAGCGATCGAGGCGCAGGCGTCGTCGCAGAAGTAGTCAGTCGTCCGAAGACGCGGGCTCGTCCGCCGCCGCCGGAGCGGGCGCGCGGCCCGTCCGGACGTCGGTGGTCATGGTGGTGCCGCCGCTGACGGTGATCATCGATCGCAGTCGGCGGAACGTCGCGCGACCGATGCCGCGCACGCGGAGGATGTCCTCCACACGCTGGAACGGATGCGCGTGGCGGTACGTGACGATCGCCTCGGCCTTGCTCGGGCCGATGCCGGGAAGCAGCTGCAGCTGCTCGGCGGTCGCGGTCTGGATGTTGACGACGCCATCGGCGACGTCGCTCGACGACGCGTGCGGCGTGCTCGGTCGCGCGGCCGGCGCGTGAGCCGCGGTGCTCGCGTGCGCCGCGGTGCTCGCGTGCGCGCCGCGACCGGCCGGTGCGTGCGCCGTCTGCGCCATCGCGGGCGCCGCCGCGAGCAGCATCGACATCGCGGCCATCCCCAGAAACAGCTTCTTCGTGGTCTTCGTCATGACTCTCTCCTCTTTCTCTGTCTTCGATCGATCCGACCGCGCACCACGCGCGATCGGCGCAGCGAGCGCGAGCGCCCGCGGGCGTCTCACTCGTTCAGATCGAGCGCGGCGGGGAACGCGTCGCTCGCTCGCGCGGCATCGCTCGGCGACTTGAACGCGCGGATGTGCAGCGTGCCGTTCGTCGGCACCGCATCGAGGATCGCGTTCACGCTCCCGTCGCGGTTGCGGAAGGCGGTGCCGATGCGCACCCAGAACTTCCGGCCGTCACGCTCGCGCGCGACGATGGTGTAGACGACGAGCGGGCTTCGTACGTGGCTCTCTTCGGCTTGGGCTTCCATGCGGACCTCCGTGCCTCGCGGCATGCGGACGTCACTGCAGGGGAGGATCCGGGAACCAATCTTCGAATTCGCGGCAAGAATCGATCGAATCCGGCGTGCCTGGCGGCGGGTGGCGGCGGAAGCGCCGCTTGTCGCGCGGCCGTCACGCGAATAGGATGCCGCCGGGCCGCTCCGGGGGGGCGTTTCCAGGCTCGCAGTCGTTCGTTCAGGAGGAACATGAAGGTCACGCTCTCAACCGACGCTCTCCCCAAGGTGCGTGCCGATCTCCTCGCCTTGGGTGTGCGCGCCGGCGGTCTGAGTTCCGACAAGACGCTGAAGGCATTCGACAAGAGCCTCGGTGGCGCGCTCGTCGCAGCCGCGAAGCTCGAGGACTTCAGCGGAAAGTCGGGCGAGGTCCTGAAGGTCGCGCTCTCGCGCGGCGGAGCGAAGAACGTGCTCCTCGTCGGTCTCGGCGACGGCGCGTTCGGAGAGAAAGAGGCGCGAGCCTTCGCGGCGCGTGCGTCGGGCGCTTCGGCGAAGTACGGCGTGATCGCGATCGCGCTTCCGTCGGACGAGGACCCGATCCTTCGGGCAGCTACGGAAGGCGCGCTCACCGGCGCGTACCGCTACACGCGCTATCTGACTGGCGACCGGATCCCCAAGCGCCGCATCGAGACGGCGCGACTGATCGTGTCGCGCAAGGACAAGGCCGCAGCGGCTGCGGTCGCCGCCGGCACCGCCATCGCGGAGAGCGTGATGCTCGTGCGCGATCTCGTGAACGCGCCGCCGAACGACTTGACGCCCGTCGCGCTCGCGAACGAAGCGAAGAAGGCGTGCGAAGCGCACGGCATCACCTACAAGGAGTGGGACAAGGCCGGGCTCTCCGAGCTCGGCGCCGAGCTCTTCCTCGCCGTGAACCGCGGCAGCGCCGAAGAGCCGCGCATGGTCCACATGAGCTACGTCCCGGAGACGACCAACAAGACGAAGAAGATCGTCTTCGTCGGCAAGGGCCTGACGTTCGACTCGGGTGGCCTCTGCATCAAGCCCGCCGGTGCGATGCTCGACATGAAGTGCGACATGGCGGGCGCGGCGACGACGATCGGCATCATCCTCGCGGCCGCGCGGCTGAAGCTCCCGATCGAAGTGCACGGCCTGTTCGGCGCGACGGAGAACATGACCGGCTCGGCGGCCTATCGGCCGGGCGACGTGTTCAAGAGCCTCGATGGCAAGACGGTCGAGATCATCAACACGGACGCTGAAGGGCGTCTCGTGTTGGCAGACGTGCTCTCGTACGCGGCCAAGACGATCAAGCCCGACTACATGATCGATCACGCGACGCTCACGGGCGCGTGCATCGTCGCGCTCGGCCCGTGGACCGCTGGCTTGTTCGCCAACGACGACACACTCGCGGCCGCGTACGCGAAGGCAGCGGCGGAGCAGGGCGAGTCGTTCTGGCGGCTGCCGCTCGACGAGGAGCTCCGCGAGATGCTCAAGAGCGACATCGCCGACATGAAGCACATGGGTGATCGCTACGGCGGATCGATCACGGCGGCGCTCTTCCTGCGCGAGTTCGTCGGCAAGACGAAGTGGATGCACCTCGACATCGCGGGCCCCGCGTTCGGCGAGCGCGCGCACGGCGTGAGCCCGAAGGGCGGCACCGGCTTCGGCGTCGCGACGGGCGTTCGGTTCCTCGAGACGTTGGCCAGCAACGGCTGATGCGTCGCGCGCGCGCCTGGCTCGTGCTGGGCGCGCTGGCGTCCGGTCTCGTCGCGATGACGGCCGAGGCGCACCTCGGCCACGTGATCTTGCGCGCCGAGCGCTACTTGAAGCTGGACGCGACCGAGACCGACACGCGCCTCGTCGTCTCGCTCACGCTCGGACCGAGCGAGGGCGCGCGCGTGCTCGGAGCGGCCGATGCGAACGGCGATCACGACGTGTCGCAGGCCGAGGGGGATGCGTACCTCGCGCAGTGGGGCGATGGATTGCGCACGGACTTACCCGTCGAGATCGACGGCGCGCCGGTCGAGGTGAGCTGGGTCGAGGGCTACATGGAGCCGCTCGGGCCGGTCGCGCCGACGGCGCTCACGGTCGAGATCACCGCGCACTTGCCGGTCACGCATCGCGATCACGTCATCCGTTTCCGCGATCACATGCGGCGTGAGGTGTTCGATCGCACCGACGTCGCCTTCCGCGCGCACGACGGCGCCGAGCTCGTCACGTGCGGCCCCGGCGAAGAGCCGCCCGGCACGGAGAACGACTTCGGCTTCACGAACCAAGGCGATGCGCCCGACGTTCTCACGGCGCACGTTCGCTATCCGAGCCGCAACGACGTGGACCCGCTTCGTATCGCGTTGCCGATCGGTGGCGTCGCTCTCGTCGTCGGTGGTCTCGTGATCTGGCGCCGGCGCCGCAAGTAGATCGACGGAAACGAAAAGGGCGCCCCGAGAGGCGCCCTCTTCTCGTCACGCGATCCGGTCTCTTTCAGAGGCGGAAGGGATAGTTGAACGTGAAGCTCGGGTTGCGGAAGTGCGGGAAGGTCGCGCCGCGAACCGCGCGCGCCACGCACGAGCCGACCGGTGTGCCCGCGAACTGACCCGTGACCGTCGCGCTCGAGATGCGACCCGTCGCGCCGGCGACTGCGATCGCGACCGTCGCGACGCCGTGCTCACCGCCACCGCACGCCGTGACCGCCGAGTTGACGCCGTTCATCGCCGTGACGACCGCGCCGCGATCCGGCGTGGCCGGGAGCGAGGAGTCCGCCGCCGGAGCCGCCGCTGCCCCACCACCACGCGGCGCCGGGCGCGCGGCGCCACCACCGAGCGCGCCCTCGAGCAGCGCGTCGATCGAGCGATCACCACCACCGCCGCCGCCACCACTGCTGCGTGCGCCGCCACCGGACGGAGCCGGCGTCGGGCTCGCGGCCGCGGTCGTCGTCGAGCCGCTCGCACCACCGCCGCCGCCACCGCCACCCGTGCGACGGTGACCGCCACCTCCTCCGCCGCCGCCGGTCGGCGCGGCCGGTGCCGTTCCCGCCGCGCTCGCCGGAGGAGCCGCCGCGCCGCCCGCCGCCGTCGGATCCACCGCGGCCACGACCGTCGTCGGAGGCGGAGGTGCCGCGGCCGATGCGGGCGGAGGAGCCGTCGGTGCGATCGCTGCCGTCGTCGCCGCCGTCGCCGCCGGATCCGGCTGGTTGAGCGACACGTACGCGAAGACGCCCGCGCCGCCGAGCACTGCCACCGCGATGATCGCCGCCGCGACGATCAAGCCGCTGCCCCCGCCACCCTTGGGCTCCGGCTTCTCGGCGATGATGACGGGCGCTCCGAGCGCGCCGAGACCGCCCGTGGGCGCGCCGATGCTGATGAGCTCGTCGAGCTTGGGCGGCGCACTGCCCATCGACGGGCCCGAGGAGAGACCGCCACCACCGGTGAGACCGGTCGCGCTCGCGAGCGCACGGATGTCGATGAGGCCCGAGCCTTCACCCGCCGCCATGCCGGCCTTCGGCGCGGGGCCCGACGCCTTGCTCGGCGAAGGCGACGCTCCGCCACCGGGCGAGCCGGTCGCGAGCGCCTGCAGATTCGAGAGCGAGAAGAGCACGCTGTTCTCGTTGCGCGCTCCGGTCATCGCCTGGTTCGCGCCGACGCGCGGGCTCGGCGCCGACGCGACCACGTCGTCGTCGTCACCACCGCCGCCGAACGGGCTCGCTTCGCTCTGCGCGAAGAGATCCGCGCCCGCGTCGCGCTTGGCCGCCTTCGCCGGAGCCGCTGCCGCCTTCGGCGCGCCGCCGCTCGCCATCATCGTCGGCTGATCCGAGAACGGATCTTCGGCCGCTGCCGCAGGCGCCGCCGCGCCGCCCGGGTTCATGATCGACTGCATGAGCTCTTCGATGTCCTGCGCCGGCTTCCAGTCGTCGAAGCCCTCGCGCCAGACGTACGCGTCCCAGCCGATCGTTCCGGCCGAGATCATCGAGCCCAGCTGCGCGGGCGCG
>CAYSCF010000127.1:0-18005 GCA_964429305.1 uncultured Sandaracinaceae bacterium | reverse complement strand
GCGGCATCGGCCGCTACACATCACGAACGCACGTGCGCGGTCAACGACCTGCGAGCCCCGGGGACGCGCGTCGGATGACCTCGATCGAGCGCGGGAACAGGCCGGGTACGTCGACGGCGGTTCGCGCGCCGAAGAGGCGGCGCTCGACGCGACGCGCGCGCGCGTAGAGATCGGTGGGCGCGAGGCGATCACACGCGCCGATCGTGCTGCGCGTCGCGAGATCGATCGCGCTCGCATCCGGCCAGCGCGACGGATCGCGCGGAACCGGCGCCGAGCACGCACCGAGCGCAGCGAGATAGCCGAGGCCGGGCGTCGCGAACGCGGCGAGATATCCGGAGAGCTCGGCGCGCGCGAGCGGAGTCGCACGCGCGTCGCATCCGGGGCACGCGAGATCGGCCGACGGGCCATCGGCCACGTGACGCAGCTCGTGCGCGGCGACCGATCGGGAGGCGAGCGCCACGAGCGCTTCGAGCGCGACCTCGAGATCCTGCTGCGCGCGCAGACGCTCGCTCGCGGCGACCAGCTGCGTCGCCTCTTCGATCGTGACGTCCGGGCACTCGCTGCCCTGGCTCGCGACGAGCGCGCGCCGCAGCATGAAGCGGCTGTGCGCGCTCAATCCGCGATACGGGATCCCGAACACGCGGAAGCGGCTGCCGCACTCCTGGCGTGACTCGATCGAGGCGGCGGCCTCGAGCAGCGCCTGCTGATCCTCGGCCGTCTCGGTGAGGACGGAAAGAAGGTATCCGTCGAGCGCCGCTCCGACCTCGCGTCGGACGCCTGCGGCCAGGCCTCGCTCCCGCTCGGGCAAGCGCTCGTCGAGCGCGGCGTTGAGCGCCGGCCACACGTGCCTCACGGCGAAGTGCAGCACGCGATCGGCGACCACGAACGCTCCTTCTTCTTCGCGATCGGTGCGACCGAGCCACGTCTCCGTGATGGGCGCGCGATCGAGGCGGCGCAGCACGCGCACCCGCTCGCCCCGCGGCGTCTGCACGTCGGCCACGGTGCGATACGTGCGCGCGAGGATGTGTCCGTGCGTACCGCGCATGAATGCGCTCGCCTCCAGCCGATACGGCTGACCGATGCGATCCATGTACGCGTCGTGCGCCCAGAGCAGGTACTCGATGCGATGGGCGCTCGCGATCGGATCGGCCGCGATGCGATCGTGCAGCTCGCGCCAGAGCGCATCGAGGTTCCGATCGGGCGCGACCTCCTCGAGCAGCTCGCGGTATGCGTACTCGGCGCGACGCCGGCCCGCGGGCGTGTCGGCCTCGTTCTGCTCGGCGAGCCAGTCGGGAACCAGGCGCTCGTGGAAGCGCGCGAAGTCGATGTGCGAGAGCGCGCGTCTCTGGATCTCGTGCCGCGGCTCGTAGATCGGCTCGCCGTCGAGATCGATCTCGTGGCGCAGGATCGCGGTGATGACGTCGCCACGTGTCTCGAACGTCCAGCCCAGCCCGACGACGAACGTGACGACGGCGAGGATGCTTCGCAGCGTGGCGCGCCGGCCGGCCGCGATTCCCGCGAGCGCTTCGGCATCCTCGTCTGCGTCGTGCCCGCTCACCAGCGCTCCTTGGAACCATGGTGCGAAGCATCGTTGGGTGCCAATGGGATGCCGTCAGCCTTCGACAACGGCGAGGCGAGTAAGTTCCAGCTACCCTCGCGCCTCCGATGAGAGGCCGAGCGGCATGGTGGATGGCAGCAGTCGCGCTCGCGTGCGGGCTTCCTCTGCTCGTTCCGCACGTCGCGCCCGCCGCCGCGGTGACCGCGCCGCGCCATCCCGAGCGGATCATCGCGCTCGGACTGCCCGCCGACGAGCTCACGCTCGCGCTGGTGGATGCCTCGCGGATCGTCGCGCTCGATCGATTCGCCGACGACGTCGCGTCCAACGTGACGGAGCAAGCGCGCGCCGTGCCGACGCGGGTGAGCGTCAGCGCCGAAGCCGTCGCCGCCATGCACCCGGATCTCGTCTTGCTGCCCGCGTGGACCGGCCCGGAGCTCGACGCATCGCTTCATCGCTTCGGCATCGCGACCCATCGCATCGGGACGCCGACCTCGATCGCAGATGTGCGCGCCGCGATCGGCGACGTGGCCGCCCTTCTCGATGCGAGGTCACGAGGCGAAGAGCTCCTCTCCGCGATGGACGCTTCGCTCGCGCAGACACGCGCGCGAGCTCACCGTCCGATGCGTCCGACCGTGCTCCTCGATGCGGGCTCCGGCCTCTCGCCGGGCGAAGGAACGCTGCTCGCCGAGCTGACCGAGATCGCTGGCGGGGAGCTCTTGCTCGCACGGAGCCACGACCGCGGGCTCGTACCTCTTTCTCTGGAGCGCGAGCTCTCGCTCGATCCCGACGTGCTGCTCGTCGACGCCTATCGCGCCGATGCGCGTGCGCGAGGCGTCGTCGATGCGGTGCGCGATTCGTACGGGCTGGATCCGCGCCTCTCCGTGCTGCGCGCCGTCCGCGGCCACCGCGTGCGCCCGCTCGCGCCGAGCCTCTTGCTCACCACGACGCACCACGTCGCGGCCACGGCCGATGCGCTCTGGCGTGCGCTGCACGAAGAGGATCCGGCGTCGTGACGCGGGCTCTCGTCCTCTCGATTCTCTTGCTGCTCTTCGCGTGCGCGCTCTCGCTCCTCGTCGGGCCCGCGGCGCTCTCGCCGAGCGAAGTCCTCGCGGCGGTTCTCGGCCAGGGCGAGACGTGGGCGCGCGTCGTGGTCGTCGAGGTCCGCTTGCCGCGCGTGCTCCTCGCGGCGATCGGCGGTCTCGCGCTCGGTATCGCCGGTCACGCGCTCCAGGGTCTGTTCCGCAATCCGCTGGCGGATCCGTCGGTGCTCGGCGTCTCGAGCGGCGCGACGTTCGGCGCGGTCACGGCGCTCTATCTCTCTGCCGGCCTCGCCTCGGGCGTCGCGCTGCTGATCGCGGTGCCGGCCGCGGCGTTCGCGATGGCCCTGCTCACCGCGCTCGCCGTGTATCGGCTCGCGGCGCGCGGCCCGATCGTGTCGACGTCGGCGCTGGTGCTCGCGGGCCTGGCCGTGTCGTCGCTCGCGAGCGCGCTCACGTCGCTCGTGCTCGCCATCTCGCTCGCCGACTGGGAGCTCGGCCGGCAGCTCTTGTCGTGGATGCTCGGCGGCCTCGAGGACCGGACGCTCGCGCACCTCGCGGTCTGCGTGCCGCTCGTCCTCTTTCCCGCGCTCGCTCTCGCGCCGCGCGCCACCGCGCTCGATGCGCTGGCCCTCGGCGAGGAGCACGCGCTCTCGGTCGGCGTCGACGTGGCGGCGCTGCGGCGCGACGTGCTCGTGCTCGCGTCGCTGCTCACCGCAGCGACCGTGTCGGTGATGGGCGCCCTGCCCTTCGTGGGTCTCGTCGTCCCGCACGTCGCGCGACGCATCGCGGGGCCCCTGCACGCGCGCTCGATGCCGCTGAGCGCGATGACCGGCGCGTTGCTGCTCGTGATCGCGGACACGATCTCGCGCGCGGCGGCCGGTCACGTCGATCTGCGACCCGGAGTGCTCACCTCGCTCGTGGGCGCGCCTCTCTTCGTGATCTTGCTCGGTCGCGAGCGTCGCCGCGAGGAGGACGCGTCGTGAGCGTCTTGCTCTCGCTCGATCGCGTGTCGGTGCAGCGCGGAAAGCGATCGGTGTTGCACGACGTATCGCTCGACGTGAGCGACGGCGAGGTCGTCGGCCTGCTCGGCCCGAACGGCGCCGGCAAGAGCACGCTGCTCCGCGTGGCGCTCGGCATGGTCGCGCGATCGAGGGGCCAGGTGCGCTTGGGCGAGCTCGATCCCGCGACGGCCGATCGACGCGCCCTCGCTCATCGCGCCGTCCTCTTGCCCGAGCGCGCCGGCACCGGATCCGGTCTGAGCGTGCGCGACGTCGTTCGCACCGGCCGCTTCGCGCACGTGGGCGCGTTCGGCGGCGAGACCGATCGCGATCGACAAGCCGTGGACGCCTCGCTCGACACGCTCCGGCTCCGCACGATGGAGACGCGCTCGTTCGATGCGCTCAGTGCCGGTGAGCGCAAGCGTGTGCTGCTCGCGCGTTGCTTCGCGCAGGCCGCACCTCTCTTCTTGCTCGACGAGCCGACGTCCACGCTCGACCTCGGCCACGCCAAGGCGCTCTTCGACGCCGTTCGCGCCCGTGTCGAGACGGGCGGCGCGGCGCTCGTCGCGATCCACGATCTCGGGCTCGCGGCGTCGGTCTGCGATCGCCTCGCGCTGCTGCACGAAGGCCGCGTGGTCGCGATCGGCAGCCCGGACGACGTGCTGACCGAGAAGAACGTGCTCGAGGTGTTCGGTGCGCGCGCTTCCGTCGAGCGCGACGATGCCGAGGTCCGCGTGCGCATGCCACGCTGAGAGAGGTCCAACATGACGCCCAAGTCCCAGCTCGATGGCTTCCTCGATGCGTACACACCCGAGATCCGCAAGCACGCCCAGGCGATCCTGAAGGCGATGAGAACGCTCGTCCCGGGCGCGCGATGGCTCGTGTACGACAACTACAATGCGCTCGTGATCGCGTTCTCCGCGACGGAGCGTGTCTCGGACATCGTGCTCTCGGTCGCGCTCTATCCTCGCTGGGTCAGCATGTTCTTCATGCACGGCACCTCGCTGCCCGATCCGACCGAGATGCTCACCGGGAGCGGCAAGGGCATCCGCCACGTGGTCGTGGACGATCTCGCGCTGCTCTCGCGCCGACCGTTCCGCGCGCTCTTGCGCGCCGCGCTCGAGCGCGCCGAGCCGCCGATCGATCCGCACGCGAAGCACGCGATCGTGATCAAGTCGATCTCGAAGAAGCAGCGCCCGCGTCGACCTAGCGGTCCGACTCGTACGGCCGCCCCACGCCCTCGGGCGGGAGGTCGGCGCGGAAGTACGCCTTCGGCGTCTCGTTGAGCCAGAGGCGATCGGCCCAGCCGTCCTCGAGATCGAAGTGCACCGACGTGACGCGGCCGTCGACCATGTCCGTGATCGTCGCGACGAAGCCGGGCCCCGGAAACGTCTCGCCGACCTCGAGGTCCCACACCGCGTCGAGATAGAGGTTGCCTTCGCCCCACGGGAAGACGCCCGCGTCGGACGACGCGATCATGTCGAAGCCGTGCGCGTCGGTGCGGATCACGAGCACGTGCTGCGTCCACGCGAGAACGGCGTAGCGCCGCGGAAGTCTTCCGTCCGCGAACATGCCGAACGGCGCGAAGAGCGCTCCGCCCGTGCCGCGGACGACGATCGCGTCGGCTTCGTCGGGCGAGGGGATCTGCGCGCGCAGCGATTCCATCTGATCGGCGAACTGGACGGACGAGTCGCGATAGTGATCGCCGAGGAGCGCCGCCGTGACCGGCCCGTGGATCAGCTGAGTGAAGCCGAGCCCGAGCGCGACGGCCTGCGCGAGCTCGGCGCGACCGGCGCGAGGCGGCAGGACGCGGGGAAACCAGGCGCCGTCGAAGAGCAGCGCGACGAGCGGCGCGAAGCCGAACATCGCTGCGCCGAGCACGCGCTGGTTCGGCACCACGGCGAGCACCGGGAAGAGCGCGAGCAACGCCCCCACGGCGAGCCACGCCGCCGTACGCCGCAACGAGCCATCGCTCTCGCGGAGCAGATGGCGCAGCGCGGCCCCGAGCAGCGCGACGCACGCGATCGCGCTGCCGAGCACGAGCCACCAGGGGTGCGACCAGGTGATCGTCTCGTTGTCGAGCCCGGCGAACGCCTGCAGTACGAGGATCGCCAAGCGCCGCGGCGCGAAGAACGCGAAGAGATTGGGCGCGCGGAACGGATCGTTGTAGTAGCCGGATCCGACCGGCCCGTAGTGGAGCGCGGTGCGAACGGCCATGTAGACCGCGCACGGGATCACGAACGGCAGCATCCCGACGATGCGGCGCCCGATCGAGTCGTCGACTCGCACGAGCTCGAACGCGAGGACGTACGCGGTGAACGAGAGCGTGTACTCGCCGCCTCCGAACGCGAGCGCGAAGAGCACGAACGCGAGGCCCACGTCGCGCGGCGCACGCGTCTCTCGGCTGCGCGTGTAGACGAAGAGCGCGGGGATCCCGAGCCCGAGCGAGATGAGCGCGTCGCGATTGGCGAGCCACGCGATCGGCATCGCGTGACAGGGCGCGACGGCGAACAAGAGCACCGCGATGCGCGCGATCCGCTCGCCGAGAAAGCGTCGGTAGAGCGCGAACGCGCCGATCACCATCGCGGACCACCACAAGAGCGAGTGCACGTGCATCACGCTCGGGCTCGCGCCGAAGAGCGAGTGATCGAGCCACACGAGCGCGCTCGAGAGCGGACGAAAGAATTTGATCGTGAGCGCGGGATGCGACCACCAGGGCAAGAGGCCCTGCGCGATCATCGCGCTGCGATCCGTGTCGTCGACGAAGTTGTAGAGATCGAGCGGATGTCGCGGCGCGACGAAGCGCCCGCGCAGCATCGACATGTGCAGGAAGTCGTCGAGCAGGAAGCGCGTGCGCAGCGCGGAGAGGTGGACGACGGTGCCGATCGCGAGCACCAGGCCGACCCATGCGCGGGTAGACAGATGTGGGATACGCAGCGTCCACGCTGCGCTGGGCGGCCCAGGAACGCGCGGATCGCCCTCGTTTTCAGGCACCGCGGCGCTCGAAGGCGGAGCCTCCCCTACGCTCGGCTCCCCCTCCGTCGTTGTTTCCCGTTGTCTGAGCTGGCTCACACGGATCCGCCCCGCGATTGATCGTTCTCGCGGATCCCGGTTATTCTCACCACACCGCCATGAAGCTTGCCAGCATTTCAGTCGTTTCGGTTTCGCTTCTTGTCACCCTCGTGAGCATGGGTTGCAGCTCCGGCCGCAGCACTTCTCATCCGAGCGACACGGGAGTGCGACAGATGGATGCGGGGCACGTCGTCGTTCCCGACGCGCACGTCGACGCGAACTCGCTGACGCACGACGTCGGAACCCTCGGCCACGACACGGGCACGCCTGCGCACGACGCGAACGTCACGACGCAGCGCGACACCGGAGCGTGCTCGGCGCACTGCACGAGCTCGGCGCAGTGCACGTCTGCATGTGGCGCGGTCGCTGGTGGTGGCATTCGGTGCTGCGACTCGGCGACCAGCATGTGCTTCGTGACGCACGCGGCGATGTGCCCTGCGGCGACGCCCGACAGCGGCAGCACGTACTGAGCTCGACCAGCTGGCTCATCGAGAGACGAAAGGCTCGTGCGATCCGCACGGGCCTTTTCTCTTTGGCGGTTTCTCTCGGCAGGGGCGGCGCGTCCGCGTCGAGCTTGCCTTTTTACGCGCTCCGACTAATGTCCGCGCCCGCTCGCGGCCTGTGAGCTTTCCCGCGAGTAAGTGGGCAGTTTCTGGCCGACCGCGTGTTCGAAGCGCCGCCCGATCCAGGGAGGGCGTGGAGGCCACGTGACAGAGAGCGAAACGTCTTGGCGAGGATCTCATGAGTGAAGTGATGATCGAGGCGCAGGGCCTGACCAAGCGGTACGGGACACAACGCGCGCTCGACAATGCGTCGTTCAACGTATCGCGGGGAGAGATCGTCGGATTCCTGGGGCCGAACGGCGCCGGGAAGTCGACGACAATGAAGATTCTCACCTGTTTCATCGCGCCGACCGACGGCACGGCGCGAGTGAACGGGTGCGACATCTGGTCCGATCCGATCGGAGTGCGCTCCGCGATCGGCTACCTCCCCGAGTCCACACCTCTCTATACGGAGATGCTCGTCGCCGAGTATCTCGAGTTCATGGGGCAGATGCGGGGCCTGTCGGGCCCAGCGCTCCACAAGCGCATCAAGCGCGTCGTCGAAGAGACGCAGCTCGAGAGCGTGTACGCCAAGGAGATCCGCGCGCTCTCCAAGGGCTTCAAGCAGCGCGTCGGTCTCGCGCAGGCGCTCATCCACGAGCCGCCCATCCTCATCCTCGACGAGCCGCTGTCCGGCCTCGATCCGAACCAGATGACGGACATCCGCGATCTGATCCGCGAGATCGGCAAGTCGCGCACGATCATCTTCTCGACGCACAACCTCTCGGAGATCGAGATCTCCTGCACGCGCGCGATCTGCATCGCGAACGGCAAGGTGGTGTTCGACGCGACGCCGACGCAGCTGGTCAACCTCAAGCCGCTGCGCGGTTACGCCGTCGAGTTCGCCGGTGTCGCGGGCCTCTCGAAGGCGCAGGCGATCTTCGGCGCGATCGCGGGCGTGACCCAGGTGCTGGCCGGCGCCGACGGTGACATCCACGTGCTCGTCAGCGGTGGCGCCGACGTGCGTGAGCAGATCGCGAAGGCAGCGGCGAGCGCCGGCTTGCTCATCGTGGAGCTCATGCCGCTGCGGCCGAACATGTACGAGATCTTCCGCGAGCTCACCCTCGATCCTCAGGCCAACCGAGCGCGCGCGCTCGCGGCGGACGACGAGGACGACGACGACGACGACGACGACGACGACGAGGACGAGTGATCCCATGCCGATGAACTTCCAAAACACACTCACGATCGCGTCGCGACAGTTCCGCGGCTATTTCAACAGCCCGGTCGCGTACATCGTGATCTGCTTGGTCCTGCTCATCCTCGGACCGCTCTTCTGGGAGCCGTTCTTCCTCATGGGCCACGCGTCCGTGCGGCAGATGTTCAGCTTCCTCAGCCCGCTGCTCGCGTTCGCCACGCCGGCGATGAGCATGGGTCTGATCGCCGAAGAGCGTCGCAGCGGCACACTCGAGCTGCTGCTCGCGATGCCCGTGCGTGAGGCCGAGGTGATCCTCGGCAAGTACCTCGCGGCGCTCGGTCTGCTCGTCGTGCTCCTGCTGATGACGCTGAGCTACCCGATCACGGTCGCGCAGCTCGGCCACCTCGACTGGGGCCCGGTTTTCACGGGCTACCTCGGGATCTTCCTCGAGGGCGCGGCGCTGCTCGCGATCGGCATCGCGGCGTCGAGCTTCACCGAGAACCAGCTCATCGCGTTCTTCGTGAGCGCGACGATCTGCTTCGGCCTCTCGTTCCTCATCGGCTGGTTCCTCCCGTTCATGCCGTCCTGGGCGACGGGCGTGGCCGAGTGGATCTCGTTCGATCATCACCTCGAAGGCCTGACCCGCGGCGTCATCGCGTCGCGCGACGTCGTGTACTTCGTCTCCGTTGCAACCCTTGCGCTCATGCTCGCGTTCCGCGCGCTCGAGAGCCGTCGCTGGAGCTGAGGCCATGGCCAACAACGACAAGAACAAGTCCTCCGCGCGCCGCCCGGCGAGCGCGCCGAGCCGTCCCAACAACTCGGGCAGCGCGGCCGCTCGTCAGCGCGCCGAGTCGCTCGGCTTCCTCGCGATCATCGCGGGTGTGCTCATCGCGCTGAACGTGATCGGCTTCTTCGCCTCGTTCCGCATCGATGCGACGAGCAACCGTGCGTACTCGCTCTCGGCCGGCTCGATCCGCGCGGTCAGCCCGCGCACGGACGACAACCCGCACGGTCTCGACGAGCAGCTCACCATCACCGCGTACTTCACGTCGGGGCTGCCGGCGCCGTTCAACGCGACCGAGCGCTACGTCCGCGACATCCTCGCGGAGTACCAGGCGGCGTCGCACGGCCAGGTGGTCGTTCGCTTCGTCTCGCCCGACACGGACGAGGAGCGCGAGGCTGCGAACCAGGCCGGCGTGCAGATGGTCCAGCACCAGCACATCGAGAACGACGCCGTCAGCGTGGTCGAGGGCTACCGCGGCATCGTGTTCGAGTACCTCGGCAACCACCAGGCGATCCCGGTGATCCAGCCCGACACCGAGGGCCTCGAATACGGCATCACGATGGCGATCAAGCAGCTCACGGGCGACGAGCTCAACATCGGCGTGCTGAGCGGCCACGAAGGCCCGCAGCTCACGAAGGGCCTCTCGACGTGGCAGCGGATGCTGCCGACCTATCACATCACCGAGGTCAACGCGGCCACGGAGATCGACGAGAACCTGCGCGCGCTCTTCGTCATCGATCCGCACACGCCGATCCCCGAGACGGAGCTGCACAACATCGACGATTTCGTGATGCGTGGCCGCGGGCTCGGCGTCTTCGGCGGCTCGATGTCGGTCGACCTGCAGGGCGGCCCGGACCTCTCGGCGGAAGCGACGCACTCGAACATCAACGATCTGCTCACGCACTGGGGCATCACGCTGGGCGAGAACATCGTCGCCGACTCGCACTGCGGTCGCGTGCCGATGCGCGGCCCCTATGGGATCCAGATTCCGGTCGCCTATCCGCCCGCGCCCATCGTCACGTTCACGGACGCGGAGCGCGAGCACCCCGTGCTCTTCCGGCTCGAGTCGACGCCGCTCTTCTTCGCTTCGGCGATCGAGACGACGGACGTCTTCCGCAACCTGCATGGCACCACGCTCATGCGCAGCTCGGAGCGGGACCCGAGCTGGCTGCTCACGGGCTCGACCGTCTCGCTCCGCATTCGTCAGCCCGACGAGTGGGAGATGACGGGCGAAGGCGGCCCGTTCTCGCTCGCGGTCGCGCTCGAGGGCGAGCTCCCGAGCGCGTTCCAAGAGGGCACGCACTCCGCAGCCGAGGCGCACGTGCTCGTGGTCGGCACCTCCACGGTGCTCCGCGACGAGTTCCTTCCGCAAGAGGGACAGATGTCGGACGCCGATCTCGCGGGCGCGATGGCCTTCGCGCTCAACTCGGTCGACTGGCTCGCGCAGGACGACGACCTCATCGCGATCCGCGCGAAGTCGGTCGAAGAGCCGGCGCTCGAAGTGCCGCAGTCGGTCCAGAGCGCGACGGATGAAGCGCTCGAGCACGCCCAAGAAGGCGACGAGGCGGGCATGCAGGCGGCGGTCGCGCGTCGTCGCGAAGCGCTCGATGCGTGGGAGTCGCACAAGAGCATGTATCGCTGGTTCAACCAGGGCTTCATGCCGCTCGCGTTCGCGCTCTTCGGCGTGATCCGCTGGCGCATGCGGGCCAACAAGAAAGCAACGCTCCGGGTCTGACCGGGGCGTTCGATCGAGGAAAAATTCTCATGGACTGGCAGCAGAATCGACTTCTCATCGCGGCGGTGGCGCTCCTCGCGCTGGGTGGCCTCGCCGTCTACCTGTATCGCTCCGGAACGGGCGACACCGAGAGCGGCGTCACCGCGCGGCCGACGCTTCCCGACATCGACGAAGATGCGGTGACCGCGCTCGACATCACCCGCCCCGCTCCGAGCGGTGAGGGTGAGCCCGAGCACGTGCGGCTCGAGCTCCACGACGGCAACTGGAGCGTGACGTCGCCGATCGAGGCGCCGGCCGATCCGAGCGCGCTCGACACGGCGCTCGACAAGCTCGACGAGCTCGAGGTCTCGGGCACCGCGGCGACGCACTCCGAGCACCACGCCGATCTCGAGGTCGACGACGCCCATGGCGTCCACGTCGTCGTGCACGGCGCCGGAGATACGATCCTCGCGGATCTGATCATCGGCGCCTTCCGCGGCGGCAACACGATGGTCCGCGTCGCGGGCCAGGACACGGTCGTGACGGTGCGCGGCTCGATCCGCTTCGCGTTCGCGCGCGATCTCAAGGACTGGCGCAACCGCTCGATGCTCGACCTCGAAGCCGATCAGGTGCGGGTGGCGGAGTGGTCGGGACCGAACGGCAACTTCGCGTTCGCGCGGCCCGAAGTCGCGGCCGAGCCCACGCTTCCGCCAGAAGGCGAGGAGGCACCGCCCGCCACGCACCTGGGCGACTGGGCGCCGACGGCGGTCAGCTTCGTTCCGGCCGCCGAGACCGATGCGGGCGTCGCGCCTGTGGCGGCCGCGCCGGTCACCACGCTCCCGAGCTTCGCGCCCTCGCGCGTCACCTCGATCATCTCGAGCCTCGCGCACATGCGCGCGTCGGATTTCGCGGCGGCGGGCATCGACCGCGCGGCAGCCGGCATCACCGATTCGTCGGCGCACGTCACGCTCACGAGCGGCACCGGCGATTCGGTCGAGCGGCACACGATCCGCGTCGGCACCGAGGCGAGCAGCGGCAACTTCTACGCGATGCGCGACGACGATCCGACGGTCTTCGTGGTCTCGCGTTTCCTCATGGAGAAGATCAGCCCGAACGCTTCGGCGTTCGAGCAGGCTGCGGCGGCCGCGCCGTCCGACGAAGACGCTCCGCCGGCGATGCCCGGTGGTGGCGGCGAGATCCCGCCCGACCTGATGCGCCAGATCCAGGCGCAGCTCCAGGCCCAAGGAATGGGCGGCCCGTAGCGCACCCAGACGCACACGACGCGTGACGAAAGGCCCACTTCGGTGGGCCTTTTCGTTTTGTCGTCGTTGACATCCCGATTGGTTGCGCGTGCAATTGCCGGGCTGTGCTCGGCTTACGTCGTTCGCTCTTCGCGCTCGGTCTCTTGGCCTGCACTCCGTCGGCCGATCCGGTGGACGCGGCGATGGATGACGCGCCCGCGATCGACGCCGGCCACGACGCGTTCGCCGAGATGCCCGACGCGACGATCCCCTACCCCTCCGGCGATCCGCTCAGCTGGCCCGTCGATCAGCCGGGGCCCTTCCACGGCGGCTATCGCAACTTTCCGTTCGACTACCTTCCGCCCGGACAGACCGAGATGCGCCACAGCGTGCTGCACCTCTGGTATCCGACGCTCGCAGGGACCGGCACGCATCCGCGCTACGGGAACATCTACGTGGACCCCGCTGCGTACACGAATGCGCCGCTCGCCGATTCGCCGTGGCCCGATCACCAGTTCCCGCTCGAGGTGCACTCGCACGGCTGGCAGGCCTTCGGCGGATCGAGCTGGCCGATCCTCGACAACTTCGTCTCGCACGGATGGGTCGTGGCCGCGCCCGAGCACACGGGCTCGCTGCTCGGCGCGTACGACGATCCGCGCCCGATCGCGCACTACTACGAGCGCGGGACGGACATCTCGACCGCGATCGATCTCGTCCGTGATCTCGGCGCGAGCGATCCGCTCCACGGCCTCGTGCACACGGACCGCGTCTTCATGACGGGCCACAGCTTCGGCGTGCACACGGTGTGGTCGATCACCGGCGCGACGTTCGACGTGCCGACGATCATGAGCACCTTCATGCCGACGGGCGTGTACACGAATGCCGAGCTCGACGTGTTCCGCGCCGGCGTCGCCGACCCGCGCGTCGTGGCTGCGGTGCCGATCGCCGGCCGGGTCGATCAGGACTTCTTCGGCGCGCACGGCCACGAGAGCGTGCACGTACCGCTGATGCTGCTCACGGGCACCATGGACAGCGTCGACGGCGCGGCCGAGCTGGCCCACGTCTCGCCGCCCGTCGACTTCCGCTGGGTGTCGATCGAAGGCGCCTGTCACAACAGCTTCGCCGTCATCGGGCTCTGCGCGACGGGCGCCCCCGACGGCGACGTCACGCACATGGCGAACGCGTACATCCTGAGCTTCGCGCGCATCCACCTGCTGGGCGACACCGATGCGCTCGCGACCTCGATCGTCGATGGCACGCACGTCGTCGACGCACGCGCGACCTTCCATCCGGGCAACCCGTGACGGGCAACGCATGAGACGCAGAATGGAACGGCTCGCCCCTCCGGCCCCTCCCGTCCGTGGGCTCGACGCCCGCTCCCGTCCGGGCCCTCGGCGGCGAGCACTCTTGTCAGCACGCATCCTGATCTCGGTGGCGCTCGTGCTCGCGTCGTGTCGCGGCACCACGCACCTCGAGAGCACGAACGTCCCGGTGCACGGCGCGTTGTCGCCTGCGCCCTCGGCGCTCCGTCGGCTCAGCGTCGCGCAGTACACGAGCGCCATCCACGACACGTTCGGCGACGACGTGATCGTCCCCCCGCGGAGCCGCCTCGAGCCCGACGTCGAGTCGTCGGGCTACCTGTCGATCGACGCGAGCTCGGTCACGATCTCGCGGCGCGGCGTGACGCAGTACGAGACCGCCGCCTACAGCATCGCCGCTCAGGCGCTCGATGCGACGCATCGCGCGAACATCGTGCCCTGCGCGCCCGCCTCGGCGACCGACGCAGCGTGCGCGGAGCAAGCGCTCGAGCCACTCGGGCTTCGGCTCTTCCGGCATCCGATCGACGCCGACGATCTGCAGGCCGCGACCACGCTGTCGACGACGGCCGGCGCCGCGCTCGGCGACTTCTACCAAGGGCTCGAGTACGGCATCGCGTACCTGCTGCAGAGCCCGCGCTTCCTGTTTCGCGAGGAGCTCGGCGCGCCCGATCCGGAAAGCGACGGCGAGCTCGTCTACGGCGGCTACGAGATGGCGAGCCGTCTCTCGTTCTTCCTCTGGAACTCGTCGCCCGATCAGGCGCTGCTCGACGCGGCCGCCTCGGGCGAGCTCGACACCGCCGACGGCGTGCGCGCGCAGGCGCAGCGCATGCTCGCCGATCCCCGCGCCGAGGACGGCGTGCGCGAGATCGCGTACGAGTGGTTCGGCCTCTCGGGCCTCGACGATCTGAGCAAGGACACGACCGTCTACACGCAGATCTCGCCCGACGTCGGCCCGGCCGCGCGCGAGGAGACGCTGCGCGGCATCGCGCATCTCTTCGCCGCCGATCTCGACGCGCGCGATCTGATGACGACGCGGAACACGTTCGTCGACCGCAAGCTCGCTTCGATCTATCTCGTGCGCGCACCGCGTACCGACTGGGACATGGTGACGTTCGAGGAAGGCTCGCCGCGCGCGGGACTGCTCGGCCAGATCTCGTTCCTCGCGCTCTACGCGCACCCGGTCGCGACCTCGCCCACGCTGCGCGGCAAGTTCATCCGCGAGCGATTGCTCTGTCAGCCGGTGCCGCCCCCGCCCGTCGGCGTGAACACGGCCATCCCCGAGCCGAGCGCGGATGCGCCGACGCTGCGCTCGCGTCTGCTCGCCCATCAGACCGTCGCCTACTGCGCGTCGTGTCACCGTCGCATGGACAACATCGGCCTCGGTCTCGAGGCGTTCGACGCGCTCGGTAGCTATCGGGACCAGGAGAACGGCGTCGCGATCGACGCGAGCGGCAACCTCGACGGCGTCCCCTTCCGCGACGCGCTCGAGCTCTCGCAGCTCATCCACGACGACTCGCGCTTCGCCAACTGCATCGTTCGTCAGGCGTACCGCGTCGCGACTGGGCACATGGAGACCGCGGGCGAGGACGGGACGCTCGATGCGATCTGGCTCGAGTTCTCGTCGCACGGCTACTCCCTGCGACACCTGATGGAATCCGTCGTCGTCAGCGATGGATTCCGACGCGCCGTCCCCCAACCCGCCACAGCACCTTAGGACTCGCGCATGGCCAGCTGGCTCCCCCGACGAAACAAGATCGGCCGCAGGACGCTCCTGCGAGGAATGCTCGGCGGTACCGCGGTGGCCGTCGGCCTTCCCGCGCTCGAGCTCTTCCTGAACGACCACGGCACCGCGTACGCCGAGTGCAGCAGCGGCATGCCCACCGTCTTCGGCGTCTTCTACTGGGGCAACGGGATGATCCCCGCGCTCTGGAACCCCACGCAGACCGGCAGCGGCTACGACCTGCCTCCGATGCTCTCGGGCCTCGCACCCGTGCAGTCCGACGTGACGGTCGTGAGCGGCATGCGCGTGCGCACCTCGAACACGTCTCCGCACGGCTCGGGCCCCGCCGGCCTCTTCTCCGGTGCCGATCTCGTCGACGACACGTTCGTCGGGCCGAGCCTCGATCAAGTGATCGCCGACGGCATGGCCGCGAACGACGGCGATCGACGCTTCCACTCGCTCGAGCTCGGCGTCGAGCGCTCCACGTCGAGCTGGTCGATGACCGGCCCGCATCAGGTGAACCCGCCCGAGTGCGACCCCTTCTCGTTCTACTCGAACATCTTCGGCCCCGAGTTCCGCTTGCCCGGCGATCACAGCGCGCCACCGCCGCAGATCGCGCTGCGTCACAGCGTGCTCGACGCGATCGGCGATCAGACGCGACGTCTGGAGACGCGCGTGGGCGCCGCCGATCGCGCGCGCCTCGAGCAGCACTTCGACGGCATCCGCGCGCTCGAGGGTCAGCTGGA
This sequence comes from uncultured Sandaracinaceae bacterium, assembly GCA_964429305.1. Lineage (GTDB taxonomy): Bacteria > Myxococcota_A > Polyangia > Polyangiales > Sandaracinaceae > JBBSAT01. The sequence goes on along the minus strand of CAYSCF010000127.1, from coordinate 2,073 downwards.
GCGGCTCGCGATGGCACCCGTCGCTCCTGCGTGCACGGCCGCGCCCGGCATGCCGATGATGGACTACCCGGACATCGACGGTCGCCCGCAGATGCAGGCCATCCATCGCGTGATGGTGGACATGCTCGCGATCGCGCTCGCGTGCGATCAGACCCGGACCTTCTTCGAGATGTTCACGCAGCCGGTGAACAACACGCTGTTCCTCGATGCGCCGGCCGGTCACCACGAGCTCACGCACAACGAAGCGGACCCGCAGCCGCAGGTCGAGCGCATCGTCACGTTCATCATCGGCGAGTTCGCGTACCTCGTGCAGAAGCTCGGCTCGATCCAAGAAGGCCCCGCGCGCCTGCTCGATCGCTGCGCGATCCTCGGCACCACGGACGTGTCGTACGGCCGCACGCACTCGCTCGAGGACTATCCGATGCTGATCGCCGGTAGCGCGTGCGGCGCGCTCCGCTCGGGCATCCACTACCACTCGGACAGCGCGGAGAACGCGAGCAAGGTGCCGCTCACGCTGATGAACGCCGTGGGCGTGACGAGCGAGCAGTACGGCCTCGGCGAGGCCAACACGAACGTGATGCTGAACGAGATCCAGGACACCACGGGATGAGGCGCGTGCTCCTCGCGCTCGTGCTGCTCACGAGCTGCCAGCCCGGCCCGCCCGGAGCGCCGTGCGAATCGGCCCCCGTGATGAGCTCGCTCGTGCGCAGCCTGCGCTTCTCGCGCGAGGATCCGACGGGCGTGAGCGAGGGCTTCGACATCGACTCGCACGTGACCGTCTCGGGCGACGCGATCGGATGCCGCCACATCGACTTCACGTCTCCCGAGGGGCAGCCCGGCATCGACAACGAGATCGCGACGCTCGTCCCGATCATCGAGACCCAAGCGGGCGGCGTCACGCTCGACTCGATCCTGCAGACGGCCATCAACGACGGCCAGCTCATGCTCGCGATCGAGCTCCTCGGCGTCGACGATCCGATGAACGATGCGTGCGTCACGGTGCGCACGCGACCTCTCGTGGGCACGCCGTCGCTCGGCACCGACGGGCTCGTCGAGGTCGGCCAGACGTTCGACGCAGTACCGGGTGGAGAGCAGTCGCTGATCATGGGCGCACACCTCGTCAACGGAACCGTCGACATCGGCCCGGCGCCGCTCGTCGTCCCGATTGCGATTCTCGACGCGCGCTTCACGCTGCACATCCAGTCCGGCTTCATGCACATCCAGATGCACGAGGACGGGACGTGGACCGGCAAGCTCGGCGGCGGCGTCTCGATCCAGGAGATGACGCAGATCGCGATGGGCCTGAACATCCGCCCGGAGCTGATGGCCGCGGTCGGCGCGTTGCTGACGGGCCACGCCGATCTCGCGCTCGATCCGATGACGAATCACTGCACGCAGATCAGCTCCACGCTGCTCTTCGAGAGCGTGACGGCCTTCGTCTACGACGACGAAACCGCGCCTTGAGGCCCCTCCGAACGAGCGGTAACGCCAGACACGATCCGGGCGAATGATCGTGCGATGAACGACGAGACGCTCGAGAACGAGGCCCGGGCACTGCGTGCGCGTGACAGCAAGCTCTTCGGGCTGCTCTTGACCGCGCTCTGCGCAGCCGCCCTGATCGCCGTGGCGTGCGGCGTCCGTGCGCAGGGCGGCCACGGGAGCGCGATGGTCTCGCGCGCCGACGCGTTGCCGGGACGCAGCACGCCGATCCCGACGGCGGACACGCACTTCGTGTTCGGCACGCCGTTGATGGGCCCGTTCCCTGCCGGCAGCGAGACGGCGTACTTCGCGATGGGCTGCTTCTGGGGCTCGGAGAAGCGGTTCTGGGAGCTCCCGGGCGTGGTGTCGACCGCCGTGGGCTATGCGGGCGGCTACACGCCGAACCCGACCTACGAAGAGGTCTCGAGCGGCCAGACGGGCCACACCGAGACGGTTCGCGTGATCTTCGATCCAGCGCGCACGAGCTACGCGACGCTGCTCACTGCGTTCTTCGAGGGGCACGATCCGACGCAGGGAATGCGTCAGGGCAACGATGTCGGCACGCAGTATCGCTCCGCGATCTTCACCACGAGC
>CAYSCF010000126.1:0-18015 GCA_964429305.1 uncultured Sandaracinaceae bacterium | reverse complement strand
CGGGAGCGATATCTATTCGAGCGCCACCCACACGCCGGATCAATTCGTCGACCGTTACATCGTACGTGTCGAAGTCGACTTTTCGACGCTGCTCCAACACTTCCTCGCGGCGCGTGTTCGGTGCGGTTGCCATGTGACGAACTATACACCGGATGTCGGCGGACCAAGCAACCCCCCGAGCTGCAAGCGGGGACACTAGCGCTCGAGACCAGCCTGGATCACCCGTTCCCGGGGAACGGGATCTGCTCGCTGCTGGAGAGACGCTCTACGCGCGTCGAATCGCCAGCGCTCCGACCTCGGCCGACCGAAATTCGACCTCCGATTCCGGCGGACCCTCATCTCGGCGACCGCATCGCGCCGACCCACCCCAGGTTCCCCCGCTCACCCCGACGGAACTATCGATCCCTCGCCCCGATCTCGCCCTCCCGAAGCCCGATCTCCCGCCACCGACCTCTCGTCCTCGCCGTTCACGTCGACCCCATCGCCGTTTCCCGCACTCCCTTCGCGCGCTCACGCCACCCGCACCCTCACCCGCGACCTCTCCCTCCGCACGCTCACCCCGCCCGCACCCGCGCCCCCGCGCCTCGAAACGAAGGAACCGCCCAGCAAGTCTCCTCGCTGGGCGGTCTCTTCGTCGTTCATGCGCTCGTTTTCAGTGGCCCTCGGACGCACCCACCGAATTCACGTCGTCGTGAGTGCCGGTTTCGGCGCTCCCGCGCCGTTGGTCGGCGTCGGGGTCGCCAAGGGATCCGTCTTCGGCGCCTCGGCGGCGGGCTTCGCAGCCTGTGCGTCCGTCTTCGGGTCCTCGGCGGCCGGCTTCGTCGAGGCCGACTTCCGGTCCGGGATGATCTCGTGGATCTGGGCCTCGCTGAAGCCCTCGGACTTGAGGTCGCGCTTGGTGGCCACGAGGCCGGCCTGCACCGTACGGACGAGCGAGTAGTACACGCGGTCGAGCACGTTGTTCCGCACGAGCGGGGCCACGATCGCGGTGTTGGCCGCGGCTAGCTCGGCCCGGGCGGGAGCGAGCTTGGTGGCCCACTCGGTCGTCAGGTCCGACGTGAGCTGCGGATGGAGGTTGCGACCGAGCAGGTCGATCAGCACGCCCATGCGATCGGGCAAGGTCTCGACCGATCCGTCCGTGTACGCGCCCACGCCGCCCGGGAACATGAGATCGAGGCGCGAGTCGACGCGCGGACGGCCCACGCGGTTCCACACCACGTCGAAGCACTCGCCGACGAGCGCTTCGGCTCGAGCGGCCGAGGCGTCGCGGGTCGCGCGGAGCGTGACCAGCTGTTCCTCGAGCGGCTTGCGCTCGTTCTCGACGGTGTCGAGCAAGCCCAGCGTCGGCGCGAGGCGGTGCTCGACGATTTCACCCGTCTTGCCTCCACGTGCGATGCCCTGTTCGTGCGCGGTGTTCGCATCCTTGAGGATGTCGTCGGCCGCTGCGGTCCGACTCACTACGTGACCCATCACTGACTCCTTTCACCTGGGGGAAGTTGGATTTCCCAGGCACGTGATGGGTCTCGGTCGCTCCAAAACGGCGTTGCGGGGTCTCGGAGAAGAAAATCGGAGAAAGCTCACAGGCGCGCGGAGCCAGCGTCCGTGCTCAGCGGAGGCGCTCGCGCCAGTAGCTCGGCGCACGCTCGTGGAGCTCATAGGCAAGGGCGACCCCGTGCTCGGCGTTCGCGTCGAACGCGAGCGTCATCGCTCGGAAGGCTTCGCGCCGAGGCGCGACCGGACCTCGCTCCACGAGACCAGCTTGGACTTGCCGCGCTCGATGGCTTCGATGCGACGGTGAATCTCGTCCTTCCACTCCGTGGACATCTGGATCGGCTCGAGGCTCTCGCTCAGCGCGAACATCGCGAAGGCCAGCGCTCGACGTTCCGATCGTCGTCGAGAAGCTGCACGCCCTTCTCGACGACTCGGAGGCATGGGTCGTCGAACAGGCTGCACAGGCACTGCTCTCTTTCGCGACCGTGTCCGAAGCGGTTCGCGAAGACGCCAAGCGCGCCCTGTTCGTGCTGGCGAGCCGCTGAGCCGGCGCTGCGGCGTTGGGAGCGTGACGATCGCTACTTCGATTCGGCCTGTAGCGCCGCGAAGCGATCGCCTGCCGGGGTGCGTTGCGGCTGGAAGGCGTACTGGACCAGCTCGCCCACGACCTCGGTCGTATTCGCGATGAACGTCGTGCCGCTGTCGACGTTGTAGGTCCACGCGTCGTAGGCGTGGGAGCCGTCGACGTGGATCTCGCGGTGCTTCAGGCCGTAGAAGGCCACGCCATCTTCTTCGGCGGCCACGCGCGCTTCGATCGGGAGGTCTTTCCCGTCGTAGAGCTTGCCGGCGGCACGCACCTGGTCTCGCTGCGCGGGTGTGAGCTGATCGAGCGAGATGATCTTGCGCAACGGCTGATATTGGAGCGGCATCTGCCCATCCTACGCCGACGTGCTCACGATCTTCTCCGCGTGAGACCACCGCCGCGGGAGGCCTTCGGTAGGTTCGCGCGATGTCAGCCGAGCTCATCGACTCCGCGGGCGATCTCGCGGCGCCGCGCACGATGGACGCCGGTCGATTGGATCCTCGGCACCGACGCGCACGGACGAGGTCGCGGTCGCGGCTGAATCCTGTCCGGTCGTGCGCGAGACCGTACCGACTGACCGCGCTCCGCCCGAGACTCACCTCCGATCGCAGAAGCGATCGATGATCACGACGCGATCGTCCGAGCTGTGCAGGCCCAGGCGGTGCTGGCGAGCCGCTGAGCCGCGCTCAGCTCTTGTCGCTCTCGGCGTCGAGCTCGGCGAAGCGATCGCCCGCTTCCGTCCCGCGTCGTGGCTCGATGCCGAATTGGATCACCTCGGCGGCGACCTCGGTGGTGTTCGCGACGAAGTACGTGCCGCTGTCGACGTTGTAGGACCAACCGTCGTACGCGTGCGCGCCGTCGACGTGGACCTCGAAGTGCTTCAGGTCGTAGAAGGCATCGCCATCGTCTTCGCCGGACGCGCGCGCTTCGACGGGCAGATCGCGTCCGTCGTAGAGCTTGCCCGCGGCACGCACTTGGTCTCGCTGCGCGGGGCTAAGCTGGTCGAGCGAGATGATCTTGCACGAAGGCTGCGCTCGGAGCGGCATGTCCCCATCGTACGCCGCCGTCGCTCACGATCTGCTCCTCGTGAGACCACGGCAGCGGGAGGCCTTCGGTTAGTCTCGCGCGATGTCGGCCGAGCTCATCGATTCCGCGGGCGATCTCGCGGCGCCGCGCACGATGGACGCGATGCGCGGGACGAACTTCGTCGCGGGTCGACGATGGCTGCGCGATCACGCGCTCGAAGAGCGCTACCTCGACGCGATGACGGCCGACGTTCGGCACGCGATCACGATGCTGGACGCCGCCGACTGGGCGCCGATGAGCGTGGTGATGCCGCACTACGCGGCGCTCGATGCGCTCGGCATGTCGCACGAGGCGCGCCTGGCGCTGGGCGGCTGGGTCTCGGGGCACATCAACGGCGTCGTGCTGAGCACGATCGCGCGCCTCGCGGGCGGCGTGGGCCTCTCACCCTTCGTCCCGCTCTCGCGCGCGGCGAAGCTCTTCGCGCGCAACTTCCGGCATGGCGCCGTCGGCGTGTACAAGATCGGCGCGGCGGAGGCGCGCATGGAGGTGCTGGGCTGTCCGATGGCCGCCTCGATCTCGCATCGCGAGCACGTGGTCGGTGCGCTCGCGCATGGCGCCGAGCCGTTCGCCTCACACGTGCAGGTGATCGAGCTGAGCGCGGCGCGGACCGCGAGCTCGTACGCGATCCGCGTGAAGTGGTGAGCGCCGATCGCTCGAGCGCTCAGCGAGAGGTCGACGGCGTGGCGGCCGCCGACTCTTCTTCGTCGCTCGTGCCGACACCGCAGCGCGCCTCGCCGTCGATGATCTGTGCGGTCTCACTCGCGTGATCGGGCGCGGCCGCACGCGGAGCGCCGCCGCAGCCGACGCCGAGCATCGCCACCGCCGTCACGAAGAGCCGAGCACGATCGACGCGAGCCATGACGCAACGCTCTCATCGAGCGACGAGCGGCGCAACTCACCGCAGCGCGGCCACGAGCGCATCGTCGCCCAGACTCTCGGCGAGCGCGGCGCACGCGGCGGCGGGAGTGGCGGGATCGATCGGCGTCCACCGATCCCCGACCAGGACGTTCCACGGGGCGGGGCGCTCGCCCGTCGCGGGGCTCGCGAAGCGCGCGATCCGCGCGTCGGTCTCGACGTCGACGATCCAGGATGGATAGTCGTCGGTCACGGTGAGGCGGACCGACGATGTCGGTGGCGAGGGCGGCGTCACGGTGGCGAGCGCCGCGAGGAAACGCTGCATCGCCTCGACGGGCACACGCGTCTCGAGCGCGCTCGTGTGGAACGCACGTCCTGGAGAGGGACTGCCCGGCGCGGCCGGCACGTTCTCGACCACGACGAGGCTGCCGACACCGACGAAGGCGTCGCCGCTCCGATAGAGCTCGAAGCGCGCGACACGGCCACCACCGAGGCCGCCCCACGCGCGTTCGATGCGCACGACCCTCGTGTCTGCGAGCCAGGTGAGGTCGGGCAGCGCGTCACGTGCGGGCGTCTCGCACGCGGTCTCGCCGCCGGCGCTGGAGGCGGGCGCCGTTGCCTCGGCAGGGCAGCCGCAGGCGGTGACGAGAAGAGACAGAGCGAGCGCGAGGCGTGGCTGCATGTCTCGAGGATAGGCCCGCGCGCGGCGAGGTGGCACGTGCGTAGAATCCGCTCCGCATGAGCGCGCCGGGTCTTCAGGTCGATGGGCTCTACGTCGAGGACGCCGTCGAGCCGATGCCGGACGGAGAGCCGGGCGAGGGGACGCGCGGATATCTCCGCTTCTAGGCCGACGGAACCGTCGTCTCGGCCGCGGTGATCGCGCGCGCAACGCCCACGCAGGTGTGGGAGTGGCTGCGGCGGCAGGACGAGGAGCTCGACCGCGGCATCGTCGTGCTGGAGGGCACTGCGATTCGCTTCGACACGCCCAGCCGCTCACCCGACGAGGTGATCATCGACTACGAGGGCACGTGGACGCCGACCGAGCTCGCGCTGACGACGACCAGCCGATGGAACGGCCATCTCGCGCAGCGTCGGTTCACGTTCGTCGCCATGCAGCCCGATGTGCCTCGCAGGGCGAAGCGTCGCGCCAAGCGCTGACGCGTCAGGCGATCAGGCCCGGGTCGAGGCCGCCCATCGGCACCCAGTGATCGCCGTGGCGCTTCAACGACGTGGCGACGTGGAGCTTGGCGTGGCGCGGGCACCAGAGCTCGCGACCGCCGCTCGTCTTTCGCACCGCGACGCAGTCGGCGCACTCCGGCGTGGACAGCGCGGTCTTGGTCATGCCCTGGAACTGCGGCGGCATCGCGATCGCGATCGGGCAGCGTCCCGCTTCGAGCAGCGCGCGCGCGACCGAGCCGAGCACGAGGCGCTCCAGGCCGCGTCGGCCGTGCGTGCCCACGACCAGCACGTCGGCGTCGTAGTCGAGCGCGAGCTGCAGCAGCACCGGCGCGGGGTCTCCGACGCGCACGTGCACGGCGACGTCGCCGAGCGTGTCGACGAGGAAGGGCTTGGCGAAGTCGACGAGGTTCATCGGATGCGTCGCGAACAGGCGCGCGCGATCCTCGACGTTGGTCGTGTAGCTCGCGAACACCGACTCCGGGATGACGTGCGCGACGTGCAGCTCGACGCGGGGACGATGGCGCGCGAGGTCGACGGCCATGCGCAGCGCGTTCTCCCCGGTGTCGTCGTAGGCAGCACCCACGAGGATTCGGTACGTCGCACCATCGGGAGCCTGGGTCATGCGAGCCAGTGTACGGCTCGCGCGGGGCGCGTGTCGTGCGAACAACCGATTCGCTCCTCGACCCGGCCTCGCGCTGCAGCGAAGAGCATGCGCGTGCTTCGAGCGGGGCGCTTCCTGGTACCCTTCCTCATGCCCGACTGGTCCGACGACGACGCGACGACCGTGACCACGAAGGACACCATCCGGACGACGTTTCACGAGGCGTTTCCGGAGACGCCCGAGGTGTTGCCGCTCGAGGTCGTCTTCGATCGGGACACGCACACGCCGAACGACAACGTCGCGCACGGCGACATGACGCCGGCCGTGATGCTCGAGATCTGGACGCTGAACCGGATCTATCTCTGTGACGCGCAACTGATCTGCACCGAGGTGATCGATCGGCGCACCGGCGTGCGCGACACCAAGCACGCGAACCTCGGCTGCCGGCTCGGCGGTGGGCAGCGGCGCTACGGAAAGACGCTGCACGTCTCGCGGCCGTACCCCGTGCCCGGGACCGAGGCCGTGTTCGAGCGGCTCGACAAGAAGCGCGCGTCCGGCGTGACCTCGAAGGTCGAGCGCGTCGTGATGCACATCCGCGTCACCACGATCGTGCTCGACGAGAAGGGCGCGTGGGACGACGTGACCAGCGCGCTCCTGCTCCCGTCCGCGCCCAAGCCGAGGCGCTGACCCTCACACCCTCTGCGTGACCGCGCGCTGGATCTCCGACGCCCGCACCGCGCTCACGCCGAGGCGCTTGCTCAGCCCGGTGAAGAAGTCGCGCTCGGCCTTCGCCACCGTTCCGTCGATCGACGCGAGCTCCCACGCGAGCGCGAGCAAGAGCTCTCGCAGCACGGGATGCGTGAGCCGCTCTTCGATCCCATCGAGCGACGGCGGCTCGTGCGACTCGGCGACGAGCTCGTCCTGCTCGTCGTCCGACAGACCGCTGCGTCCGATGATCTCGCGGATCAGCGCGACCTCTTCCGGATCGATCTGACGATCGGCGTGCATCATCCAGATGCAGACCTCGATCGCCGCACGACGCTCGCGATCACGCACGTCACGCGGCGCGCTCGTGAGGAAGTCGCGCAGCGACGCGATCCCGTCTTCGCCCACCACGTACTGCGCGAGCACGGTCGCCGTCTCGTTCTCGCCCTCGATCAGGCCCGCCTTGCCGAGCGCCCCGAGCCAGCCCGACATCGCACGCTCCGCCGCCTGCGCGTTTTCCATGGCCTGACTCTACGCGATGGGCATCGTCACGATCCATCGCCCAGCAAGAGTGCTCGCCACGGAGGGCCCGGACGGGAGCGCGCCGTGCGCGCGGACGGAAGGGACCGGAGCGGCGAGCCGATCCATTGATCGGCGATCTCGGGTACAACGGCCCTCATGCTGACGCCTCCCGCCGTTCCGATGACGGAGACGAGCCCCGAAGAGGGCGCGCGCCGCATCGCGATCGGGTTCGCGATCGAGGCGCAGGAGGCCGCGACGCGTCTGCTCGCGGGGACCGATCCCGAGGCGCTGCACGATCTGCGCGTCGCGCTGCGACGCATGCGCTCGCTCATCCGATTCTTCGAGGACGAGCTCGACGAGAGCCTGCATCGGCGCGCCAAGAAGCGCCTGCGCACCATCGCGCGCGCGACGGGCGATGCGCGCGATGCCGAGGTGCAGCTCGCGTGGATCGAGGCGCAGCTCTCGCGCCACGACTGGACGGAGCGCGCGGGCGCACGCTGGTGGGCCGCCGCGCTCTCCGAGCGGAAGGAATCGGCCTACGAAGATCTGCGCGACACGCTCGTGCCCGAGCTCGTGAAGCTCTTGCCGAAGATGCAGGCCGATCTCGGGCGCTTCCGCGAGGAGCGCTCGCTGGTCGGCGATCGTCCCCGCGCGCGCTTCGGTGAGCGCATCGCGCGGCATCTGCGCGCCGAGACGAGCAAGCTCGCGACGGCGCTCATGTCGGTGCGCACGATCGAGGACGAGTCCATCGCGCACGAGGCGCGCATCCACGGCAAGCGCATCCGCTATCTCGTGGAGCCGCTGAAGGGCGAGCTCGACGAGGCCGGCGAGAGCGCGCGTGCGCTGCGAGCACTGCAGGAGAAGCTCGGCTCGCTCAACGATCTCGCGGTGCGCACGACCGCCCTCGGAGAGGCGATGGAAGCGCAAGCGCTCGATCGCGCGCGCCGGCTCGCGCACGCCGCGACCACGAAAGAAGGCGAGCTCGACGAGCCGCTCGCGGGCGAAGAGCCCGGCCTCGCGTCGCTCCTTCGCGAGGCGCACGCCGAGAAGGCGGCGCTCTTGACGAGCATCATCGCGGAGTACGTGCAGGGCGAAGGGCTCGGCGCGATCACCGGATCGCTCGAGCGTCTCGCGAGCGTGCTCGACGCGCCGCCCAAGAGCTCGCTGCCGCTCGAGATCGAGCGCAAGTACTTGTTGCGCGCCGCGCCGCCGCTGCTCGACGGGCGCCCGTTCGCCTCGATCGATCAGGGCTACATCCCGGGCGAGAAGCTGCACGAGCGCGTGCGACGCAAGGTGACCGACTCGGGCACGGTCTATCTGCGCACGGTCAAGCTCGGCTCGGGCGTCTCGCGCATCGAGGTCGAGGAGACGTGCGCGCAGAAGACGTTCGAGAAGCTCTGGACGCTCACGAGCGGCAAGCGCGTGCGCAAGCACCGCTACGCGATCTCCGAGGGCGATCTCGTCTGGGAGATCGACGTGTTCACGGATCGCGAGCTGGTGCTGGCCGAGGTCGAGCTGCCGTCGGCCGAGCGCGTCCCCGAGATCCCTCTCTGGCTCGCGCCCTACATCGTCCGCGACGTCACCGACGAGCCCGCGTTCTTGAATCTGCACCTCGCCAAGTAGAGATCGAGATCGTACGGTCGCCCGCAATGACGGTGACCATCCCCGCGCGCGGCGTGCCGCACGAAGAGCTGCTGACGCAGATGGCGTCCTTTCGCGAGCGCGACGCCGACTGGAAAGGCGGTCGCGTCTTCAGCCTCGTCTACTACGGCGGCGATGCGCACCACGCGTTCCTCGAGAAGGCGCACAACCTCTACTTCGCCGAGAACGCGCTGAACCCGATGGCGTTCCAGAGCCTGCGGCGCATGGAGGCCGAGGTCGTGCGCATGACGTGCTCGATGCTGCACGGCGGGCCCGAGACCGTCGGCACGATGACGAGCGGCGGCACCGAGTCGGTGCTCATGAGCGTCAAGACCGCGCGCGATCGCGCGCGCAGCAAGAACAAGAAGCTGACGAAGCCCAACCTGGTCGTGCCCGAGACGATCCACGTCGCGTTCGACAAGGCAGCGTCGTACTTCGGCCTCGAGATCCGCTACGCGCGCGTACGCGGCGACATGCGCTGCGACGTGCGCGATCTGCAGGCGCTCATCGACGCGAGCACGGTGCTCATCGCCGCCTCGGCGCCGCAGTACCCGCACGGCGTGATCGATCCGATCGAAGAGATCGCGCGCATCGCCGTGCGCAAGAAGATCCCGTTCCACGTCGATGCGTGCGTCGGAGGCTTCGTGCTGCCGTTTCTCGAGCAGCTCGGCGAAGACATCCCGCTCTGGGACTTCCGCGTGCCCGGCGTGACGAGCATCTCGGCCGACATCCACAAGTATGGGCTCGCGCCGAAGGGCGCTTCGACGATCACCTATCGCGACATGAGCTACTTGAAGCACCAGTTCTTCGTCTCGACGGACTGGCCCGGTGGCATCTACGCGTCGCCGACGATGCCGGGCACGCGACCCGGAAGCGCGATCGCCGCGGCCTGGGCCGCGATGATGGCGCTCGGCGAGGACGGCTACGCGCACCACGCGGGCGAGGCGATGAAGACGGCGCGGCGGCTCGTCGATGGCCTGTCGGCGATCGACGGCATCGAGGTGGTCGCGCGGCCCGATGCGCCGATCGTCGCATACAAGACGACGGAGGCGAGCAAGCTCGACGTGTTCGCGCTCGCCGACCAGCTCGAAGATCGCGACTGGTCGGTCGACCGCATGCAGAGCCCGAACTGCATCCATCTGACGGTCACGAGCAACCACGCGCGCATCGTCGACGAGTACCTCGAGGACGTGCGCACGGCGGTGCACTGGCTCCAGACGCACCCGAACCTCGGCTCGCGCGGCAACGCGGCGATGTACGGCATGATGGCGAAGATCCCGTTCCGCGGAATGGTGAAGAGCAGCGTCCTCGAGATCATGGAGAAGATGTACGGGCCGCACGCAGCGGATCCGGGCTTCGATCCGATGAACGACGCCGAAGAGGGCACCGTGATGCGCCTCGTCAAAGAGTACGGCGGCAAGGCGGCCGAGCTGCTCGGGCGCGCGGAGAAGATCCGCGACCGGATCCCGTTCGTCGCGCGCAAGCGGCGGAAGTGAGCCCGTCCTCGCCTCCTGATCTCCTCGCCTCCTCGATTGTCCGGAGAATCGGAACGACGCGCTGGCGGTCTCGCAGCGGCGCCGCGATCAGAACAAGCGAGGAGGCGAGGATCGATCAGTCGGTGAGCCAGCGCGCGAGCGCAACGATCGGCGTGAGAGCCGTGCGCGCGACGGCTCGACGGTCCTCGTCGTCACGGATCGCATCCGCGACGCTCGGGCCGACCTCGTAATAGGCAGCGACGAGAGCGCGGCCGATCTCGTTCGTCATCAGGTAGCGGTCGCGGAAGCGACGCAGCGCGCCGACCTCGTTCGCGAGCGGCGAGCCGTACGCGGCCGTCGCGACGAAGCACGGCGAGACCGTCGTGAACAAGATGCTCAGCGTCGTGTACTCGCCGACCGCGATCGGGCCGTGCTCGTTGCAGCCGTCGATCGCGCGGATCGCGACGTAGTAGTGCGTCAGGAACACGAGCCCGCCGATGTCGACCTCGACGGTCTGGCCGGCGCTCGCCGTCGTCGGGACGTCGAGCGCGATGCTGTCGATCTCGGCCGCGAGCGCCGGGAGCGCGCGCATGAACGACGCCTCGTCCGTGATCGGCTCGGTCGAGTAACGGACCTCGTAGCGCGCGACACGCTGATCGTCGGCGGCCGCGCCGAAGCTGAGGTGCGCCCAGTGGTGCGCCTCGTGACGATCCGCGTACTGCGAGACGACGAAGTCGGTCACGGCACCGGGTGGCGTGTTCATCTCGCACATCGCAGGCGGGATGACCGTCGTGGTCACGCGCGAGCCGTCGACGATCTGCAGACGGTCGCCGCCGCTGCCGGGGTGCACGTCGGGATCCATGCTGATGGTGCCGTCCATCGCGTGCATGTCGCCGCCCGTGTCGCCGCGACCGTCGACCGAGCCGTAGCCCGCCGGCAGCATCGTGGAGACCACACCGCCGTGCGCGTCGAGCGCGACGTCCATCTGGTACACGACCGAAGGCTGACCGCGGTAGGAGTAGCCGTAGCCGATCGCCCAGCTGTCCCAGTCGTTGCTCGACGGGCCGGGCGGCGCGGGGAACGCGGAGTTCGCGTCGCCCTCGACCGAGACCTCGACGTACACGTGGTACGTGCCGGGCTCCCACTCGTCGGGCGCGGTGAACATGATGTTCACGGGCGAGCCGACGCGCGCGGTCGCCATCGTGACGGCATCGATCTCCGGCATGATGCGACGCACGTCCGCGTCGTAGAGCGCGACGTCCGGGCGATCGTGGCAGCCCGGGGTCGTGCACATCGTCACGTCGCGGCGCGGCGGGTAGAGAGAGTAGAGGTCCAGCGGGAAGTGGCCGGGCGCTTCGACGATCGGCTCGCTGTAGCCGCGCGCGACGTCCTGCATCGTGATGTAGCGACCCTTGTCGCTGTTGAACACGCTCGCGCAGCTGACCGCATCGAGCGCCTGCTGCTGCGTCGTGTTCTGGTTGAACGAGAGACAGAAGTAGTCGTCGCGCGTGGAGTCTTCGGTCGTGCGCGACGCATCGCCCTCGGAGATGCGGTCCTGGAAGATCACGCGGCGGAAGAGCTCGGCGCCCGGCGCGGCAGCGCGACGATGGCCCCAGACGGGGAGCACGCTCTCGCGGCGGCCGTAGGGCCAGTGAAAGCCACTGTTCATCTCGAACGCGCCCGGGCGATTGCCGATGCCGCGGTAGGCGACCGCCTGCGTCAGGCCGAGCGTCTGCAGGTACACGCCGTTCGGGTCTTCGATCCACACCGCGAACTGCGCGCGAGGCGCGGCCGGCGTGAACGAGATCTGGACGATCCGCTGCGCGGACGCAGGCGAAGCGAGGCCACCGAGGGCGACGGCGAGCAGAGCCCCACAAGCAAAGCGGCGCATGACCGAGAGAGGATGACCGATCTCGGGCCGCCGCACAAAAGCCTCAATGACGACGATGGCTCGCGTGGCCCTCGGTCAGCACGAAGAGCTGCCCCGTGCGCCAGCTCGTCGCATAGATCCGCAGGGCCGGGCCCGGATGGATGGCGAGGCCCACGATCTGATCCGCGCCCGGCACCTCGTGGCTGCGGTGCAGATGCGAGACGGTGTCGACGACCGACACGTCGCTCGAGCCGAAATTCGCGCTGGCGACCCAGCGGCCGTCGTGACTGATGTCGATCGTGCGCGGGTTGCGATGCAGCGATCCGATGCCGAAGCGGCGGCCCGTCTGCGCATCGTAGAAGCCGAGCGTGCCGAGAGAGCAGGTCACGTAGAGCGTCGCCGCATCCGGCGAGAGAAGAAGGTGTCGCGGGTACTCGCACGTCTCCCAGCGCGCGCTCTCGTGGCTCGCCCCGGGCGGAAAGACGTGGATGACGTTGCCATCGAAGGCCGCAGCGAGCAGCGTTCCGTCCGGGCGCACGACGAGCCCTCGCGGATGGCGCTCGGTGGGAAGGCGCCGCACTTCCTGGAACGTCGTGGTGTCGACGACCGAGACGGCGGCCGCGCCCCAGTCGGCGACGTAGAGCGTCCGCTCGTCGGGCGAGAGCGCCATGAACTTGGGATGACCGGCCGTGCCGATCTCGGCGCGTGGCGTGAGCGCGCAAGGAGACGTCGTCGTCGCGGCGCCGCACGAGGCGAAGTCGAAGACCTCGACCACGTGCTGGCGGAAGTTCGAGACGTAGAGCGTGTGGCCGTCGCGCGTGAACACGGTCTCGACTGCGTTGCCCGTGAACGTGAGCACACCGACGCGATCGAGCGTCATCGCGTCGTACACGAACACGTTGTCGTGATCGGCGAAGCCGAAGTTGCACACGACGACGCGCGTTCCGTCGGGCGAGACGTTCACGCTCTTGGGCTGCACGCCGGTGGCGACGACCTGCGAGACCATGAGCTCGGGCCCGCCGTGCTCGGTGTGGAAGACGGAGGGCCGCGCCTCCTGGCCGAGGCTCGAGGCCGCGAGAACGAGCACGAGAACGACGACGAGAACGAAGACGGAACCTCTCACGTGCCGGAGCCCGTCGCGACCGGACGACCCGTGCGCGTCCACTCGGAGAAGCTTCCGACGTAGAGCGAGGCGCCCGACAAGCCTGCGTGCTCCATCGCGAGCAGCAGGTGACACGCGGTGACGCCGGAGCCGCAGTAGACGATCGCTTCGTTCGGCGCGTGTCCCGCGAGCAGCGCCTCGAAGCGTGGCCGCAAGATCTCGGGCGCGAGCATGCGTCCGTTCGCGTCGAGCGACGCCTCGTGCGGCGCGCTCGTGGTGTGCGGGATGTGACCGGGGCGCGGATCGAACGGATCGGCATCGCCACGATGGCGAGCTGCGCTGCGGGCATCGAGCACGGGCACGCTCGGCCTACTCGAGAGCGCCTCGATGCGATCGATCTCGACGGTGGGGAGCAGCCAACGATCGAGCTGCATCGGCGAGGTCGGCGTCGCGAGCGACTCGCCCGACTCGGTCGGCAGACCCGCGGCGATCGCCGCCGCGAGGCCACCATCGAGCACGCGGACATCGAAGCCGGCGGCGCGGAGCATCCACCACGCGCGCGCCGCCGGGTTGGTGCCGTTCTTGTCGTCGTAGACGACGATGCGCGCGCCCTGCTTCACGCCCGCGTGCGCGAGCGTGCGTGCGAAGCTCGCCAGCGGCGGCAGCGGGTGACGCCCACCGTTGGCCGGATCGCGCGGCTCGGCGAGCTCGTGATCGCCGCTCACGAAGCGCGCGCCCACCACATGCTGCGCACGGAAGCGTTCGCGCGCGTCGTCGCCCGCGCGGGCATCGAGCAAGACGAGGCGAGGATCGGAGAGCTCGGCGGCGAGCGCTTCGGGCGAGACCATCGGCGAGGTCATGGGCGGACCTTCCGACGAGCACGCGGAACGCGCAAGAGCCTCAGCGCGCGAGCAGATCGATCGCGAGACCACCGGCCACACCGATCGCGATCCACGGCCACACGCGCGCGGCGCGACGCGGCACGGCGATCTCGCGAACGCGACCCTGCTCGGCATCGACGAGGAGCGCACCATCGACGTCGAAGGCCGCGCAGTACTCGAGGATCTGACGGCGCGTCGGCGCGTGTTCGAGCGAGGGCGCGAGCGCGCCGGTCTTCACCTCCGCGACGAAGCGGCGACCATCGCGCGAGACGAGATAGTCGGCGCGCAGCGCGTGCTCGCTCGCGGCGCCGTCGACGTGCAGCACGATCGCGCCACGGACCTGTTCGCCCACGACGAAGAAGCCGGCACGCTCGAGCAGACCACGCGCGCTGCGCTCTCCTTCGATCGCGCGCCGCATGCGACGACGCGTCCGGATCGATCGGGCCCACGATCGCGTGCGCAGAGCGATCAGCGCGCCGAGCAGAAAGACCGCGAGCCATGGGGCGAGGTGGCTCAAGCGGCGAGCGTCGATCCGCGCCGAGCGTGCGTCAAAGAATCGCGTGTTGACGCGTCGTGAGCGGCGCGGCACATCCGATCGCATGAGAGTGATCGGCGTGATGCTCGCGTGTCTTCTCGTCGCGACGCCGACGCTCGCGCAGGACGACGAGGCGGCCGCGCGCATCGTGGCACCACCGCCTCCGGGCGCGTCTTCGTCGGCAGCTACGCTCTCGCTCACGCCGCCGGATGGAATCGGCGATCTCGGCCCATCGGATGCCGAGCGGTTCGCGACGCTGCGGCTCGGTCATCGCGAGGCGCGCAACACCGAGGGCATCGCGTTGCTCGGCTTCGGCGGCGCCTCGATCGTCTTCGGTGCGCTCAGCGCCGGCATCGGCTACCAGGACGAGCGCTGGCTCGGCTTCGGTGTCGGCACGATGATCTGGGGCGCGCTCAACGCGATCTTCACGCTGATCTTCTTCGATCTCGACGGGCACGTGCTGCGCGACATCGAGTCGGGACGAAATCTGCGGGGGCGCGAGCTCGATCACGCGCGCGAGGACTGGGCGGCGAGCCAGTACAGCACGGCGGCGACGATCGCGGTGAACGCGGGGCTCGACATCTTCTACATCGTGGGAGGCATCCTGCTCTTCGTGATCGCCGATCAGATGACGCCCGATCTGCAGTGGCTCGAGGGCTATGCGATCGCGATGACGGCGCAGGGCACGGGCTTGCTCGCGTTCGACATGACGACGTGGATCGCCGCCGCACAGCGCGGTGATGCGACGCGCGAGCTCTTCCGCGATCCGGAAGGCGCCGCGATCATCGGAGAGAGTCCGTGAGCAAGAAGAAGAAGGGCGCGGATCTCGAGCAGGAGCCGAAGCCGGCCCCGCCGCCGAAGGTCGGCACGTCGATGAAAGGACTGCTGGCGGGCGTGAAGCTCGCGCCGGCAGGAGCGGCGAAGAGCGCGCCGGTGAAGACGTCGACCGCGACGAAGCTGCCGCCGAAGCCTGCACCGAAGCCCGCGCTGAGCGCGCCGCTGCCCGGGCGACCGAGCGACACGCTGCGCGGGCACGAGCGCACTGCGTTCTTCGATGCGATGGCGGGCGTGCGCGGCATCGGCGCGCGTCCGGGATCGCCGCCGCCGCGTGCAACGGGAATGAAGCTCCCGCCCGCACCACCGACTCCGGTGGAGCGCGAAGGAGATCGCGACGCACGCGCCAAGCTCGCGTCACTGGTCGCGGGCGGCATCCACTTCGAGATCCGCCGCGAGGACGACTGGCAGGCCGGTGTCCGTCGCGATGCGCCTCGCGGGACGCTCGAGAACCTCTCGCAGTCGTCGCCCGGCAGCGATGCCTCGCTCGATCTGCACGGCGCGCGTGTGGCGGACGTCGAGACGCGCATCGCGAAGTTCATTCGTCGCGCGCACCAGCTGGGGCTGCGGCGATTGCGAATCGTGCACGGCAAGGGCCTGCACTCGGATGCTGCGGGGCCAGTGCTCGGAGACGCGGTGATCGACTCGCTCACCAAGGGCGCGGCGGCCGCGCGCGTGATCGCGTTCGTGACTGCGCCCGAGGCGCAGGGCGGGAGCGGAGCGCTGTTGGTGGAGCTCGCTAGATGACGCGGTTCAACGCAGCCAACGTCTGCTCGAGCGCGACCTTCTCCCGATCCGGCTGGCGCAGGAACGCTTCGATCGCATCGAGTCGCTCGAGCGCCCGATCGAGCGCTGCATCGCCGCCCTTCTTGTACGCGCCGAGCAGCACGAGGTCGCGCTTCTCTTCGTAGATCGACACCAGCTCGCGCAGCTTCGCGGCTGCGCTCATGTGCGCCGCGCTCGCGACGCGTGGCGCCAGGCGAGAGAGCGACTCGCGCGGATCGACGGCCGGGAAGCGCCCACGGCTCGCGAGCGCGCGCGAGAGCACGACGTGGCCATCCAGGATGCCACGCACCTCGTCGGCGATCGGCTCGTCGAGATCGCTGCCCTCGACCAGCACCGTGTAGATCGCCGTGATCGATCCATCCGGGCTCGTCCCGCTGCGCTCGAGCAGCTGCGGGAGCTGCGCGAAGACGCTCGGCGGATAGCCGCGACGCGCCGGCGCTTCACCCGCGGCCAGGCCCACCTCGCGTGCCGCGCGAGCGAACCGCGTGACGCTGTCGAGCAGGAGCAGCACGCGCGCGCCGCGATCACGGAAGTGCTCGGCGATCGCCGTCGCGACGAACGCGCTGCGCATCCTCACCAGCGGCGCAGCATCGCTCGTGGCCGCGACCACGACACCACGCGCGCGACCTTCGTCACCGAGACCATCTTCGAGGAACTCGACGACCTCGCGACCGCGCTCGCCGACCAGACACACGACGAACACGTCGGCCGCCGCTTGGCGCGCGATCTGCGCGAGCAGCGTGCTCTTGCCGACACCGCTGCCCGAGAAGAGCCCGAGCCGCTGGCCTTCGCCGACCGGCGCGAGCGCGTCGAGCACGCGCACACCGAGCGGCAGCATGCGCGTCACGCGTGGTCGCTCGAGCGGGCTCGGCGGCGAGCGCATCACCGGCACCTCGTCACCGAGCAGCGGCGGGCCGCCGTCGATCGGCTCGCCCAGACCATCGAGCACACGGCGGAGCACCGAGTCGCCCGCGCGCACGGTCAGGCCGCGCGTGGAGATCGACACGCGATCGCCGGGCCCGATGCCGTGCGCGCTGCCGAGTGGGAGCATCGTCACCGTCTCTCCGTCGAACGCGACCACCTCGGCGCGGATGCTCGGCGCGAGCGGATCTTCCGGATGGATCTCGGCGATCGCGCCCAGACGCGCGCCCGGTGCGATCGCGCGGATGGCGAGGCCGACCGCGCCCGTCACGCGACCTTCGGTCACGACCGGATCGACCGTGCGCAGCGCCTCGGAGAAGCGAGAGAGATCGAGCGGCATCGCGCGCCGAGAATACCCGTGTACACCTCGGTCGTGTCCAGCAAGCCCGGCGCCCTCGCCGACGGTCTCGCGATCGTCCGCTACCACATCGTGCTCATCGCGATGGCCGCCACGCTCGTGTTCGGCTGGCTGATGACGGGACAGCGCCCGTTCGCGCTCGCGCTGATCGTCGGGCTCGACTGGTTCCTCATCAACCTACTGAATCGCGTGACGGATCTCGAAGAAGATCTCGCCAACGGCATCCAGGGCACCGAGCGCATCGCGCGTTCGAAGCGCCTCGTCGCGATCGGAAGCTTCGCGCTGCTCTTCGGCTCGTTCGCGACGCACCTGGTCTATCCGCAGATCACGCCGCTTCGCATCGCCGTGCAGACGATCGGAATGGCCTACAATTACAGGCTGGTTCCGACGCTCGCAGGCATGCGCCGACTGAAGGAGCTCTACTTCTTCAAGAACTTCGGCTCCGCCTGCTTGTTCGTTCTGACGTGCTTCGGCTATCCGCTCGCTGCGAGCGGGTGGCGTCCGATCATGCGCTGGCCGGCGATCGCGACGCTGATCGTGTTCTTCGTGCTCTACGAGATCACGTTCGAGATCTTGTACGACCTGCGCGA
>CAYSCF010000125.1:0-18242 GCA_964429305.1 uncultured Sandaracinaceae bacterium | reverse complement strand
TCACTCGCGGTACAGGTCGACGCCCGGGCCATCCAGGAACGCTCGGATGCGCCACGGCACGCGTACCGATTCTTGCGTGATCGGGTCGAGGACGAACGGCGTCAGCAGACCGTCGCCCGGATCGGCGAGCACCGCCCACACGAGGATCGAAGAGCTCGGATCGTCGGGCCAGCGATGGACCTCGACGAAGCCGTGCCCGGCGCGGATGTCGTGACGCCGCTCGAGTGCGAGCGCGAACGAGCAGCGATGCGCGCGCTCGTCGAAGCTCACGCGGAGCGTGTACTGCGCCTCGATGGGCCCGTAGGCGTGATGGATCTCGACCAACGACTCGTGATCGCCCGCGTCTTCGGCGCGCGCCTCCGTCGCCGAAGGAAGCATCTCGCGCCAGTGCCCGAGATCGTGGATCGCGCGCCAGACCTGCTCGCGCGGTCGGTACACGCGCAGGTAGCTCACGCCGCCGATCCACAGCCGACCCTCGCGCGTCTCGCGCGTCTCGCGCGTCACGAGGTCACCGCGCTCCAACGCAGCGAGCTCCGACGTGGTCAGGCCACTGTCCTGCCCGAGCGCGCTCGAGGCGACGAGGAGGAGTGCGACGCTCAGGCCCGCGCAGAATCGGTCGATCACGTTCGTGGGCTCGTGGCTTCCAAGCCGTGATTCTACGCGCGCTCGTGTCGGGATCCATGCGGCGGGCTCGCGCGAGTGGAGCGCCGCCGCGGCGTGCCTAGCTCGAGCGAGAGGTGAACCGATGCGAGTCGAAGAACTGATGCACGCGCGCCCCATCACCGTGAGCGAGGACGACTCGCTGGGGCTCGCCTTCCAGCTGATGCGATGGAAGGGGATCCGTCATCTGCCGGTTCTGCGCGGAGATCGCGTGGTGGGCGTGCTCACCGAGACCGATCTCGCGCGCTGCATCGGGCCGGGCGCCGTGCTCTCGCTCGAGGGGCGCGTCCGCGACCGGATGTCGACCGACGTGCAGACCGTGGGACCCCACGCCTCACTCGCGGACGTCGCGGCGGTCCTCGTCACCAACCGCATCGGATGTGTGCCCGTCGTCGATGCCGCGATGCGACCGCTCGCCATCGTGACCGACACGGACATCCTTTCGTACGTCGCGCAGTGCAGCGTCGATGCGCGGGCCCGCTCACACTGAGCCGAGGACGACGGAGCTTTCGCCGCGTCAGCTCGACGCGCGCGTTCGGCGCTGCACCAGGATCGGACGCTCCAGGCTGCGCAGCGCTCGCTCCGTCACCGATCCGAGCATGAAGTGCTCGACGCCGGTGCGACCCGCCGTCGCCATCACGACCAGATCGACCTCGCGCTCGCCCACCAGCTCTTCGATCACGTCGAACGCCGCGCCGCGCCGCAGGACGGCATCGACCTTGGGCGCATGGATCTCGACCCAACGTGCGAAGCGCGCCTGCATCTGCGTGGACGTGCTCGACGCGTCCGGCCCCTCGAGCCCGAGCAGCGTGGCGTCCCACGCGAACGCGACGGTCAGGCGAGCGTGGTCTTTTCGCGCGATCGCGCGCGCGAGCTCGAGCACGTCCACGCTCGCAGGCTCCAGATCCACCGGCGCGAGGATGCTCTTGGGCGTGAAGCGATCGTGCTCGCCCACGGTCCAGGCCCTCGGAACGGCGAGCACGGGCACGTCCACCGTCCGGAGGATCCGCTCTGCGATGCTGCCGAGCAGCGCGTGCGCGATGCCGCGGCGTCCCTCGGTCCCGATCACGAGCAGATCGGTCCGATGATCCTTCGTGAACGCAGCGATTGCGTGGTCCGCCTCTCCCTCCAGCAATCGGCCGGTCGCGGCGATCCCTTGCGTCTTCAGCGTCGCCACGGCCTTCGCCAGCTTGGCCTCGCGCTTCTGCCGCCACTCGTCCAGAGCGCCCGTGCGCAGCAGAGCGAACTCGTCGAGCTCGTCGTAGACCGTCCACGCGTGGACGAGCTCGAGAGGGGCCTCGTACCTGCGCGCGATCGACGCCGCGTAGTGCATGGCGTTCGTCGCGGACGCCGAGAAGTCCGTGGCACACACGATCCGTTCGAACATGGTGATCTCCGATCGGCGTCCGCCCGTCGCGTGGCTCGCGCCCGGCGGCTCGCCTCACGGGCACCTACGCACGGACGTGGCCCTGTCCAGCTCGGACCGCGGCGAGCTCGCCTTGCGACGTCGTCGTACCGGTCTGATCGTCGGTGCGCGAGAGGCGCTGCATCGCGACCACTTCACGTGGATGCGCGGCGCGCGCGCTCGTGCAGCCGCACGCGCACGTCGTGACGAAGGCAGCATCGCCGAGAGCTCGTACGCGATGGAGCGCGGCGCCGGGTGCGGCCATCGATTGTCCGCCCCGCAGCACGCGTCGCTCGTGCACGAAGCCGCCATCGTCCTGGCGCGTCCAGCGTTCTTCGACGATCTCCCCCGTGACGACGTGCATCCACGAGCTGTGCTCGTCGTGCTCGTGCACGACGCTCGCGTCTCCCTCGCGGAGGAACGTCCTGCACACCGGAACGGTGGCGTCGGCGTCGCGCTTTGAACGAGTGCTGGTCCGCATCATCCGCCGAAGGGATCACGGCACCGCGATCGAGCGCAAGAAAGCGGGCCTCAGGCGAGGCGCGTCTCGGTCGCGTCGAACTCCACGTCGAGATCGGCGCTGGTGTGGAGCCAGATGACGAGAAACGCGCGGAACGATTGGACGCCCGCGTTCGCCGCGTCGGCGCCCGATCCGCCGAACGTGTCCTCGGCGCTCTCGAAGAGCTGGTACTCGTCTTCGAGCGTGAGGTGAACCGTACGGGGCTCGACGCCTCGCGCGCGCGATTCCTCGGTGAGCTCGACGAGGCGCCGCATCACGCGCCAGCCGCGCAGCTCGATCGGGATCTCGGTCGCGCCCGAGCTGCGCTCACGCGCATCGGCGGTTGGAATCCGCAGCTTTCCGAGCGTCACCACTCCTCTCACGATCACCGAGTCGCAGGACTTCTGCAAGTGGGGCATACGTCGACGCCTCACGGCTCCCGCGAACGATCCCGGGGAAGGGCGCAACAAGGAGCGCGTGCGAGCTCTCGTCATCGCCGTCGCCTTCGCGGCGCTCGTGCCCGCTCGGGCACGCGCGGGCGAGCTCGAGCTCGCGATCGACGGCTCGTGCGCGAGCGCCGACGTGCCGGCCGAGATCGCGGCCGCGGTCGGGCGTTCCCTCGACGACGGTCCGACGAGACTCCGCGCTCGCATCGCGATGCGCTCCGAAGGAGCACGCGTGCGCGTCGTGGTGGGGCTCGATCACGGGGGCGCGCGCTCCGAGCGCACCTTCGCGGCCTCGAGCTGCGCCGCGGCGACGCGCGCAGCCGTGCTCGTGGTCGCGCTCGCGCTCGATCGCGCGGAGGTTCCGATCGCGACCGAGCCGCCCGCGCCGGTCGAAGAGCCGCCTGCGCCGCTCGAGCTCTCGTTCGAGACGGTGCTCTTCGATCCGGTCGAGGAGCCCGCTGTGGAGCCCGCGCCTCGTGAGCCGGTCCGCCTCTCGTTCCTCGCGTCGACGCTGATCGACTCGGGCTCGCTTCCTGGTCTCGAGGGCGGCGCACGTCTGGGAGCCGGCATCTCGATCGCGCCGCTGCTCGTCGAGCTCGATGCGACGTATCTCTCGGCGAGCCGCGCGGCCAGCACGCAGCCCGGCGCGAGCGTGGATCTGGTGCTCGCGTTCGGAACGCTGCGCGCGGGCGCACGCGCCGCGTTGCTCTCGTGGCTCTCGATCGGGGGCGCGCTCGAGCTCGACGTGGGCGCGATGAGCGGGATCGGCGCTGGCGTGCGCCTCGACGCGCCTTCGAGCGCGCTCCTTCCTTGGGTCGCGATGCGCGGCGCGTTGCTCGTCGAGGTCGCGATCACGAGCGTGCTCGCGCTGCGCGCCTCGGCCTCGATCGGCACGCCGCTCGTGGCGCCCACCTTCGCCGTCGACGGTGCAGGCACGGTCTTTTCTCCCTCGATCGTGCTCGGACAGGGCGCGCTCGGCCTCGTCGTGCGGCTCTCGTGACGACGGGCGTGACGGATTCGATGTCGGCCGGTGTCGAGACGGAGGAAGTGAATCCTCTCGGACGCACGGCGCTCGCTCCGCGGGCGGCTGCGGCGTCGTCTTCTCCGCTCCCTCGCGAGACGTTTCGCGAGATCTACGAGGCCCACGTGGAGCTCGTCTGGCGAACGCTGCGGCGGGTCGGCGTCCCGAGCGCGGCCGTCGACGACGTCGCGCAAGAAGTCTTCGTCGCGATCCATCGCGCCCTGCCGACGTGGGAAGGGCGATCGAGCCTGAGGACCTGGATCTACCGCATCGCGCGCAACGCGGGGCTGAACCACACGCGCTCGTTGCGTCGTCGACCAGATGGCGCAGCGACCGAGGCCGCGGACGAAGCGCCGCACGCATCGCTCGATCCCGAGACGCAGGCGTCGAACCGCGAGGCGATCGAGGAGCTCGGCGAGATCCTCGCGCGCATCGAAGAGCCGAAGCGCGAGGTGTTGGTGCTGATGGAGCTCGAGGGCTTCTCCGCGCCCGAGGTCGCCGAGCTGCTCGCCATCCCGCTGAACACGGTCTACTCGCGCTTGCGGCTCGCGCGCGCCGAGCTCGAGCGTCTGCTCGAGGGGCAGCAGCCATGACCGAGCTGTCTCCTCGGGCGCGAGAGCTCTTCGCGCGGGCGCGTGCGAGCGCGACGCCGACGGCCGCGGAGCGCGCGCGCGTGCTCGAGCGCGTCGAGCGCGCGGTGACGCCGAGCATCACGCCGTCTGCGCCGAGCGCGACACTTCCCGTGATCGGAGTCGGCGTGCTCGTCGTGCTCGCGACGGTGCTCTCGATGATCGGCACGCCGCGGTCGCCCGAGCCTGCGCGCGCGATCGTCGATCCGCCCGCTGCGCCGGTCTCGGCGCCGATCCCCGTGATCGCCGCGGCTCCTGCGCCGACGCTCGTCGCACCGGAGCCGGTCGTGCCCGCCGCCGTGACGCGTCGTGCGTCGGAGCGCGATCCGCTCACCGAGGAGCTTCTCCTGCTGCGTCGAGCGCAGGCTGCTCGTCGCGCACATCGATACGCGAGCGCGCTCGCGGCGCTGCGCGAGCACCAGCGGCGCTTTCCCGAAGGAACGCTCGCGAGCGAGCGCGACGTCGCGCGCGCATTGACGCTCTGCGAGAGCGGTCGTCTCGACGAGGGACGCGCGCTCGCGGCTCCGTTCGCCGGATCGGCGTGGGCCGCGTCGCTCGACGAGGCGTGTGCCGATTCGATCGATTCGATCGAGACGCCGTGACGGATCGTCGATCGAGCGGTGTCGAGCAGAGGAGAGACGCCGATGCACCACGGCGCTCTCGCTCCACCTCCCATCCGTCTCTTTCCGGGAAGCGCCGCTTCCCACGAGGTCCCGCCATGTCCGTTCGTCTCTCGTCTCTTCCCGGCTTTCGTCTCGGTCTCGCTGCGTGCCTCGCGCTCACCGGCTGTGACGTCGCGTCGTCTTCGCTCGGCCACGCCGAGGCCGTCGTCGGTAGCGGCGGTGGCTCGGTCTCGCTCGACACCGGCAGCGCCGCCGGCGCGCGCATCGACGTCGGTGCGGGCGCGGTCGACGTCGACACGCGCTTCTCGATCGAAGCATCGTCCGATGCCGATCACCTCGCCGCCGGCATGCACGCGATCGGTCCGGTCGTGACGTTCGGCCCGGAAGGCGCACGCTTCGCGCTGCCGGTGCACGTGACCTTGCCCGCGGCGAGCGAGCCGATGGTCTTGCTCACGCGCCCGCACGGCGGCACCACGTGGACGCGCGTCGATGGCGCCGTGTGGGACGCCGCGCATCACGTCGTCGTCGCCGACGTCCCGCATTTCTCCGACTTCGTTCCGGTCGATCGCGACAGCGAGATGCCTGGCGATGCATCCACGATCGTCGATGCGGGGCCGCCGATCCAGCGCGACTCCGGCATCGACTGCAGCGATCCACGCTTCGCGGGCTATCCGGTCTGCACGCAAGGCTACGAGTGCGATCTCTTCACGGGCGGATGCGCGGCCGGATACGCGAACTGCTATCCCCCCGACGACACCACCACGCACGGGACGTGCTCGTCGGCCGGCGCATCGTCGATCGGCCAGCCGTGCACGTTCGAGGGCTACGATCACGAGACCGACTGCACGGGCGGTCTTCGCTGTGACACGACCACCGTCGGCGCGACCGGCACGTGCCGCGAGATCTGCGATCCGAGCCACGCGTGCTTCGACGACGGCATCACGATCGTCGACTGCCAGACGGCGCCCGGCGCAGCGTTCGGATTCTGCGAGCCGGTGGGCGTGCACTGCCACGCGACCGAGACACCGGAGACGACCTGCACGGGCGGCATCGACGAGGACTGCGACACGCTCGTCGACTGCGCCGACTCCGACTGTCGGCTCGATCCGGCGTGCGCGGTCTCGACGTGCGATGCGCTCGCGGGCTCGGGCTGCGCCGCAGGACAACACTGCGGCATCCACACGGTCGATGCGAGCGTCGACAGCACGGTCGTGGCGGCATGCTTCGCGAACGGCGCGGGCGCGGTCGGCGACGGATGCGCGAGTGGCGCCGACTGCGGCGACGGGCTGACGTGCGCGGCCATCACCGGATGGAGCACGGGCGCGGGCGAAGAGACGCACTGGTACTTCACGAGCTTCGAGGGCTACTTCACGCGCGGCGGCGGTCTGTGCGTCTCGCTCTGCGCGGGCGGCGACTGGACGACGTCGTCGTGCACGGGCGGCCAGATCTGCCACCAGATCGAGAACGTCGGCGCGCCGAGCGGCTACGGTGCGTGCTACGCACCGCGCAGTGCCCCCTGACGCGCGCATAGAGCGAAGGATCGAGAGCGCCGCGCGGCACGTCCGCGCGGCGCTCGCTTGCGTCTCGCTCCTCGCCGGCTGTCAGCCCACGGCGAGCGTCGGCACGCTGCGCGAAGCCGGCACGCGATGCGATCCGCTGACGAACGACTGTGGGCCTTCGTTGGCGTGCACGCTGCGCGGGGATCCGTCGATGGACGCGTGCCGCGTCGTCGGCACGATCGCGATCGGCGCGAGCTGCACGACGCTCGATGCATGCGTCGCCGGAGCGCAGTGCGCGCGGGTCACCCTCGCGAGCACGAGCCTCGCGCCCGCCGATCTCGTGACGGGCGCGCGCTGCCTCGCCGTGTGCGCACGCGATGCGCCTGCCTGTGCGAGCGGTGAGCACTGCGCCGACATCTCCGACGGCGCGGGCGGAACGCGGCTCGACTTCGGCCTCTGCACACACTGAGAGCGGCACGACGCGTGCTTTTCGGCTCGCATGGCCGCACCGATCACACCACCGACTCCGATCTACGGCCGACGTGCGCAGGACAACGACGTCTCACCCGCCGCCGTCCCGCCACAGCAAGCGCCGACCCGCTCTGCCGGGCGCCGCCTCCTGGGCGTGCTCGGTTGGATCGCGCTCGTCGCGCTCGCGATGACCGTGAGCGCGTTCGTCCATCTCGCGACGCCGGCCGGACGCGCGGCCGCGACCGACATGGGCTCCGCGATCATGAACACGCGCATCCGTGGGACCTCGCGCATCGGCTCCATCACGCGGCTCGACTTCGATGGCGTCGAGATGGTCGATCTCAGCGTCACCGCGCCGAACGGAGAAGTGGTGATCACCGCCGATCGCATGACGGCCGAGTTCGCGTTCCTCGAGAGCTGGAGGCGCGGCGCGATCGTGCTGACGCCTTGCTATCTCGAGGGCGGCACGATGAGCGTCACGCGCGGCCCCGCGGACCAGATCAACCTCGTGTTCACGATGGAGGTCCCGGACGATCGCTTCATGATCCCGGTCGAGATCCGCGACATCCATCTCTTGCACCAGACGATGGAGTTCCATCTGCCGCCGATCCCGCTGACCGTCGAGATGGCGAACGTGTACGGCCTCGTCGACATGCAGCTCGGGCACACCTTCGCGGCGCGCATGGATCAGGTGCACGGGTACGTGAACTTCCCCGTGCTGCACATCGGCTTCTCCGATCTGAGCGGCCGCATCCAGAGCGACGATCCGCGTCCGCTCGTCATCCGCATGCACCTGAATCTCGACGTCGCCGATCCCAGCATGCGCATCGCGTACTCGGCGCCGGGCGCGATCGGTCGTGATGGCGGCGGCAGCCTGGGCATCCAGCTCGGCGTCGACATCCCCGATCCCTCGGGCCTGGCGACGCGTCACGCCGCCGAAGATCACGACTGAGTTCGCGTGATAAAACGGACGTGTGTCCGACGAGGAACGACAGGCCAATCGCTTTCGTGCGCTCGCCGAGTCCGGGACGCTCTTCGCCGAGGCGAGCCCCGATCTCCCGCGGCTGCTCGGTGTGATCGCGCGCCGCTTCTCCGAGCTCGTGGGCGAGGCCGCCAACATCCGGCTCGTCGAAGGCGACGCGCTCGTGCCAGCGGCGACGTACCACCCCGATCCCGAGATCGATGCGTATCTGCACGCGCATCACGACGAGACATCGCTCAAGGTCGGTGAGGGCATCTCCGGGCGCGTGCTCGAGACGGGCGAGCCGTACTACGAGCCCGCGCTCGACCTCGACGCGTTCGAGCAGCGCGTGGCGCCCGCTTTCGCGGCGATCTTCCGCAAGGTCGGCATCAGCGGGATGATCGTCGTGCGTCTGCGCGCGCGCGGCGTGAACCTCGGATACCTCTCTCTGTTCCGCACGAGCCGCGAGCGGCCGCCGTACTCGCTGGACGATCTGCATCTGGTGCGCGATCTCGCCGATCGCGCCGCGCTCGCGATCGACAACAGCCGGCTCGTCGACGGGCTCGAGCGTCGCGTGGCCGAGCGCACGCAAGCGCTGGAGGCGGCCAACCGCGAGCTCGAGGCATTCGCGTTCTCGGTCTCGCACGATCTGCGTGCGCCGCTGCGCGCGATCGACGGCTTCTCGCGCATGCTGGAAGAAGACCACGGTCCGCAGCTCGACGACGATGCGCGCCGCATGATCGGCGTGATCCGTCAGAACGCCGAGCAGATGAGCCATCTGATCGAGGATCTGCTGCGGCTCTCGCGGCTCGGTCACACCGCGATCCAGCCCGTCACCGACGTCGACATGCGAGCCGTCGTCGAAGCGGTGCTCGGCGGAATCCGCGCCGCGAACCCGGCTCGCACGATCGAGGTGGAGGTCGGAGAGATGCCGCGCGCGATCGGCAACGCCGACCTCCTGCGACAGGTCTGGACGAACCTGCTCGACAACGCCGTGAAGTACTCGCGTCGACGCGACGTGATCCACGTCGAGGTGAGCGGACGAAAGCAGAGCGGCGAGCTGCGCTACACGGTCACCGATCACGGCGCCGGCTTCGATCCTCGATACGCCGACAAGCTCTTCGGCGTCTTCCAGCGCCTGCATTCGCAGAACGAGTTCGAAGGAAACGGCGTCGGCCTCGCGCTCGTGCAGCGCATCGTGACCCGACACGGCGGACACGTGTGGGCCGAAGGCCAGCCGGACGTCGGTGCGACGTTCGGCTTCGGTCTGCCCGAGCGTGGTCCGGCTCTCTGAACTCGGCTTCTTCGGATCGAGTCACTCGCAGAAGTGAGCGCCCATGTCTCCGTAGCAATAGCTCGTGGCCGTGCCCGTCGTGCAGCCGGCGACGTGGCAGCGATCGATGGTCGTCGTCGTCGGAGTCGCGCTCGGCGTGACGGTCAGCCTGACGTTCGTACGCTTGCCTCGGTAGAACGCCCGGGTGATCACGAAGTGCGCCTCCTGCGCGTGCGTGTCCGCGATCGCGCCGCACACGCGGTCGCTGCAGAAGCGCACGCGGATCCCGAGCGGCTGCGTCATCGTCGCGCCGTTGCTCGTCACGAAGCTCACGTTCTGCATGCTCGACGCGCTCGTGAGCAGGAAACCCTCGGGCGCATCGGCGCCGGCCCAGTCGCCATCGAAGTCGATCGCAGCCGCCGATCGTGACTGGACGTACGCGTACTGCGGTGCGCTCGTCGCGGCCATGGGCAGATCGAGCTCGACCTCGAGGATCGCGTTGTCGGCGCAGGCCGCGAGACACAGCGCCAGCGGCAGCAGAAGAGCGCGTCTCATAGACGGATCACCGTGGCCGCGTTCGGTCGGAGCTGCTCGGCATCCCAGATGAAGTAGCCGCCCACGACGGCACCCGCGATCACGACCGCGGCGACGATGATCCAGAACACCGGCTCTTCCGCGATCGATCGACCCTGCGGCGTCGGCGTCAGCGAGACCGTGACGCGCTCGTGTGCGCCCTCGGCCAACGTGCCCTGCCACGTGAAGGGCTGGAAGCCGGTGAGCGCGACGATCAGACCGTGCTGACCGGCGTCGAGCTCGAGCTCGATCGGACGCGCGCCGCCGTCGGGATGGAACACGCCGTCGATGTGCAGCTGAAGGTCCGGGCTCGCAGCGGGAACCTCGTCGAGCGAGAGCCGTGCGACGCGTGCGGCCTCTTCGTCGCGCAGCTGCGTCGCCTCCGCGCGTGTCGTATCGCTCAGCTCGGGGACGTCGTTCAGCAGCTGCTCGAACGCGCGCCACGCGTCGGCGTGTCGGCCGAGCGAGCGCAACGTGCGCGCGGCGTTGTAGAGCGCGGCCGGGTTCCCGGAGAGCGCGAACGCGCGCGTGTAGAACGAAAGCGCGTCGGCGAACTGTCCGGCATCGGCTGCGGCGTTGCCCTGCTGATAGAGCCCGCGCGCCTCCACGATCTCGGCGTCGGTCGGCGTCCCCGAGGGCCCGGCGAGGCGGTCGGCCGATGCGAGGCCAGGCGCGCCGAGCAGCACCGAGAAGACCAGGAGGCAGGAAGCGATGAGGCGCACGCGGACACAGAATCGCACCCCGGGCCGGGGTGCTTCAACGGCGACGTTTCGCGCGGCCTGGAGCCGCCCTTCGGTGCTCGCAGGCGTGACTCCCCGGCGAGGTAAGCGCTACGCTCGATGCTTCGCGTGTCGGATCTCTCGTTCGGTCGCTACGAGCCTCTCTTCCGCATCGCCGCCGGCGGCATGGCCGAGGTCTACGCCGCCCGCATCCGCGGTGAGGCAGGGTTCGAGAAGCTCGTCGCGGTCAAGCGCATGCTGCCGCATCTGACCGACGATCCCGAGTTCGTCGCCATGTTCCTCGACGAGGGGCGCCTCGCCGCCAACATCGCGAGCCCGAACGTCGTCGCCACGCTCGACCTAGGCCGTGGCGAGGACGGCTCGCTCTACATCGTGATGGATCTCGTCGTCGGCATCGCGCTCAGCACGATCGTCCGGACGGCTGCGCGTCAGGGCCGCATGTTGCCGGTGCCGATCGCCTGCGAGATCCTCGCGCAGGCGGCGAGCGGTCTCGACGACGCGCACGAAGCGCGCACTCCGACCGGCGTGCATCTCGGCATCGTGCATCGCGACGTGAGCCCGCAGAACGTGCTCGTCGGCGTTGACGGGCGCACGCGCGTGGTGGACTTCGGCGTCGCGCGCGCCGTGCTGCGCCAGTCGCACACCTCGACCGGCACGCTGAAAGGGAAGTTCGGGTACTTCTCGCCGGAGCAGGCGGCGGCGAAGGAGCTCGATCCGCGCAGCGACGTGTTCGCGCTCGGCATCGTCGCCTGGGAGACGCTGCTGGGGCGTCGGCTCTTCGAAGCGGACAATCCGCTCGAGACGATCACGCGGATCCGATCGATGCCCATCGTGCGTCCGAGCGAGCTGCGTCCCGAGATCAGCGATGCAATCTCGGACGTGGTGATGCGCGCGCTCGCGCGTGATCGCGACATGCGCTGGGAGTCGGCGGGCGCGTTCGCCGCGGCGCTCCGCAAGGCGGTCGGCGTGCCGGTGACGTCGCGCGAGGTCTCTGCGGTGGTGATGGAGATCGGCGCGACGCCCGTGCAGGAGATGCAGAGCCGCATCGAGGCGGCGATGGCGGGCGATCATCTCGTCACCAAGCGCAAAGACATCCGCGCCATGTCGAGGAGCGACGATCAGGCCACGCCGTCGGGTGTCCCGGGCCACGTGGGCGATCTGCCGACGCTGGTGAAGATCGCGGTACCGCCCGAGCTCGCACCGCCGAGCGTCATCACGTCGTCGGCTGAACCTTCGCGTCCATCGAGCCGCTGGTGGATCGCGGGGATCGCGGTGTCTGCGCTGCTCGTGCTCGTCATCGGCGTCGCGCTCGCGACGCGCGCCCCCGAGCCGGTCTCCACGCAGCTTTCGTCGCCGCCGCCCACGACGGTTTCGGTGACCGTCGTTCCGGTCGCGCTACCTCCTCCCGAGACGCAGGTCTCCGCGGCACCGCCCCAGACCGGCATCGCGTTGCCGGTCCACGCGCCGCATCCGACACGAGTGAGCGCGCCTCCTCCCTCGAGCGTGGCGCCCGAGACGCCGCCACCTCCGCCGAGCACGGCGGCGCACGCACCACCGTCGAGTGGAGCGACGCATCCACCGCCGACGAGCGTGGTGCACGAGTCGCCGCCGCCTCCGCCGCCGACGTTGCCGCATCCGCCCGAGACATCGACGACTCGTCATCCCGCGGGCCTCGCAGGCGACGAAGCGTTCGATCACGGCATCTGAGCTCGGGCTCGCGAGATCAGCGACAGGTCCCGCTGGTGCAGGTGCCCGAGCAACACTGTGCGGGATGCGCGCAGCCCTGACCGATGACCGCGCAACAGATGCCGCCGCCGCACTGGTGATTGGGATACCCGCAGCACTGCCCGTCGCTCGAGCAACCATCGCCGATGACGACGCAGCACACACCACGGCTCGCGTCGCACTGACGGCCCGGACAGCATCCGCTTCCGCACGGTGACTGCACCGGCACGCAGCAGTTGCCGCTCGTGCACGACAGACCCGCGCAGCACGAGCCAGCGGCGCATGCCGCACCTCCACCGCCGCACTGGCAGGCGCCCCCCGAGCAAGTGAAGCCAGCGCCGCACGTGCCGCAGGCGTCGGGGCCGCCGATGCCGTTGTGCGCGGGCCCGCACGTCAGCGCGGAGCAATCGGGCGGCGTCGGAATGCACGCGCCGCCGCTGCACATCATCGCGCTTCCGCACACGCCGCATGCGTCGGCACCGCCGATGCCGTTGTGCGCCGGGCCACACGCGAGCCCCGAGCAGTCCGGCGGATCGCTCGTGCACTGGAACGCTCCGCTGCAGCTCGTGCCGGCACCGCACGTTCCGCAGCTGCCGCCGCCGCAGCCGTCGTCGCCGCACGCGCGCCCCGCGCAGCTGCACGAGGCGGCATCGTTCTGTACGGACCCATCGCTCGGCGTGGTCGCATCGCTCGGTCCGGCATCGAGCGGCGTCGTGAGCGCGACGCAGCCCGCCCGAGGATCACACCACTCGCTCGCCCCACACGCGCCCGGCGTGCTCGCGTAGAAGCACGCGCCTTCGACGCAGCTCGCGCTCGCACACGCCGCGCCGGCCGTGCAGCTCGCCACGCTCGCGCACTGCGGCGTGCATCCGCCCGAGAGGCAGTCGGGGGCCGCACACTGCCCCGCGATGCACACCTCGGAGCCGGTGCACACGATTCCGACGCACGATCGCGTCAGCACCACGGTGATGGAGAGATCACCCGAGAGATGCGCGGTGATCGTGCGATCGACCACGAGCGCGGAGCGCGCACCGATCAGCTCCACGTGCACGCGATAGTCACCGTTCGCGAGGGCCACGTCGGCGACGCGTTGCCCGCGCACGTAGCTCTCGCTGCCGAGCGCGGCGTGATCGGTCGTGTCGATGGCGGCGCCCGCGTCCGCATCGCGAAAGACCTCGACCCGAGTGACGACGAACTCGATCCCCGGCGTCAGATCGGTCCGCACGTCCACGTGCAGCTGCGCGCTCGACGCGGAGCACGAAGCGAGCGTCGCGGCGAGACCGATCCACGAAATGCGCCCACCCATCCCCCGATGGTACCGTCAACCGCAGCGGAAAACGAAAGCTCGCACCGGCGGCTGCCGATGCGAGCTCTTGGTTCAGCGTCGAAGTCCGACGCAGGAGTGGTCCGCGACCGCGGACCCGACACAATCGTGTCGGCCGCGTTCGGCGGCACTCCGGCAGAGATCAGTGCACGACCTGCGACGGGAACGTGCCCGGCGTCTCGGTGAAGCCGATCGTGTAGCTCGAGAGCGTGCTGTCGGTGCTGTAGGCGCCGACGTAGACCTGGTACGCGCCCGGCGCCGCGTTCGCGATCTCGACGACGGGATTGAGACCGTTGCCCGGATCGCCCGAGTCGTCGTTGCAGTAGAAGGTGCCCGTCGGGCCACGCACGACGAGCGTGCTGTCCTGCGCGCCGTTCACGAGGATGCGGAGCAGCGGGATGGCGGCCGACACGTTGACCGTGTGCTGCGGGGCGGTCGGGATGTTGCCGACGCACGAGTTGCCGTTGACGTCGCTGGCCGCGAGCGCGCTCGCCTGCTGGACGCCGCCGGACATGCCCGTCGCGGTGGTGGGGTTCGGGGTGAAGCCGGGGCCGGTCAGCGTGATCGGAGCCGAGCTGGCGCCGCCGCCCATGCAGCAGCCGTTGATGACGAGGGCGAGGAACGAGATCAGAGCAATTCGGTTGGTCACGCAGGTCTCCTTGGAGGAACTGGGGTTGCGAAAATCGTTGGTCGCGCTCTCAGTACGCCGTCGGAGAGCATTTCGCCCCCCTTTTTCGTGCGGATGACGCGAGAATTCGAGAATGATTCTCGTCGGTGATACGGCCCAGCGCGGGACTCTACATAGAATAAAGGTATGCGACCACCGCGAGCTCGTCGCTCGGGTCGTCACTCCGCGGGTGCCGTGAGCTCGAGCGACGCGACGACGAACGCGAGCATCTCGGGATCGATCGGCTTGGCGAGATGCAGTCGGAACCCGGACGCGCTCGACGCATCGACCATGTCGTCGCGTTTGTCACCGGTCAGAGCGATCGTCGCATCGACGCCGCCCGCGCGGGCTTCGTCTCCGAGCACGTGGCCGTGACCGTCGGGCAGACCGAGATCGGTGACGAGCACGTCGTGGATCGACGTGCGCAGCGCTTCTCGCGCTTCGGCGATCGATCCGGCGCTCGTCACGCGTGCGCCGTGCTGACCGAGCGCGAGCGCGAGCAGCTCGCGGAGATCCCGGTCGTCCTCGACGAGTAGAATGGAAAGACCTTGCAACATCGGAGCGCGCGCCATGACGGATGGCGCGCCGAGCAATTCGCGCGCCCTCATCCCGCCTCCGGAAAGCCGCGCGATCCGAGGCTCCCGTCGTGGCGATGAAACACGATCGAGGCGCAGACGCTCAGCTCACTGCATCTCGACCGTCACGTCGAGCGCGGGGGTCTGCGTCTCTGCGATCAACGCCTGCGAGATCATCCCTGCGGCCGCGAACATCGCGGAGAGCCCGTGCGGACGAATGCGCGCATCGACGTGGAAGGAGTCGTCGGGCTGGACCATCGCCGTGACCTCGAGCCCGATGTGCTCGTCGCCCATGCGCGACGGCAGATCGATGTGGATGCGGCGCCGTGCGGCGCCATCGACCGCGAGTGAGCCCGCGATCGCGCGCAGATCGAACGGGATCGGCGCCTCGACGTGCAGCATGCCGTGCACGTGATCGGCATCGACGATCGCGGCGCCGTGATCGGGAGCACGCACCATCACCATCGCGCCGACGCGGCTCAGCGTGCAGAGCGGCGCCGATCCGAGATGGAGGATGAGCGCGACGTCGCGCGTCTCGAGGTGATCGAGGTGGACCACGTCTTCTCCGACGGGCTGTCCGGGGGTGCCCGGATGCGCAGAGCGGAACGCACGGTTGATCAGGAGCTCGCCCGACGCATCGGTCTCCATCAGCACGCGGCCGCCGGTCGCACGCGCGTGATGGCTGACGAAGTGTCCGTGCACGAGGTCGCCCAGCTCGTACGACATGTCGACCTCGTGGGCCTCGATCACGGGACGGCCCGACTCGTCCCAGAACACGACGCCATGAGCGACGACGTGGTGCAGATCGATGTCGTCGAGATGCTCGACCGTGAGATGTCCGCGGATCTGGCTCGAGATGTTCGCCTCGAGCTGCCGCGCGATCCACTGGTGACCGTCCTCGGTGGTGAGCCAATCGATCATGCCCGCGCCGAGCGCGACGAGCGCGACCCCGAGGCAGACGATCCCACCGAGGATCTTCCAGAGCCGACGCGACTTCTTCGGCGGGGGCGGCGATGCGACGGGCGGCGCCTCCGTCGTCGTCTCGGGTGGCGCTTCTTCGGTGCCGAAGACCTGCGCACGAAATGCTTCGGACTGATGATCGTCGAGTCGAGTGGCCACGCGACTCTGCTCAGCAAGCGCCGCGCCGGCACGAAACTTGGTTCTCGTGAGGCATGCACGCGTACGTACGAGAGCGACGATCGATGGTGCTCGAACAGCTGGCCCGCCGTGGGATCCGCGATTCGGACGTGCTCCGCGCGATGGTGTCGATCCCACGCGAGAGCTTCGTCCCGCCCGCGCTGATGGATCACGCCTACGACGACAGCGCCCTGCCCATCGGCGACGAACAGACCATCTCGCAGCCGTGGATCGTCGCGCGGATGGCCGAGGCCGCGCGTCTCGCCTGGGGCGATCGCGTGCTCGATGTCGGCACCGGATCGGGCTACGCGGCGGCGGTCTACGCGCAGTTGGCCTCCGTCGTCTACACGGTGGAGCGCTGCGAACGGCTCTATCGGCGCGCGCAGGCCGTGCTCGACGGGCTCGGCTACGACAACATCCAGTGCGCGCTCGGCGACGGATCGCTCGGCCTCGTGAATGCCGCGCCGTTCGACGCGATTCTCGTCGCCGCCGCAGACGACGTCGTGCCCGACGCGCTGATCGAGCAGCTCGCGATCGGCGGGCGGCTCGTCGCGCCGGTAGGCGACGCGCGCGGCCAGAAGCTCGTGCGCATCGAGCGACTCGGACGCCAGCGCTACGCGCGCGAGGAGCTCGCCGACGTGCGGTTCGTGCCGCTGCGACACGGCCTGGTGTGAGGCGCGAAGGCACGTCCGCGCGCGCACGCCACGGATGAGGCCGGAAGCGCCTTTCGCGGGGCCGATCTCGGGTGGTTCGTCTGGCACGCGTGCTGCGATGAAAGTGGCTCGACGGAGGTTCTCCGATGAACACCAAAGACTTCGAGCCTTCCTGCGTTGTCTGCGCGCTCGACTTCGAGCAGCCCGTCAGCGGTCTGCTCGACACGGCGATCTCGATCGCACAGCGCTTCGACGCGACGTTGCACCTCGTGCACGTGTGGATGCCGGCCGTGGCGCTGACTCCCGAGGGCGGGATGATCCCCGCCACGAGCGAGCTCGACGTGGTCGCGTCCACGCTGCGCGATCAGCTCGAGTCGCTCGCGACGAACGTTCGTCCGCGTCACGCGCGCGTGGTCACCAGGCTGCTGCCGGGCACGCCGTGGCGCGAGATCGTGGGCTACGCGGAGACGCACGAGTGCGATCTCATCGTCGCCGGGACCCACGGTCGCACCGGCCTTGCGCGCCTCGTCGAAGGCAGCGTCGCGGAGCGCGTCGTGCGCGCTTCCAACATTCCGGTGCTCATCGTTCCGATGCATCGGGACGGCGAGGCCGGCCAGCTGAAGAACATCCCCACGGAAGAAGAAACGGAGGAGTCATGCGCGACAGCCTGAACGACGAGATCGTGATCCACTACGTAGACGCACAGCCCGCCGACCGACGCGTGGGTAGGAGCGAGACGATCCCGCGCTGGGGTGCGACCTCGCGCCTGGCGCTGGCGGTGGTCACGTTCTCGATGCCGATGATCGCCGCGCTGCTCGCGCTCGCCGCGATCGTCGCCGGCGGCGACCCGCCGCCGTACCTGCTCGGCATGGTCTTCGGTTTCTTCATCACGCACTGCCTGCTGACGATGTTCTATCTCGCGTTCGCGGGACAGAACCCGCGCCTGCGCTCGCGCACGCGCTGGCAGCTCGCGCTCATCCTGGGCGGTCCGGTCACGATCCCCGCGTACTGGTACATGCACGTCTGGCATGCGCCGCGTGTCGGTCGTGGAGACACGGACTACGGGGTCCCCGGCATGGACATGCGCGAGGCGCGCCGGATGGCGCTCGCGGCCTGAGCCTACGTTCGTGGGAACGAGAGCGGCGAGCCGAGGGATCCGGCTCGCCGTCTCCTTTCGCGCTCACGCCATCATCGACGCCGAGATCCAGAGCAGCGCGTAGACGAGCATCGCCCCGCCGAGCGCGATCGGCAGGCCACGCTCGCCTCGTCGCCAGAGATAGAAGGGCGAGACGAAGGGAACGATCGCCGGCCACGGGAAACGATCGCCGCCGCGAGCCAGCACGCGCAGGCTCGAGGCGTAG
>CAYSCF010000124.1:0-18366 GCA_964429305.1 uncultured Sandaracinaceae bacterium | reverse complement strand
TCGTGGCGCCGCAGCTCCCGCCACGCGCGGCGCCTCCATCGGCAGCGCCTCCGCAAGCAGCGCAGCCGCGACCTTCTTCGCGTCCGCCGCCGGCCGAGCTCGACGAGCCGTTCACGTCGCCGATGCCGGCGACCCAGCCCGAGATCGCGAGCCCGAGCGCACGTCCCGCGTCCGTCGCACCGCCGCCGATGGCGCATGCACGCACGGCACCGCGCTCGGTCGCGCCGCCTGCAGCCGCGCCGCCGCCGCCTGCGCCCGTGATGCGGCCGCCGGCGCCTCCGCCTCCGCCTCCGCCTCCGCCACGTCCCGCACCTTCGATCGCGCCTGCCGTCCAAGTGCGTCCTTCGCCGCCGCAGCGCGTGACGGATCCGCCGACGGATCCGCTCACGCGCGCGCGACGTGCGGGCGACACGACCGCCGGCCGTCGCGCTCCGTCGCGTACGATGGTGCCTGCGCTCATCGTCGCGGTGGCGCTCGGCCTCTCGATCGTGATCGGAGCCTTGCTCTACGTGCGATCCGAGCGCGCGCACGCGTTGGCCGAAGACATCGAGCGCGCGAGCGACGCCGGGCGTCGTGTCGACATCGCCGACGCGCTCGCGCGGCTCGAGGGCGACGATGCGCCGAGCGCGATCGCGCTGCGCGGCCGCCTCTTGGCGACGCGTGCGGTCGAGCTCGGCATCGGCGACACGGCGGACGCCGAGATGGAGCTCGTCGCGCTCGACACGGCCGGCGGCGCGCTGCTCGATGCGCGCATCGCACGCGCGCTCGTCGCGCTCTCGCGCGGGCAAGCCGATCAAGCCGCGACGTTGCTCTCCGGCGTCGAGGGCAGCGGCGTCACGCTGGCCGAGGCGCTCCACGCGCAGGCGCTCTCGCTCGAGACGCTCGGTCAGCTGAGCGACGCGCGGATGGCCGCCGTACAGGCCGCGACGTTGCGACCGGGAGGCCCGCGCCATGCAGCGCTCGTCGCGCGCCTGGCGCTCGCGATGGGCGACACGCAAGCGGCCGTCGCGGCGCTCGCGATCCCCGATGCAGATGCCTCGCCGCTCGTTCGTCTCGCACGCGGCCGCGTCGCGCTGGTCGCACGCGATGCGAACGCGGCCCGCAGCGAGGCCGAGGCCGTGCTCGGACCGCTGATCGATGCCGCGAGCCCGCACGACGTCGCCGAGGCCCACGTCTTGCGAGCCCGCGCGGCGATCTTGATGGGCGACGCAGCCGGCGCGCGAGCGGCGCTCGATGCGGCCGATCCGTTGCGGAGCCCCGCCGACGAGCGCGCGGCGCTCGACATCGTCGAGGGCTACCTCGATGCGGGCGCCACCGACGCTGCGACGCGCGTGATCGCGACGCTGCCGGTGCAGTCCTCGAGCCCGCAGCGCCGCGCCGCGGTGATCGTGCGTGCCGCGCTCGCGACGAACGACTTCGCACGCGCGGACGCCTTCCTCGCCTCGCTCTCACCCGGACCGCAGAGCGATCTGCTGAACGCCGAGGTCCGCGACGCACAGAACCGCACCGACGAAGCGCGGGCCCTCTACGAGCGAGCTGCTGCGGACCCGGCGCTGACCATCGATGCGCGGACGCGTGAGGGCGAGATGCTCGTTCGCGTCGGTCGCACGGCGGATGCGCGCGCCGTGCTCGATCAGGTCCTGCGCGCTTCGCCGACCGACGCGCACGTCGCCGAGATCTTCGTCCGGATCGCGCTGGCATCGGGCGACGTGGCGGCGGCCGATGCCGCGCTCGCGCCGGCCCTCGCGGCGCATCCCGACGTCACGTCGCTGCGCAGCGCGCACGCGCAGATCCTGATGCGTCGTGGCCACGCGGCGGAGGCGATGACCGAGCTGCAGGCCGTGGCCGCATCGTCGCCGTCCGATCGCGATCTGCAGGAGGCGCTCGCACGCGCTGCTCTCGCGAGCGGCAACATCGCGGTGGCGAGCACGGCGTACGAGTCGGCGCTGCGGATCGGACCCTCGGCGTCGGCGCATCTCGGGCTCGCGTCGGTTCTCGCCGAAGACGCACGCTTCGACGAAGCGCTCGATCACGTCGCCAGCGCCGAGGCGCTCGGTCCCGCGGCTGCGGCCGAAGTGATGCGCATGCGCGTCCGGCTCGACGTCCTGCGCGGGCTCGGGGCGGCCGCGATCGCGAACGCGGTCGTCGCCACGACCTCGTCCGCGCGCGATGCGCAGCTCTGGGCTTACCGTGGCGAGCTCGAGACGCAGGCCGAGACGTTCGCGGCAGCCAACGACTCGATCGCGCGCGCGCTGCGGCTCGATGCGAATCAGCCCGAGGCGCTGCTCGTGCGCTCGCTGCTCGCGATCGAGGACGGAGACCTGGTCGGTGCCGCGCGCGCGATCGATCGTGCGGAGCGCAGCGGTGGCACGCGCGGTCTACCGCCCTCGTTCGCCGCTCGCATCGCAGCGCTGCGCGGTCGCCTCCGCTTCGAGGCGGGCGACGAGCCCGGTGCCGAGCGTCTCGGGCAGCAGGCGGCGACGCTCGATCCGCACTCGGGGCTCGCCCACCTCTTGCTCGCCGACGTCGCGATCGCCAACCACGGCGATCCCGTGCCGGAGCTGCGCCTGGCTGCGGCGGGCACGGCTGCGCCGCCGGAGTCGGTGGGACGTCTCGCGATGCGGCTGCGCACGGGCGACGAAGCGTGCACGTTCGCGCACGCCTACGTCGATCGCGCCCCGACCGGCTACGATCGAAACGACGTCGACGACGTCCTTCGTCACTGCCCTTGAGGCACTAGCTCGCTCGGCGCCGGAACTGCGCGAGACCGCTGCCCGTGATGCCGAGCGGCGGCGGTGGCTCGCTGCGATTGCGCCGCCATCTTCGCATCTCGCACGCATCGACACCGACGTCCGGATCGTCGATCGCGTGCGCCACGATGTCGTCCTCCGGCCAGCTCTCGACCGACGTTCGCTCTCGCTCGCGCTTGCCTACGCTCGTGTGCTTTCCCATCGCGCCCTCCTGCGTGACGAAGAAAAAACGACCACGAAGTCAGGTCAGGTCAGGCAAGCAAGCCGATGCAGCGACCGTAACAGAGCTCAGCGCGCGATGCGATCCCGGAGCTCGACGAGCGCGTCCGACGGCAGACCGAGCGGCGGTGCGTCGCGGACGTACTCGCCGATCAAGACGAGCGTCTGCGCGCGGACCTTGAGGAAGTGCACGCGCAGGTACACCTCGATGTCGAAGGGCACCACCCAGCGCGCCAGACGCGTCGCCAGGCGCGTGACCCATCCGCGCAGGAGCACGCGCGCGAGCGGCATGCCGATGTCGATCCTCCGGCAAGCGATCGCGAGCGCTTGTCGGCTCGCTCGCGCGGCCAGCTCCGAGAGCTCGGCGCTCGCCATTCGCGCGAAGCGCCAGTCGGCGGCCTCCAGCGCGGCCATGTGCGGCAGCAACACGGCCGAGCCCGTCGCGAGGGCTTCCGTCACGCGCGCCTCGTGCGCCGCACATCCTCCACGACGCAGACACGCGACTGCTTCGCTCGCGCGCGGCCCTTCGAGCCCGGTCGGTCCGAGCGGCGGCAGCAGATACGCGTACCCCGCGGGCGTCGCCGTCTCACGCGCGTCGATCGAGCCCTCGAGCGGCGTGTGCCAGCTCGCCATCGAGATGGATCCGCGGACGCGCCGTGCCGCATCGGGCACCAACGTCCTCATTCGCGCGAGCGCGTCCTCACCTGGCTGCAAGAACACGACGAGCGCCCGCGGTGCAGCGGCGATCACGCTCGCGAGCCACGGCTCGTCGAGCGCATCGGTAGCGGTCGCGACCCACACCTGATCCGGATCGAGCACGCGCACTTCTTCGTCGGTCGTCACGACGCCATCCGGCACGAACCTGCGCGTGTGGCGTGCGCCGAGCATCGACACGCGCGTCAACGCATAGCCGGCTTCCGCTTCTGCGCGCCGACGCTCGCGCACGAAGAGCGCGACCTCGGCGCCGCCCTCTTGGACGTGCGCGCCGTAGACGAGGCCGACCGCACCGGCCCCGATCACGAGCACGCGCAGGCCGCTCACGGCGTCATCGCTCGCGTCGCATGGTGCAGCAGAAACCATCCGAGCGCCGTGCCCACGCCGATCGTCATCAGCACCGCGATCGCGATGAGACACCCCCTCATCATCCGCGAGGTCGTTCCCGGCGCAGGCACGTCGGCGGCCTGCGGCGCGAGCACCGGGCGCGTCACGGCGTTCGGCGGCGTGAACGATGCGGCAGGCGCCATCGAGCGCACGACCGGAACGGGCGACATGCGCGTGCGGGCGATCTCCGGCATCGCGATCGGTGGCGCGGCCATCGACGGCGCGGCGATCGGTGGTGCGGCCATCGCGGGCGGCGCTGCGGGTGCGAACGACGGCGCGTGCATCGGCGCGACGATCACCGAAGGCGGCTGCGGCATCGGCGTCGGCGCGACGAGCCCGATCCCGAACGCGGTCGCTCCCTTGTTCGGCGCAGGCGTCGGCCTGCGCTCTCGGGGTGGCGGTGTCGATGGCCGCGGCTCGTCCTCTTCCTCGGGCGCGAGCGTCGGGACGACCTGCGTCAGCGCGTCCTCGCTCGTGCCGACGGCGCGCGGCGCCGACACGACCACGCTCGGCGCGGCGACGCTCGCTGGCAGCGTGTGCACCTCCTTCGCGAGCTCGTCGGCGAGCACCATGCGCAAGAGGCTCGAGAGCTCCGCGTCGTCGACCAGCTTCGCCGTCGGCATCGCGGCGTAGAGCGCGTTCTTGAACGCCAGCGCCGTCTGGAATCGCTCCTCGGGCACGGGCGCGAGCGCGGCGAGCACGACGCGATCGAGCGGCTCGGTCACCGCGGGATTCAGGCGGCTCGGTGGCGGAATCTTCGGCGAGAGCACGAGGCGCACCAGCTCCGCGTCGGTCTTCGCCGAGAAGGCCTTGCGGTACGTGAGCATCTCCCAGAGCACGATCCCGAGCGCATACACGTCGGTGCGCCGATCCACGGCGCGCCCTGCCGCTTGCTCCGGCGCCATGTAGCGCAGCTTGCCCTTGAGCAGCCCCTTCGCCGTCTGGTGCACGCGCCCCGCGGCCTTCGCGATACCGAAGTCGATCAGCTTCACGCCGCTTCGATACGAGACGAGGATGTTCGTGGGCGTGACGTCGCGGTGCACGATCCCGAGCGGACGGCCCTGCTCGTCGGTCGCATCGTGCGCCGCGTGCAGACCCTCGGCGATGCACGCGACGATGTGGACGATCACCTCGTGCTTGAGCGCGCGCTGTTTCTGCGCGAGACGGCGCGCGAAGAGCTGCAGCGGCGCCCCGTGCAAGTACTCCATCACCATGTAGTAGAGGCCGCTCTCGTGCCCGGTCGCGAGCACACGCACCACGTTCGGATGGTGGATGCGCGCGCTCAGCCGGGCCTCGTCGAGGAACATCGCGACGAACGCCGGCTCGTCGGCAAAGCGCGGGTGCACGACCTTGATGGCCACGTACGTTCCATCGGTCTGCCCGACGCGGCGGCCGAGATAGACCGCCGCCATGCCTCCCTGCGTCAGCGGCGAGACGATCTCGTACTCGCCGAGACGCAATCCCGGAGGCAGCGCGTGCGCAGAGCTGGAGTGCTTGCTCACCTATCTCTTGTATCCGCTCTCCGGCCGCGCGTGCATTGTCTTCTTCGGACATGCCCCTTCGGCGTGGAGCGTCGGCCGCGGTTCACTCGGGGAACTGGAACAAGATCTCGCCGGGCCGCACCATGCCGAGCTCGTCGCGTGCGATCCGCTCCACCGAGCTCTCGTCGCTGCGGAGCGCTTGCACGTCGCGCGCGAGAGCTCGCACCTCGAGCCGCAGCGCTTCGTTCTGGCGCGTGAGCTGGGCTTCTTCGTCGCGCAGCGCGCGGTAACGAGGAAGGCCTCGCTCGTCGAGCACCAGCAGCGGCACGGACACGATCGCCAGGACCAGGAGCGAGGTCGGGAGCAGCCAAGCCAGCGTCGAGCCGTCGATGCGCACGGCGTCACGATCGAGCCGCAACGCGAATCCGTCCAGAAAACAGCAATGAACGGGCTCGCCAACGGCCCGATGCTCGTTTCGTCGTCGTCACGGCCGAAGAGCGCGTCCCGAAGCGAGGTCCGCTATACTGGCCGAGCACCCGAAAATGAACGACCGAAGGCAAGCTGCGGCAGTTCCCCTCGAGCCGCCGCCGCGTGACACCGATCACGACGCCGTTCCGATCGATCTGGCCGACATCGAAGAAGTGTCGGCCGCGGGCCGGCGTGTCTCTCTCGCGTCGCTGAACAAGCTCGCGCCGGTCGGCAAGTTCGGCAAGTACCACCTGCTCGGACGCCTCGCGTACGGCGGCATGGCCGAGATCTTTC
This sequence comes from uncultured Sandaracinaceae bacterium, assembly GCA_964429305.1. Taxonomy (GTDB): domain Bacteria; phylum Myxococcota_A; class Polyangia; order Polyangiales; family Sandaracinaceae; genus JBBSAT01. Next base: position 12,053 of record CAYSCF010000124.1, on the reverse strand, counting down.
TCGCGCGCGAAGTGCAGATGGATCAAGGCCAGGAGCGCCTCGGTCGCTTCTGCGTCGTCAAGCGCGTGCTGCCGCACGTCGCGGGCGATCGTCAGTTCGTCCAGATGTTCATGGACGAGGCGCGGCTCGTCGTTCAGCTCAGCCACCCGAACATCTGCCACGTCTACGCGTACGGCGAAGAAGACGGTGCGTCGTACATCGCGATGGAGTGGATCAACGGAATGCCGCTCAGCAAGACGCTGCGCCGCACCCGCGATCGCGGCGGCCTCGCGCTCCCGCTCGCGCTGAAGATCATCGCGATGGTCGCCGAGGCGCTCGATCACGCGCATCGCGCGGTCGATCAGTCGAGCGGCGATCCACTCGGCATCGTGCATCGCGACGTCTCGCCGCAGAACATCATGGTCGCCTTCGACGGCGTCGTGAAGCTGCTCGACTTCGGCATCGCCAAGGCGGCGAGCCACTCCACGCGCACGGAAGCGGGCGTCGTGAAGGGCAAGTTCGCGTACATGTCGCCGCAGCAGTGCATGGGCGAGCCCATCGATGCGCGCAGCGACGTGTTCGCGCTCGGCGTCGTGCTCTACGAGATGATCGACGGGCACAACCCGTTCAAGAAGTCGGCCGAGTTCGACACGATGCGCTCGCTCGTCTACGACGAGCCGCCTTCGCTCCTCGATCGGCATCCGCAGGTTCCCGAGGAGATCGACGCGATCGTGAAGCGCGCGATCGCGAAGAAGGCCGAGGACCGCTTCCAGACCGCGAGCGAGATGCAGCTCGCGATCGAGCGCGCGCTCGGCCGCATGGGAGAAGTCGTGACGACCGCGCACATCGGCGCGCGGATGCACGAGGTGTTCGAGGCGGAGATCCGCGCCGGACCGCGGCTCGATACGCGCATCAGCGTGCCCGAAGAGCGCAAGGACCCGAGCGCGACGAGCGAGGTCGAGGCGCGGTCGATCACCCCGCCGCCGAACGCGACGATGAAGCTCGCCGCGATGCCGGACATGGAGCCGGCGCAGCGGGCCGATCGCCATCGCATGCTCGTGCCGGCGCTGCTGGCGACGATCGTGATCTTGCTCGCGGTGCTCGGCGGCGTCTGGATGCTCTCGGGCTCCACCACCGTCGCGCGTCCGCCCGCGCCGATCGCCACCGGCCCGGCGACCACGCCCGCGCCGACCCCCGTGACCCCCACCGAGCAGCTCGCGACGCTCTACATCGACAGCACGCCGCGCGGCGCGACGATCCGACTCGGCACGCGCGGAGAGGTCGGCCACACGCCGACGGAGCTCGCGCTCTTGCCGACGGGCGATTGGCCGATCGAGATGAGGCTCGAAGGCTACGAGCCCTGGCAGACCACGGTGACGTTGATGGGAGGCCAGCGCCTCGAGGTCGAGCACGCGCTCGCGCCGACCGCCGTGCCCGAGGTGGTCGCCGAGGCGGCGCCGGTGGCGCACAGCGGACGAGCGCATCGCGACGTCGCCCCTCACGAGGCGGCACCTCCGCCTCCGCCGCCGTCCTCGACCGCGCCCGCTGCCGCGCCCGGACATCTCGCGATCAACACACGCCCGTGGTCGCGCGTGTTCATCGGCTCGCGTCTCCTCGGCACGACGCCGATCGGCAACGTCGAGGTGCCTTCGGGCAGCGTGCATCTGCGCTTCGTCGATCGCGACGGCGTCGAGCACACGCGGACCGTGAGCGTCCCGGCCGCCGGTGACGCACGCGAGTTCTTCGACCTCAGCGCCGACGGCGCGCAGTAGTCGGCTTCGTTCTCGTTCTCGTTCTCGTTTTCGTTTTCGTCTCGGCGAACTTGGAAGCGACGCGCGGCAGCGGGATCGGGCTCTTCTCGGCCAGCGATCCGTTGCGTACCCCCGTCGACGCGAAGCGCACGACGAAGTCGATGTACGCATCGAGATCCGGATGCACGCCGGCCTGCGGGAAGAGCAAGTGCTCTTCGATGAGCGGCAGGCCGATCGCGTTGATCACGAGCCGCGTGAGGTGCTCGGCATCGATCGCCGACACCTGTCCGCTGTCGACGTAGGGCCTGATGAGCATCCGCGTCTGCTCGCGCTGCGTGTCGACGAAGAGCTTGCGGAACCGCGGCTGGTACTTCGGCGCTTCGACGGAAAGGTTGAAGAGCAGCCGCACGAAGTTGGGCCAGTCCGTCTTTCGCCAGAGCCACGTCGCGATCGACGCGACGAGCGCGGGGTAGTCTTCGAAGCGCTCGGGCAGCACACCCTCGGTCGGCATCGTCCCCACGCCGCCGATGCCGAACGAGACGATGATCTGCTCGACCAGATCTTCCTTGCTGCGGAAGTAGTGATAGAGCGAGGGCTGCTGCATGCCGACCTGGCGCGCGAGCTCGCGCAGCGACGCGCCGCGGTAGCCGCGCTCGGCGATGAGCTTCATCGCGACGCGGAGAACTTCGAGGTGTCTCGGAGCGAGCTGCGCGCCGCCGTACTCGGAGGGCGGAGGAACGTGCGGCGCGATCGGCTGGCTCACCCCGCTTTCATAACACCGTCGCGACCACTCGACGTATCGGGGTCAGCCCGCGAAGTGCAGGCGCTCGAGACGCGCGATCACTGCGCGCAACACGGCGCGTGGGCTCGTGCTCTTGCCGATCTCGCGGCGCACGTGCTCGTCGAACTCGGGATCGCGCGTCGCGCCGCGCACGCTCGCGTGGATCTTCCGCGCTTGTGTCGCGAGCGTCTCGAGGTCGGCTTTCGTCAGCCGCTGCACTTCGATCGGCCGGCTCTTCACCAGGCGCCGCCGCAGCATCGCCACGTCTTCGCTCGGCAAGAGCGTCTTCTGCTCTTCGATCTCGTCGAGCAGCTCGCCCGCTTCTTCACGCAGCGCTTCCAGCGTCTCGGGCGTGACCGCGAGCATCACGCACGCGTTTGCGAGCGAGCCGCCGCAATAGAACGCGAGCGAGCGTAGCGCGGTGCGTCGCTCGGGCCGCGAGACGCCCGGCCGGTAGAGGTTCTCCGCCTCGTCGAGCACGACGACCGTGCCGCTCGTCTCGTCGATCTTCTCGAGCAGCGTGAGCCAGAGATGGATCCGGCCGTACGCGTCCTTGCGGTACGACGCGCCCGCGCTCTTGTCCTCGAGGTCGAGCCCCGCGAGCGTCTCGCGTACCGCGTCGTGATCGAGGCCATCGTCCGAGGCGCCGCGCAACGCTTTGATGGCCGCGAGGCTCGCTTCGCCGTTCTCGGCCGCCACTGCGCGCAGCGTCGCCGCGAGCTTCTTGGCGTACGTCGCGCTCTCGAGCCACGTCTGCAGGCGATCGATCGGGCTCGGTCGCCCGCGCTGTGGCAGGACGGAACCCTCGAGCAGTCGACGCAGGTGACGCTGCGGATTGCCGAGATCTTCGTCGAGACGCTCGACCGAGAGACGCAGCACCGAGCGACGTGCCTCGAGCGCACGAGCCTCGAGGTGCAAGAGATGATGCGTCTTGCCCGCACCGTATGCGCCCGACAGCACCGCGAACACGGAGCCGCTCTGCGCCGTCTCGAAGAGCGCTTCGATCCGTTGATCGATCGCGTCGAGGCCGACCGTCAGGCTCCGATCGGCCTCGAGCGGCGGCAGGCCCTGTGCGAGCCGCAGCATCGAGCGCAGAGAGCTCGCGCGCTTGGCATCGACCTGTTCGAGCGTGAACGCCAGCATCTCGGCGTCTTCGTCCGGTGGATCCACGTAGGCGAGGCCCGCGTGCGGCGTGAGCACGTCGGCGTCTCCGCCGAGCAGGCGCGTTGCGAGGGCCTCGTGCGATCCGAGCGCGTGCTTGCGCATCACGAGCGCGGGCGCACCGAAGAGCACGATGCGGCTCGCGATCATCCCGCGATGCCCGTCGGCGTTGTCGCAGAGCTCGCGCAGCACGGTCAGCGCGACGTCGCGACGACCGGCGGGGAGATCGACGATCGCTTCGGCTTCCGTGAGCAGGAAGAGCGTGCCCTTGGCGCCGAGCACCACGAACAAGCGCGAGAGCTGCGCGAGAGCGCTCTTGGCCGTCCCCGCCGTGACCGGACGCTCGGGCAGCTCGTTCTCGCCTTCCGCGAGGCCGAGCCAGCGCTTCAGACGCTTGGCCTCGGCACGGCCCGTCTTCGACTCGACGTAGCTGCGGGCGAGCACGCGGAGATCGCCGCCCAGGCCCGCTTCGTCGGCGCGCTCTTCGAATCGTTCCTGCGCGCGACGGCCGTGCTCGGCGACGAACGCATCGAGCAGCGCGACCAGGCCCGCGCGTCGCTCGCTCACGTCCTCGGTGCGCACGCCGTTGGCGAATGCGCGCACGATCGCATCGAGCGTGTGCAGCGAGCTCTCGGCGAGCGAGGCGTGCGCCACGGCGTAGCCCGACTCGAGCGCAGCGCGCGAGAGCGCCGCCACCAGCCCCCGGGCTGGCTCCGTTGCGATGCGCACCGAGACCGTGCTGGCGCCAGCGACGGCGACGTCGGACAGAGCCTGCAGCTCGGCGTCCGCGACGTGCGCCTGCCAGCTCTTCTCGTCCTGACGCGCCATCGCCCAAAGAGAAGGTGCGGCGTGTGCGCGCTCGCCGTCAAGAGCGCGAGGAGGGGTTCGTTCGCGGCCGTTCGTGCCGTTCTCTCAATTCCCGACTTCGATCCCGCTGACGTTGCCGCTCACACCGATGGTCAGCGTGTCCTGATGATCGGTGTTGAAGATCGGCTGCATTGCGAGATCGGTCGCCACCGCTCCCGCGTAGTACGACGCGCCGGCGGCGTGATCGTGCCTGTACTCGAGATAGAACGTCAGCTGAGTGATCGGCGTGAACGAGATCGTCGCCGTGCCGCTCGAGACCCACTCCGTCGGCCAGAAGATCGCCTGACGCACGCCCATCGCATCGACCGGCGCGTCCTCGCGGAAGAAGTCACCTCGCAGCGAGATCGCCATCCACTCGATCGGCCGCACGTGCACGTAGCCCGCGACGGCCTCCCAGCTCGCCATCCCGATCGTGCTCGGCTCGAAGCCGGCGTTGGCGTGCAGCGCGAGGCTCAGCCAGCTCGTGACGTCGCCGCGCACGTAGGCATCGAAGAGATGTCGCCACGCGCGCCCGCCCGCGTAGCCCGGATTCCGCTCGACGCCGCTGAAGTAGAGGAAGTGCGCCGCGACGCTCGAGCCCGTGTAGTCGATGGCGAGGGAGAACGACTTCTCGTCGTTGTTGTCGAGCAGCGTGTTCCATCCGTTCCAGACGGCGGCGCTCAGCGTGAGCTCGCTGTTCACGTCCAGCTCGGCGCGGATGCCCGAGTGATAGAAAGGACACCCGTAGAAGAGATTGCTGCGCGAGAAGTTCCAGTTCTGCGCGACCTGCATGCCTTCGAAGCCGATCGGCGAGAGGAACAGGCCGCCCTCGAGCCGCAGCGTCATTCCCTCGACGGGAATCGCCCAGCCCGCGTAGGCGGTCTGGAGCCAGCGCCACGTCGAGGCATCGCTCGGCCCGATGCCGCCCATCGCCGCGCGCGACGGCTCGGCGAGGTAGTACGTCGTCGGCGTGTTGCCCCACTGCACCGCGATGTTCGCGTAGACCTGGTCGTACGCGACGCGCGCCATCAGCGCGACGTTGGCGAGCGTGAAGGTGTTGTGCTGGTTGTCGAACGCGCGCAGCGCGATCACGCCGTTCGACGGCTGATTCAGCGAGTAGGTGTAGTTCGCTTCCACGTAGCCGCCGAACGTCGCGTGGACCTGAGGCTCCTGGCTCTCCGCGGGCCCTTCGTCGTCGTCTTCGCTCTCGTCCTCGCTCTCACGCCGCGTGGGTGTCGTCTCGGCGAGCGGCGGAGCCGCGACCTCCGTCGTCGTCTGCTGGGCGAGCGCGAGCCCCGGAGCCGTGAGCACGATCGCTACGGTCGCGAGAAGAACGCGCCATCGTCGGTCCATGAGGCGCGACGGTAGCGCAGGGGGTCGAAGCCTGCGCAAAAAGCACGCCGCTCGCGCGAGGCTCCGCGTCGCGTCGGACCGCGTGGAGCCGACCTCTCGTGCTAGCGTCTCGCCCACGGTGGCGGCGAGGCGACCATGAAGAAAGAAGACGCGATCGGCGATGACATCGGGGGCTACGAGCTCCTGAAGATCGTCGGACAAGGCGGGATGGCGACCGTCTGGAAGGCGCGCGCCGCCGACGGCGAGCTCGTGGCGATCAAGCGCCTGATCCCGTCGCTCGAGCGCGACCCGGTCTTCGTGAGGCTCTTCGTCGAGGAGGCGCGCGTCGCCGCGACGCTCAGCCATCGTCACATCGTGGCGCTGCGCGGCGCAGGCGAGGTGCGTCCCGGCGAGCACTATCTCGTCCTGCAGTGGGTCCACGGCGTCGACCTCGCGCACTTCGTCGACTGGCACTACTCGGACGATCGACCGACGCCGTGGCGCCTGGTCGCGCGCATCGGCGCGCACGTCTTGCGCGGTCTGTCGGCGGCGCACGAGCGAATGGACGCGCACGGCGTTCTCTCGCCCGTCTATCACCGTGACATCTCGCCCGGAAACGTGATGCTCGACGTGACCGGCATCGCGCGCCTCGCGGACTTCGGCGTCGCGCGCGCGATGGATCGCGCGAGCATGACGCAGCCGGGGATCTTGAAGGGCAAGCTCGGCTACTCGGCGCCCGAAGCGCTGCGTGGGAATCCGCCCACGGCGCAGGGCGATTTGTGGTCCGTCGGAGTCGTGCTCTGGGAGGCGTTCACCGGTGAGCGCTTGTTCTCCGCCAAGGGCGTCGCCGAGCTGCTCGGCAAGCTCAAAGCGCCCGTGCCCTCGCTCGCCGAGGCGCGCCCGGATCTCCATCCCGACGTGGTCGAGCTCGTGAACAGCTTCCTCGAGAAGAGCCCGGACAACCGTCCCGTGAGCGCGAGCGAGAGCGCCGCGTGGCTCGAGTCGCTGCTCGACGAGTCCTCCGACGAGCGCATCTTGTCGCGCGCCGTGATGCAGACGATGGAAGCGCCAGGCGACGTGCCGCCGCGCATCGAGCACACCGAGCAGCTCGACGTCGGCGACGTCGAAGAGCTGGCGAAGAAGAGCGAAGCGTAGGCTTCAGCGCGTCGCGACGGTGAGCGACCGCAACAGGTAGCCGACCGCCGGGAGCGGCATCGTGCACGGACCGTCCGAGCCGGTCGTCGGCAAGATGCGCGTGCTGCAGCTCGGGCTCACGTTGCCGAAGCAGGATCGCTGGACGACGCCCGACGATCAGATCTCGCCCACGCGCAATCACGTGCCCGTGACGCTCGTCGACGTGCGTCTCGAGCCGGGCGCGTCGATGGAGCAGTCGATTCCGCTCTCGCACCACGGCTTCGCGTACGTGCTCGAGGGCACGGTGCGGCTCGGTGAGAAGCAGACGTCGGTCGGGATCGGCCAGGTCGCGTGGCTCGATCGTCCGAGCACGAGCGAAGGGCAGGGCGCGCTGCGCATCGCGAGCGTCGGAACAGTTCCCGCGCGCGTGCTGCTCTACACGGGCGAGCGGCAGAACGTTCCGATCGCGCAGCACGGTCCTTCGTCGGCGACACGCGCGAGCACATCGTGCGCTCGTACGAGCGGTACCGGCGCGGATCCTATCGACGCGTCCGACGCTCGAGGGTGACCTCGAGCGAGCCGCCCTCGCCGCGATCGAATCCGATCTCGAGGTCGTGCAGTGCCGCGACCTTGCGCACGATCGACAAGCCCAGACCGCGGCCACGCGTGCGTGCGACGTCGGGCGGAACGGTGCCGGCGCGCAGCGAGGCGAGCGCGCTCTCGTCGATCGCGGTGCCATCGCTCTTGATCGTCAGGCGTAGCGGCGTGCGGCTCACGATCACCGCGACGTGCCCGCGCTCGCTCGACGTGGCGCGATGTCGAATCGCGTTGTGCACGAGGTTCGCGATGGCGCGCTCGAGCAGGAGCTCGTCGCCCTCGATCATCGCCGGCGCGTCGGGCAGCGCCGAGGCGAGCTCGACGTCGCGATGCCGCGCGATGGGGGCCAGACGCGCCAGCACACGCTCGACGAGCGCGCCGAGATCGACCGGGCGACGCTCGACCGGAGCACCGCCTTCCAGACGCGCGGCCGCCGCGAGGTTCGCCGAGAGCTGCGAGAGATAGTTCGCCGACGCTGCTGCGCCCCGGATCTCCGCGACGTCGGCGGGCTCGTGCTTCTCCGCGGCGCTCGCGAGCGATGCGAGATGACCCTGGATCACGGTGATGGGCAGCGCGAGATCGTGCGTGGTCCCGTCGACGTACTCGCGTAGCGCACGATCGCGCGTCTCGAGCTGAGTCAGATGCGCGCGCGCCGTCTCCGCCGATCGCGCGAGCGATCCCGCGAGCACGCCGATCTCGTCGTCGCCGCGGACGGACGATGGAACGGATACCGTTCCGTCGGGGCCGGCGGTCTCGACCGCGCGCGAGAGCTGCTGCAGGCGCCGCAGCGGCGGGCCGAGCGCGAACGTCGCCGCGAAGAGCGCGAGCACGAGCACACCGAGCGCGAGGCCGAGATCGCGCCCGAGCCCGCCGCGCTCGAGCGCCCCGGTGCGCACGAGCAATACGGCACAGTCGCCGTCGTCCCAGGGCATGCGGAGCACGACGCGTGGGCTGTTGCGCGGAGCGCTCGGATCGACGACCGCGTTCTCGCCGGCCGCGAAGGCGCTCGCGACATCGCTCGAGAGCGCAGGCGCCGAAGGATCGCTCGAGCGCAGCGATGCGTCGTAGCTCGCCACGATCTGGAGCGCTCGTCTCGTGCGTCGAGCGCGGGGCCGTCGTGCCGTCTCCAGTGTTCGATGGGCCTCGCAGAGCTCGCGTCCACCGCTCTCCATGCGGCCGAGCACGCCTTCGTACGCGCTCTCGAGCAACGCCTCGCGGCGCACGCGATACGAGAAGAGCGCGAACCCGAGGGCGATCGGCACGACGACGGCGATCAGCGCCAGCGCGACGCGCCAACGCAGGCTCACGCGTCGGTCTCCAGCCGATATCCGATGCCCCACACGGTCGCGATCCGCTTTCCTTCGGCGCCGAGCTTCTTGCGCAGGCGCGATACGTGGACGTCGAGGCCGCGCGCTTCTCCGTCGCCCTCCACGTCTAGCGCCTCTTCGGCGATCTGCGCGCGCTCCACGGGCCGACCTGCCCGTCGCGCGAGCGAGAACAACACCGCGAGCTCCGTGCGCGAGAGCTCGATCGTTTCTCCGTTCAAGAGCACGCGGTGCTCGCTCTCGCGGATCTCGATCGAACCGGCGCGCACGACCTTGCCGCCGCCGTCCTTCTCGAGCGACGGTCGACGCAGACGTGCCTTCACGCGTGCGAGCAGCTCGTCGGGCCAGAACGGCTTCGTCACGTAGTCGTCGGCGCCGAGGCCGAGCGCGCGCACCTTGTCCGAAGTGTGATCGCGCGCGGTGACCACGAGCACCGGCACCTCGCTGCGGCTGCGGATCAGCTTCAACAGATCGAGCCCGTAGGTGCCGGGCAACATCAGATCGAGGATCACGAGATCGACGTCCTCGATGCTCGCCGTGCGCGCCTCGTCGCCGTCCTGGATCCAGCGCACCTCGAAGCCCGCCTTGCCGAGATCACGGCGCAGCTGGGCTCCGAGGTCCGGATCGTCTTCGACCACGAGGATGCGCTGGGTCATCGCGCTTCAGCGCCCACGACGCATCTCACGACGCTCCATGCGGCGCTCGGCGCGCACGAACGGCGGTGCGATGGGCCGCACGATCACGGGGCCACGATACGGAGGCGCTACGACGACGGGCGGCGCGACGACGACCGGCGGCGGACGGTGCCAGATCACGTGCGCGTGCGGTGCGCGCGGCGCACGCCACTGCGCGGAGGCCGATCCGACGCCGAAGCCGAGGCTTCCGAGCGCGAGGGTGGCGACGAGCGCGAGCGAAACGAGATTCTTCACGGCGGCTTCTCCTCGAGGCGCGGACCATCTGCGCCTCATGGAGATAGGTACGCAGCATACCTTGCAGATTCCTTTCGCCGGCGCTCCGACGCGCTCACGGGAAGGGTGGGCAGCCGGTGCCGGGCTCCACGCGGATGCACTGGTTCTGGCAGCCCTCGATGCCGCACGGATAGCAGCACGCGAGCCCCGGCCCGCAGTCGGTCTCCGCCGAGCAGGTCATGCCTTCTCGCGTGGCGGGCGCAGCTTGCGTCTGCGGCGGCGGGCTCGATCCGCACCCCGCGGCGAGCGAGAAGAGCGCGAGAGCGCGGGCGAACGCGTGTCGGGTCATCGGTGCAACCTGCGTCGCCCTCGTCGTCGCGACAAGCGCCGACGGCGAAGCCCGCCGGGCCGTTGGGCCGAGCGGGCTTCGTGCGGAGCTGCGAGCGCTTCAGATCCCGCGCGCGTCGCCGGAAGGAGGCGTCGCGCCGGGCGCATGGCCGCCGTGATGACCGCGGCGCCCGTGCATGCGACCGCGCATCTCGGTCTGCATCTGCGCGAACTGCGCGCGCTGCGCATCGTTCAGGACGGCATCGATCTGGCTGCGCGTGCTCTGCATCAGCGCGTGGAACTGCGTGCGGCGCTCGGGCCCGGGCGTGCCGGTACGCAGCGCTTCGGCCTGCGTGCGACTACTCGTGAGGATGCCGCGCACGAGCGTCACCTGGTGTGCGTCGAGCGAGAGGCGCTGCGTGAGGTGCGTGATGCGACGCTCCATGTGCTCGGCCGAGAACGGTCCGCCGCCGCGAGCGTGGTGACAGCCGGCCGCGTCCGGGGCAGGGGTCGTGGACTGCGCGAAGGCGGGCGCCGCGCCCATCGAGAGGGCCGCAATCACGAACATCGAGGCGAGGGTCTTGTTCATCTTTCATCTCTCCGTCACCGGTCCATCCGGTGCACACCCGATATCTACGAGGCACACCTTGCAACTTCCTTTCGGTCGCCGATCGGCTAAGGCGCCTCTCGTGATCCGAGTCCATCATCTGAACGCCTCCCGCTCGCACCGCATCCTCTGGCTGCTCGAGGAGCTCGAGCTCGCGTACGAGATCGTTCCGTACCAGCGCGATCGCAAGACGATGCTCGCGCCTCGCAACCTGCGCGACGTGCATCCGCTCGGGAAAGCGCCGGTGGTCGAGGTCGACGGTACGGTGCTCGCGGAGTCGGGCGCGATCGTCGAGATCCTCGTCGAGCGCTTCGGCGCCCGCACGCTCTCGCCGCAACGTGGAAGCGCGGAGTGGGAGCGCTACGTGTACTGGCTCCACTACGCCGAGGGCTCGGCGATGCCGCCGCTCCTGATGAAGCTGCTCGTCACCAAGCTCGGCCCGCTCGGCTGGCCGGCGCGCCCGTACGTGAACGGACAGCTGAAGCTGCACCTCGACTTCCTCGAGCGCGAGCTCGGCAAGCACGCGTGGTTCGCAGGCCCGGCGTTCAGCGGCGCCGACGTGATGATGAGCTTTCCCGTCGAAGCGGCGCTCGCGCGCGCAGGCGGCACGCGCCGGCCGAGGCTCGCGGACTTCCTCGCGCGCATCCACGCGCGACCCGCGTACCAACGCGCGATCGAGCGCGGCGGGCTGCTGAAGATCCTCTGAGCCCGATGGGGTCCGGCGGATTTTTTCCGTCAGCCGCTCAGTGGGCGCACGTCGTCGGTGCGAGCGTCTGACCGCATTGCGTGAGCACCGCGTCCGGAACCACCGTGTGCGCCGTGATGTTCGGCGGCGTCATGAAGGCCGGGTGCTCGAAGTCGAACATCTCCATCGGCGGCGTCGCGTTCGCGTCGCGCGCAGTCATCGCGGGCAGACCGAAGCGCGCCTCGATGAAGCGCACGATCGACGTGTGATCGTGGACGACGTGCGAGACGAAGTGCGGGCGCGTATACGGCGAGACGACGATGAAGGGGACGCGGAAGCCCGTGTGATCGAAGCGGCCTTCGAGCGCGACGCCGTGACCGTCGTGCGGCGTGAGCGCGTCGGGCTCGCACGCCGGTGCAGGCGGCACGTGATCGGAGAGACCGCCGTTCTCGTCGTACGTGATGAACACGGCCGTGTGCGCCCACGCGGGCGAGGCGAAGAGCGTGCGCAGGATCGTCTCGACGAGCGCGCCACCGATGCCGGGAAGCGCCGACGGGCCTTCGTCGGTCGTCTGGCCACCGATCTCGTCGTCCATCATGTACGCGATGTCGGGGAGCGTG
>CAYSCF010000123.1:3744-18546 GCA_964429305.1 uncultured Sandaracinaceae bacterium | reverse complement strand
GGCGTCGAGTGCCGCAAGGACGCTGACGTGATCGACGAGACGCCGATGGCCTACAAGGACATCGACGCCGTCATGGCGGCTCAGACGGATCTCGTGGAGATCGTGCACACGCTCCGTCAGGTCGTGTGTGTGAAGGGATGATGCAGGCATGGGAACGACGCTGCGAGACCTGCTGAACCGAGCGCGATGGCGCGATGGGGACCTGCATGCGCTCGAGATCTGCTTGCTTCACCGCGGCGCGCCGGACGATCGGCGCGTCGTGTCGGGCGCACGCGTGGTCGAGGTGCGGGCAGGTGGCGTCGAGCTCGCGCCCGACACCGGTGACGGCGAGACGCAGTTCGTCCCGTATCACCGCTTCCTCTCGATCCGGATCGCGGACGGCGACGTCGTCTGGGACAAGGACGCGCGCGCGGTGGTGCGGAGCCTCCGTGCCGAGCCGGCGACGATCGTCGCGAGCGACGACGAAGCAACGGAGGTGCGGCCTTCGTTCTCGGTGGTGCTGCGCGAGGCGGGCGAGACGCCGATGGTCATCGACGGCAGCGCGGGCGAAGGCGGCGGCCAGATCCTGCGCACGTCGCTCGCGCTTTCGATGGTGACGGGCAAGCCGTTCGTGCTCGAGCGCATCCGCGCTGGCCGCAAGAAGGGCGGGCTCATGCGCCAGCACCTGACCTGCGTGAAGGCGGCTGCGGCCGTCTGCGACGCGGAGACGGAGGGCGCTTCGCTCGGCAGCACGCGGCTGGTCTTCCGGCCACACGCGATCCGTGGCGGCGTGCACGAGCTCGACGTGGGCAGCGCGGGATCGGTGTGTCTGGTGCTCCAGACCATCGCGCTTCCGCTCGTGCTCGGCGCGGAGCCGAGCCACCTCGTCGTGCGCGGCGGCACGCATGCGCTCTGGGCGCCGACGTTCCCGTTCCTCGCCGACGCTTGGCTACCGCTGGTGCGCGCGGCGGGCGCCGAGCTCACGCTCTCGCTGGGCCAGACCGGCTTCTATCCGGCTGGAGGCGGGGAGGTCGTGATGACCACGTCGCCCTCGGGATCGCTCGCACCGATCCATCTCGTCGATCCACGCGCGGACGAGCTCGAGCTCGGCGCGCACGCGATCGTCGCGGGGCTCTCGGAAGGCATCGCGCGCCGGGAGCTCGTCGCCGCGGCCGAGCGACTGAGCGGGCTGCGCCTGAGCATGTCGAGCGCGAGCGTGCACAGCCCCGGGCCGGGCAACGCGATGTGGCTGTCTGCGCGTGATCCGAAGTCCGGCATCACGAACGTGTTCTCGCAGATCGGCGAGCCCGACGTGCGCGCGGAAGACGTGGGACGCGCCGCGGCGGACGCGCTGCTCTCCTGGCGCGCGTCGGGCACGAGCGTGGAAGCGCATCTTTCCGATCAGCTGATGCTACCGATCGCGCTCGCAGGGGAAGGCAGCTTCACCTGCGAGCAGCTCACGCTCCACGCACGCACCAACATCGAAGTGATCCACGCGTTCACCGGGCGCCGGCTGCGCGCGTGGGATCTCGGCGGCTCACGCTTCCGCGTGAGCCTCGCGTCTTCGTAGCCCTCACGCGCCCGTGAGAGTCTCGTCGAGCTGATCGAACGTCTCGCTCAGGCCCTCCGTGCTTCCCATGTCGGCGTCGAGCGCTTCCTTCGACGGATAGAGGTCGTGCTTGACCACGAGGGTCTTGCCGCCCTTCTCCTCGAAGGTGACCGTCGTGACCGGGCCGGCGTCACCGCCTTCGTCGTTCGTCCAGACGAGGCGATGGGGCGGTGTCACTTCGAGATACTTCCCGAAGAACGCCATGCGCGTGCCGGCATCGGCGCCGACGGCGAACTCCAAGCGATAGCCGCCGCCGACGCGAGCATCGATCTCGCAGGACAGCAGCGTCAGGCCCAGCGACTTCGGTGCCCACCATCGCCTGAACAGCTCGGCGCGGGTCCACGCCTCGAACACGATGCGCGCCGGGTAGTCGAACGCTCGCGTGACGACGAGCTCACGCTCGGACTTCCGCTCCACCGTCGTGTCGTTCTTCATGCGGGCTCTCTCACTTTCCTTTTCGTGCATGGATCTCTTCCTTCCGTGTGAGTTCCTCGAGAACGTCGTCGAGCGCGTCGAAGCGCGCGGCCCAGAGCCGGCGGTGCGCCAGCATCCACACCATCTCTTCCTCCAGTGGATGCGGGCCGAGCTTGCACGTCCGCACGCGCCCCACCTTCTCGGTCGTGACGAGCCCGGCCTGCTCGAGCACGCCGACGTGCTTCTTCATGCCCGTGAGGGTCATGTGGAACTTCGCGGCGAGGTCCGAGATCGAAGCCTCTTCACGTCCGAGCTGGGCCAGGACGCCGCGTCGCGTCGCGTCCGAGAGCGCGGCGAACGAGGCATCGAGGCGGTCGCTCAAACGCTGAACCATATGGTTCAGTGTCTAACCCGGAGCTCGGATGCGCGCAAGCGACTCCACTCCGTGCGAGCGCCCGCTACGGCAGCACGAACTCGTGCGGCGCGCCGTCTTCGGGCAGCGCAGTCTGTCCGCAGCTGCCGCGGCCCCAGCAGAGCACGCGCCCATCGGTCGTGAGACCGCAGAAGAGCTCGTCGCCAGCGACCAGCGTCGCCATCGCAGGGAGCCCGCCCTGCGTCGTCAGGTGCTCGCTCGTCGCGCTCGTGCACTGCACATCGTCGATCTCACGCGCGAGCTCGTCTCGACGGTCGACCTCTTCGACTTCGCCGCGCGGCGCGTTGGCATCGCGTGGTCTCGTGCCGCCCCCGTACGCGCACGCGTCAGAGTCGGCGGATCGATCCTCGTTCTCACTGTCCCGGACCGCAGCCTCCGTGTGAGAGTTCGCCTCGCGCGTCGGACGTTCGCGGATAGGTCCAGCCGGAGCCCAGCATGTCGACCGAGAGCCAACGGATCATCGAAGCCGTCGCACCGCAGCTCGGCGGCGGGAGGATTCAACACGATAGCCAGGGCGTCTGGGAGTGGCGCGGGCGGCCGAGCGAGCACGACACGCGCGTGCGCGCGGAGAGATACAGCTGCCAGGTGCAGGTCGAGGTCCGCAACCCGCTCGGCTCGTTCGAGCTGAAGTGGAGCCCGAAGTACGTTCCGGATCCCGCCGCCGTCGACGACGACGCGTTCGACGTGACGGACGAGGTGCGCGTCTGGGTCGGGCGCAACGTGATCATCGAGTGCTTCGGGCTCGAGATGGAGCAACAGATCGCCGGCTTTCGATCGTTGCCGCCGCAGGGCGCGGGCTACCTGATCGAAGGCATGCAGCGCGACCACGTCTCGGTGCTGGGCGTCGGCAAGGACCAGCTGCTGGGATTCGTGCCGCTCGACAACCCGGACGCGGTCGGTGCGATCGTACGCTTCACCACTTTGCTGGCGTGGACAGCCGCGCAGCTCGAGCAGATGGCACCGACGGCGCAACCGCAGCTCGCCGCAGCCCGAGAGCCACGCATGGCCGCGCGCCTTCGGTGCAACTACTGCCGCGCTCTGTTCTTGCTGACGCCTACGAGCCAGTGCCGCAGTGCGGCGCGCCGACGAGCTGAGGCGAGGCCCCGAAGACAGCGCTTGCCAATCGCAAAGGAGCAGATCCGCGCGAGGCGAGCTCGCCTCGGCGGATGGCGTCGAAACGCGCTCAGGCCTTGGCGGCGGGCTTCGCAGCGGCGGGCTTCGCGGCAGCGGTCTTCGCAGCGGCGGGCTTCGCGGCGGCTGCGGCCTTCGCGGGCTGCGTCGATCCGCCGGCCTTCTCGGCCTGCGCGGCGCGCCACGCCGCGAGCTGACGCGTCGCCATCTTCTTCTGGTGCTTCCGAACCGGACCGTCCTGGGGCTGACTCATAGGGCGCCGACCCTAGCACGACCTACGTGAGCGCAAGCGGCAGCGCATGTGCTGACCGCCCGCCGATGTGGGTGACCCGCGCCTATTGAAAAAGTCGCGACCGTCCGTAGCTCGGTGGTGCAACCCCACCACAGAGGTGCATGAGATGAACATCGAGATCGCCAGCGTGCTGGCATCGGGCCAGACCGCCGACGTCTGTCGGGAAATCCGCCGCGCCCTCGACGTCCAGCTGCACGGCGCCGCGCCCGTCTTGGTCTGCGCCTTCGCTTCGACTCGGCAGGACCTCGGTGTGCTGGTGAAGGAGCTCGGCGCGACGGGCGCGATCGTGATCGGCGCCTCGACCGCGGGTGAGTTCACCGAAGGTCGCGACGCGAAGGCCAGCGTCTCGGTGTTCGCGCTCGCTGGCGACGAGTACCGCGCGACGGCGGGGATCGGCGGCCGGCTCGCGAGCGACCCGGAAGGCGCCATCGCGCGTGCGCTCGAAGGGCAGCCGCGATCGGTGCCCGGTTTTCCGTACCGAACGGCGATCACGCTGCTCGATCCGCTGGCGGGAAACGGAGAGGAGGTCGCGCTCATGCTCGCGGCCACGCTCGGTCCCGATCAGCCGCTGGCGGGGGGCGCCGCTGGAGACGATCTCGAGATGAAGCAGACCCGCGTCGCGTTCGGCGACCGCGTCGCCTCCGATGCGCTCGTCGTCGCGCAGATCTTCAGCAAGCGTCCGCTCGGGCTCGGCATCCAGCACGGCCACGGGCCGCTGAGCGAGCCGCTGCGCGTGTCGCGCGCCGACGGCGCGACCGTGTACGAGATCGAAGGCCGCCCTGCGTGGAGCGTCTGGAAAGAGCACACGCGGCAAGCCGCCGCCAAGCGTGGTCTCGACGTCGATTCGCTCGATGAGACGAACATCGGCGCGTTCCTGCTCGAGTTCCAGGCCGGGCTCGCGAACGGAAGCGGCTACAAGATCCGAGCGCCGCTCTCGCGCGGAGCCGACGGATCGATCTCGTTCGCCACGGCCGTTCCCGAAGGCTCGGTCCTGCGCATCATGCAGAGCGATGCCGCTGCGCAGATTGCGAGCGCGATCGGCGCTGCGGAGGTCGCCAAGAAGGCGCTGGGCGGCAACGCGTGCGCGGGCGCGCTCGTGTTCGACTGCATCTGTCGAAAGCTGATCCTGGGCGACGGATTCGCGGACGCCGTGCGCGGCATGAGCGCGGCGCTCGGCAACGCGCCCCTGGCGGGCTTCGAGACGTACGGCGAGGTCGGCCTGAGCGCGGGTGAGATGAGCGGCTTCCACAACACCACGAGCGTCGTGCTCGCCTTCCCGGCGTGATGGCGTACCGCCGCGAAGACGTGCTCGGTCGGCTCGTCGCCCTCGTCGGGCACGAGCGCGGCGAAGAGATCTTGCGCGATGCCATACGCGCCGTGGGCGCGAGCGACGAGTGGGACGACGTGACGAGCCACTACGTCGTCGAGCGGCTCGTGGCGACTCCGGGCTCGATCGGATCGGCCATGCGGAACCTGCGCACGCAAGAGACCAGCGGGCTCCGGCGCGCTCCGCAGCGCAACTCTTCCGGTCGACCGAGCCTGGCCTTGCTGAAGCTCGTCACGATGCTCGGGGCCTCGCTCGGCGACGAGAAGGCACGCGCGCTCGTCGACGACGTGGTGCAGCGCATGCACCTCTCGCGCGAGACGTTCACGCGCGACGACGCGTTCCTCGTGCTCGAAGAGCTCGCGCGACAGCCCGGCGTGGTCGGCACGGTCGCTCGCTTCGCGAAGGCGCGCGTGCACCTCGAGGTCGGCTGAGTCGCTCTCCCGGCGTCAGAACGTCGCGAGGCGCGCCGACACGAAGAGACCCGCGCCACCGAAGAAGGTCGGATGCGTGATGCCGAAGCGCCCACCGATCTGCAATGTGACCGGGTGCAGATCGACCATGATCTCCGGCACGAACGCGTAGTCCGAGCGCGTACCGTTTCCGTCCGCGTCGCCTACGACGAGCTCGACCTCGAAGCCGACACCGAACGGCCCGACGACGCGCGCGTCCATGCCGTATGCCGACGACCAGAGGCGCGCGCCGGTGCTCGCGAGATCGATCATGCCGGCCTGACGCGTGCGCAGGTGGAACGTTCCGCCGAGCAGCCACGCGATCTCGAGCGAGGGCACGAGACGCGCGGTCGTCAGACCACGATCGAGGTTCGTGGGGATCCAGATGCCCGCATCGATCAACACCGACACCGGCCCGCGTCGCACCGGCAGCCATCCGAGCGTCGCGAGCACGTCGCCCGAGCCGCGCTCCCAGCTCTGCACGCGCGGCGAGGTGAAGTCGATCGGCATCGCGACCGAGATGCGAAGCTGATCGTCGAAGAAGTTTCCGAAGGCCTCGAGCGACACGCGCGCGAGCGGCCCGCCGCCGGTGTCGACGCCCGCGATGCCGATGCGGCCACCGACGCCACGCGCATCGAGATCGCGCAAGCCCACGCTCTGCGTGAACGGAATGCTGCCGACGGCTTCGGTGAGCGGGCCCGGCGGCTCGGGCGGTGCGGGCGGCTCTTCCACTGCGGCCACCGCGGGCTCTTCGGGCGCGGGCGCGGGTGGCGGCGCGACGTTCACCGCGAGCGGCGTCGTCGCGAGCACGATTTCGCCCATCACGACCGAGAGCGATGCGTCCGTCGCATCGGCCGGCGTCTGTACCGTCGCGACGAGCTGGCCCTCTCGGCGCGTGACGTTCGTGATCGTGACGCCGTGACCGACGGCCGTCGCACCCTCGGGAATCGCGCCCGACGCAGCGCTGATGACGACGTCGCTCGTGCTGCCGGCGATCACGCCGGGCACGTCGGTGCCGATCGCGATCGAGCCCACGCGGACGGGAAGAAGCGCGACCGGCGCGCCCGCTGCGTCGGTACAGCTCGGCAGCGTGTCGCTCGTGAGCACGATCTCGCTCACGCCGCCGCACGTCACGCCTTCGGGAAACGACACGCGCGTGCCGAGCGCGAGATCGAGAGGGCCCGGCTCTTCCGATGGATCGACCGCCGGGAACGACGTCGCCTCGCTCGCGCCCGGCGCGACGAAGCGCGCGTCCTCGGCGGTCACCGTCAGCGCTTCGCTCGGTCGGCTCTCGAAGAAGTCCACGTCGATCGTGCTGACGCGCAGGTAGTAGGTGCCCGGCGGAAATCCGTGCAGCTCGAAGCGCGTGACACTCGACGGAACCTCGACCGACGAGACGACGTCGCGCCCGTCGGGGCTGCGCGCGATCTCGACGTGGTACGTGCGCGCACTCGCGACCGGCGCCCACTCGCCCGAGATCACCGCGCCGCGGCCCGGCGCACCGAAGAAGCGGCGCGCGCCGTTCGCCCACGTGGGAGAAGGAGGCAGCGGACGCGGCGGCGTCGGTCGCGTGTGCGGCGCGACGGCGCTGCCCATGCCCTCGGGTACACGCACGGCGCCGCCGGTCTGTCCGCGCACGCTGACGTCGCCGACGTGCGACGAGATCCGGCTCGTGCCTCCGTCGTCGACACTGACGACGCTCGATCCGCCCTGCATGTCGGCGGTTCCCGACGGCATGTTCACGTGCAGGCCGAGCGCGCCGCCCGCTCCTGCTTCGCCGCGCAGCGCGCCGAGGGCCGTGCGCATCGTCCCGCGCTCGAGCGTCGCATCCGTGCCGCCGCGGCGAACGCGCCCGGCCGTGTCGCCGAAGATGATGACGAGCGTGTCGGCGCGCATCGCGATCACGCTGGTGTCGCGGAAGGTGAGCTCGGCCGAGCTGCGCTCTTCCGTGGTGACGTGCCAGCCGCGATAGAGATCGAGGCCCACGTGCGCCGCAGCCCACGCTTCCGCATCGCCCGCGCGCGCCGTCACGGTGCGCTCCGCGGCAGTCACACGCGCGTCGGGAAGCGTCGAGGCGTCGGTCGCGATGCGCGGAAGACGCAGCACGGTGCCCGCCACGAGACGATGCGGCGGCGGTCCCATGCCCGGGTTGTACGAGTGGATGATGTCGTAGCGACGGGCGTTGCCCCACATGCGCTGCGAGATGCGACCGCACGTGTCGCCTGGCTGCACCGTGTACTCGACGATGTCGACCGCGTCGGTGGCGGTCGGCGGCTGCGCGAGGGTGAGGGCGGGAACGAGCGCGGAGACGGCGATCGAAGCGAAGAAAAGTAGGAAACGAGAGCTCATGCTGGCTTGGTCCTCTGCGCGCTCTTTCGCGCCCTTCGTATCAGCTTCCAGAGCCGCCGCCCGAGCTCTTCGGGCCGCGTCGGGAGCATCACCACGTCGTCGATGCCCGCGCGCAGCAGCGCCGGCACGCGCTCGGCATCGCTGGGCGAGGCGTCGGTGACGATCGGAACGCCGCGATGCGCGGCACGCAAGGCGACGAGCGAAGCCAGATCGGCACCGGGTGCGAAGATCGCGGCGGCATCCGCGATCGGCTGCTCGTCCGAGACGATGTAGAGGCGGAGGCTGTTCATCGCGAGCGCGAGCACGGTCTCGCCCTGCAGCGTTCCGATCACGGCGACCTCCGCTTCGCCCCCCGTCTCTTCTTGAAGCGTCGTCGCCTGCGAGGTCGGAGGACGAATCTCGGAGACCATGCGGGCCGCGCGGCCGTCGAGCCCGATGCGCTCGCGTGCCCGCTCGAGCATCGGCCCGCCGTGGACGAGCGCCGCGAGATCACCCTGGATCTCGCGCGCCGTCGGGCGGGCCTCGGGCGACTTCGCCAGCATCGACTGCACCAACGCTTCCAGCGCGCGCGGCACCACGACCTCATGCCGCACCTCGCCGAACGTCGGCACGATGCCGTGCGTCTGCTGCATGAGAACGCGCATGGGATGGCCGTGGAAGGGTGTGATCCCGAGCAGCATCTCGAACACCATGCAGCCGAGCGCGTAGATGTCGGCCGGTGGCCCCACGTCCGCGCGTCCCACCGCTTGCTCGGGCGCGATGTAGTCCGGCGTGCCGGTGATCATCCCCTCGCGCGTCATGCGCCCGAGCTCGCCGTCGTCCACGACGAACGCGAGGCCGAAGTCGACGACGACGACACGCTCGGTCCCGTCGGTCTGCCGCTCGAGGAACACGTTCTCGGGCTTGAGATCGCGATGCACGATCCCGCGCTCGTGCGCGACGACGAGCACCTCCACGATCTTCTGCACGAGCGAGATCGCGCGATCGACCGCCACGAGCCGTCCGTCGCCGACGATCGCACGCAAGGGCTTGCCCTCCAGCAGCTCCATCGCGAGATAGAGGTAACCGTTCGCCGCGCCGAAGTCGTAGACCTCGATCGCGTTCGGATGACGCACCTGCGCGCTCACCTTGGCCTCGCGCTCGAAGCGCGCCGACGCGCCGGGTCGCACCGCGTGCTCGGGCAGGAGCACCTTGAGCGCGACCTGCCGGCCGAGGTTGAGCTGCGTCGCGCGGAACACCGAGCCCATGCCGCCGCGCCCGAGGATCGACTCGACGCGATAGTCGCCGAGCACGTCGCCGGGGACCGGCTCGTGCACCTCGAACGAGCCCTTCACGGGCCCACCTCGAAGACGTGCACCGGCTCGCGACGCCCGGCGAGCTCGCGCATGCCGCCATCGTAGAAGTCGAAGGGCTCGTCCTTCGCGGCGTCGCGCGTCGCGGCGGTCACGAGGATCTGCTGCGGGCGCGCGAGCGCTTCGAGACGCGCAGCGACGTTCACCGTATCGCCGATGGCCGTGTACTCCATCCGCTTGTCGCTGCCGATGTTGCCGACGACGGCATCGCCGGTGTGGATGCCGATCGCGAGCTCGATCGTCACGTCGTATTTCTCCTTCCAACGGGCGTTTCCCGCATCGAGCCAGCGCAGCATCTCCTCGGCCGCTCGCAATGCCCGTGCCGCGTGATCGGGCTGCTCTTCGGGGGCGTTCCAGATGGCCATCACCGAGTCGCCGATGAACTTGTCGACGGTTCCGCCGTGTCGGAAGACGATCTCGGTGAGGATCGAGAAGAGCTCGTTGAGGATCGCGACCGTCTGCTGCGGCTCGAGCCGACTGGCCAGTGGGGTGAAGCCGACGACGTCGGCGAAGAGCACCGTGATGGTCCGCGACGCCCCACCGAGGGCCATGTCCTGCTCGCGGCGCACGACGCGCTCGACGATCTCGCCGGGGAGATACCGCCCGAGATCGGTGCGGATCTCGATCTCCTTGCGGATGGTCTTCTCGCTCTCCTCGAGCCCGCGGGCTGCCTCGCTCATGGCGTGACCGAGCACCGAGAGCTCGTCGTTGGTGGCGACGTTCGCACGCTGCTCGAAGCGGCGCGCCCCGAGGGCCTCGGCGAGCGCGACCAGCGTGCGGACGGGCGCGGTGATGCCGCGCGAGACGACGATGCCGAGCGCGAGCGCGACGAGCACCGCGATCAGGACCGCGATCGCCACCGCGCGCTCGACCGACGTGATCGAGGCGAACGCCACCGCGAGCGGCACCTGCGTGATCACGCGCAGCGATCGCGCGCCGACGGGCCGCATCGTGCCGAGACGCTCGCCGCCCGGCGCATCGAAGCGACCCGACCACGCCGCGCTGGTGGCCGGATCGATCGCAGACAGCACGCCCGCGTACGCCGCCGCGTCGGCCTCGGCGAGCGCGCCGCCGTTCACGAGCACGTGCCCCTGCGTGTCGACGACGAGGATCGCGTCCGGCACCTCGGGGAAGTGCTCGCTCTCGAGGTCGGCGACGCGCGCGGCCACCGCATCGAGCGCGACCATCGACGAGAGGTAGCCCGCGACGCTCTCGTCGCGATGCAGCGGCACCACGAGCAGCACACGCATCACGTTTCCGTCGAGCGCGCTCGGGCCCATCGCGGCGTCGGCGTGATCGGCGGATGCGCGCAGCTCGGCCGAGAGCGTCTCCGGCGGCCGCACGCTCGTCTCGGCGTCGACCTCGGCGAGGGCCACGAGCAGTCGTCCCTGTGCGTCGTACGCGACGACGTGATCGAGACGGCTCTCGCCCGAGAGGCGCGCTTCGGCCAGGCGCGTGGTCTCGGCTTCGTCGAGCGTGTCGTCGAGCAGAATGCGTCCGATGCCCTCGAGCCCGTCTTCGGCGCCACGCAGCTCGTCGTCGACCAGCTGTGCGACCGAGTCGCCGACCGCGCTCTGCAGGTGCTGCGAGAGCACGCGCAGCGTCGTGCGATCGAGATCGACGACGTACGCGCCGAGACCCACGAGCGGCAGCGCTGCGAGCAGCGCGAACGCGATCGAGAGCTTCGTCGCGAGGGGGAATTTCACGCGCGCGGGGCTCGACATGGCAGTTGTTTACACCCGGGTGTGCCGCGCGTACCGTCCCAAACGATGGCGACCGGGAAGTTGGATGGCGGCAGGGGCATGACCCTTCCCCACGCGCGGCTCGACCGGATGCCCGTGCACGCGCTCTCGGTCGAGGTCATCGCGGGGCCCGACAAAGGCAAGCAGCGCGACGGAACCGACGAGCTCACGATCGGCACGGCCGACGGAAACGATCTCGTCCTGACCGATCGCACCGTGTCGGGCTTCCACTTGCGCGCGGCGCGGACGACGCACGGCATCGCCGTCGAAGATCGTCGCTCGACCAACGGCACGTTCGTCGGCGACATCCGCATCGAGAAGGCGGTCGTTCCCGCAGGGACGGAGATCGCGTGTGGTCAGACGGTGGTGCGTCTCAATCCGGCGGCCGACGTCGAGGTCGAGCTGCACGACGGCGAAGAGCTCGCGGGCATCCGTGCGTCGTCGGCGTCGATGCGGCGCTTGCTCGCGCAGATCGCCAAGGCCGCCAAGAGCGACGTGCCCGTCCTGATCCACGGCGAGTCCGGCGTCGGCAAGGAGCTGGTCGCGCAGGCGCTGCACGAGCTCGGTCCTCGCAAGAACGGGCCCTTCGTGACGGTGGACTGCGCGTCGCTGTCTCCGACGCTCATCGCGAGCGAGCTCTTCGGCCACGAGAAGGGCTCGTTCACGGGCGCCGATCGCCGGCATGTCGGCGCGTTCGAGCGCGGGCACGGCGGCACGATCTTCCTCGACGAGATCGGCGAGCTGCCCGACTCGCTCCAGCCGACGTTGCTCGGCGTGCTCGAGCGACGCCGCCTGCGGCGGGTCGGAGGTCGTGAAGAGATTCCCTTCGATGCGCGCGTCGTGTGCGCGACGCACCGCGATCTGCATGCCGAAGTGAACCGCGGCCGCTTCCGACTCGATCTCTTCTATCGCATCGCGGTCGTGAAGCTCATCGTACCGGCGCTGCGCGAGCGGCCGGACGACATCCCGCTGCTCGTGGACTTCTTCGCCAAGCGCGCGGGCCTGGCCGATGCCGCCAACGATCCGCTCTTCGGCGCGACGATGATGAATGCGATGCAGCGCCACGACTGGCCCGGCAACGTGCGCGAGCTGCGCAACGTGGTGGAAGCCACCATCGCGATGGGTGAAGCGCCCGAGCTGATCACGCGCAGCACGCCCGGCGGCTCGGCCTCGGAAGCGCTCACGCTGCCGCCGCCCAGCGCGACGCCTCGAGCGGGTGAGCCCACGCGACCCTATCGCGAAGCGCGCGCGGCGGTGTTGACGCAGTTCGAGCTCGACTATCTCGGTGCGTTGCTCGACAAGACGAACGGCAACGTCGCGCAAGCCGCGCGCGAGGCCGACATGGATCGCTCGCATCTGTTCGAGCTCCTCAAGCGCCACGGCCTCAAGCACTGAGGCCGTATCTGCGCGGACCCTTGCCGCTACTTGCGACGCTTGGGTAACTGCACGAAGTCGACGTGACCGGCAGCGGGTGGGCGGAACGAGTCGCTCCTCGTCCAGCTCGGCGCCTCGGGAGCCGCGGGCATGGTCGGCTGTGTCCGGACGCCCGAGACCTCGTTCTCCACGCTCACTTTCACGCGCGCGCGAGGAGGCCGCTGCTTCGAGGTCGGGGGCATGGCGCGCATCTCTGCAGGGCGCGTGCCGGCGTCCGAGGCGGAAAACCGATGTCGATTTCGTCGGAACCGGGATTGGGATGCTCGCAGCGGACGTCACTTGGGTGGCCCTACCCGACGATCGTGGACGGGACCCCACACCACCTCGTCGTGCGAGTGTCCTGCTCTTGTCGCCGTCCGCCACCCTGCTCGTGTTGCTCGCCGCGCTCCTGCACGCCGGCTGGAACCTGCTCGCCAAGCGCGCGCGCGAGCCGTTCGCGTTCCTGTGGATCGCGATGGCGCTCGCGCTGGTGTGGCTGGGCCCGCTCGCGCTCTGGCACCAGCCGGAGTCGCTGCGACGGGCGGCCCTACCGGTCCTGGTCAGTGGCGTGGTGCACGGCTTCTACTTCGCGACGCTGGGCGAGGCGTATCGCGAGGGCGAGCTCTCGACGGTGTACCCGATCGCGCGCGGGCTCGGCGTCGGGCTCGCGCCGCTGCTCGCGATCGTTCTCGCCGGCGAGTGGCCGTCGACCCAGGCGGCGATCGGGATCGCGGTGATCGTGCTCGCGATCGCCTCGCTCGCGCGCGCGCCCGGCCCGCAGCCGAGCCGCCGAGGCTTCTGGCTCGCCGTGACGACCGGCCCGCTGATCGCGATCTACTCGGTCGTCGATCACGGCGGCGTGGCGCACGCGGATCCCATCCCGTATCTCGCCGCGACCAACCTCGGCGCGCTGATCGTGAGCGCGCCGCTCGCGTGGCGTCGGCGCGAAGCGCTCGCAGGCGAGTGGAGGACGAACCGGCTCTCGCTCGCGATGGCCGCGACGACGTCGCTCACCGCGTACCTCCTCGTGCTCTATGCGTTTCGTCTCGCGCCGACGGGCTACGTGGTCGCCACGCGCGAGACCTCGATCGTGATCGCGACGATCTTCGGACGGCTCTGGCTGGGCGAGACCATCACGCGCGCGAGAGCGCTCGCTGCCGCGGCGATCGTGACGGGCGCGGCGATCATCGCCCTCTCGTGAAGCACCGCGGTGTGCGTCGCGGGCAGAGCTAACGCACGAGCTTCGAGATCGCTTTGAACGCGTCGCCGCTCGCGCGTCGCGCGAGATCGAAGAGGATGGCCTCGGTCGAGCTCGCGATCGCGCTGCTCGCCGTCCACAGACCCTCGGCGATCCGTCGGTTCTCGTGCGTGCGCGATGCGGTCGCGTCCGAGGCGACCACGACGCCGAAGCCGCGCTCGACGAGCCCACGCGCGGTCTGCGCGACGCAGATGTGCGCCTCCATCCCCGCGAGCACGATCGTGTCGATGCTGCGCGCACGGAGCGCGTCGAGCGCCGCGGCGATGGCCGGATCGTCGCAGGCGTCGAAGTCGAGCTTTTCGAAGATCTTCGGCGACATCACGGCGAGCTTCTCGCGCAGCGGCGCCACGGTGCTTCCGAGCCCCTTCGGATACTGCTCGCTCACGAGCACCTCGATGCCGAGCGCACGCGCGCCATCGAGCAGTCGCCCGGTGTTCTCGATCGCCGGTCCCTCGGGCATGACGGCGGCTAGGCGCTCCTGCACGTCGACGACGAAGAGCGCGGTGTGAGCGGGGACCGGGCGCGGGTTCGGCATGCGCGAGAAGCTACCGCAGCTGCGCGCGCGCGTCCTCGATCACCCGACGCAGCTCGCTCGGCGTCACGTTGCCGAGCTTGGGCGCGAGCCACTCGATCGCTTCGTCGATGCGCCCCATCGAGCGCAGGCGCGGCACGCCGAGCAGCAAGAGGCGCATCACGGTGTTGATCGCACGCGTGCCGACACTCTGCCCGACGACGACGGTCACGAAGTGCGTGCGCGGATCGCGCAGCAGGCGCCGCACGACCGCGGCCTGCTCGGCGCGGATGTCGGCCGAGGCGAGCACCGCGCCCTCTTCGATGATCGCCACCGCGCCCACGTTGCCGCTCGTCGCCGCACGCGCGAGCAGCGCGGCGCTCTCGATCCGCTGCAGCATCGGCAGCGTCATCTCGCCGGTCCGGACCTGGAGCACGACGTTCCGATAGCGCGCGAGCAGGTTTCCCGAGTCGCGCACCAGGACCTCGATCGACTCCATCAGAAGTTGTTCTTGGCTTCGCGGATCCGCGCGAACACGTCGTC
>CAYSCF010000123.1:0-3644 GCA_964429305.1 uncultured Sandaracinaceae bacterium | reverse complement strand
GCGCGAACCGCCGGGCTCGTCCATCGCAGGAAGGGATTCGTGGCGCGCTCGAGCGCGATGTCGCCGCCGATCGCCGGCTTGCCCTCGGCGCGCAGATCGCGCGCATCGGCCAGACGCGAAGCGATGGCCTGATCCTCGGGCTCGACCGCGAGCGCGAACTCCAGGTTCTTCACGGTGTACTCGTGGCCCGAGAGCACGCGCGTCGCATCGGGCAGCGCCGCGAGCTTGGCGAGCGAGGCGCGCATCATGGGCATCGTGCCCTCGAAGACGCGACCGCATCCGCCGGAGAACAACGTGTCGCCGGTGAGCGCGAGGCCCGCGCCGACGAACGCGATCGCGCCGAGCGTGTGGCCGGGAATCGACATGACGGTGAAGCGCGACTCGCCGAGCGTGACGACGTCCCCCTCGTCGACCGCACGCGTCTGGCGTGGGATGCGGGCGCGCTCGCGATCGTAGCGGCTGCCGACGACCTCGAGCGCGCCGAGCGCCTCCACGATCTCTTCGACACCACCGACGTGATCGGGGTGATGGTGCGTGCACCAGATCGCCTCCAGCTCGACCTCCCGCGCGCGCACGACGTCGAGGACCTTCTTTCCTTCCGACGGATCGACGACGACGGCGCGGCGCGTCTCTTTCTCGACGAGGAGATAGGCGTAGTTGTCGCGCAAGAGCGCGATCGGCTCGAACTCGATCGTCATGTTCACCCGCCACGTCGAGACGAAGCTCGACGCGAAAGGCTCAACCTAGCGCTCCGACAGGGCGCCCGCATGTTGCATCACGCGGCGGCGAGCCATCGGGTCGCGGCCTGCACGACGTCTTCGGGACGAGACGGCCGATCGCTGGCCCAGGCGACGAACCCATCCGGGCGCACGAGCACGGCGCTCACGCCGAGTCGCTCCTTCGCGTCGCTCCCCACGTACCGGACGCGGTCACCCCACTGCTGCGAGAGCGAAACGAGCGTCCGATCGAAGTCGAGGAGCAGGGCTCGTCCGTCGCGGAGCAGGGCGCCGACGCGCGCTCCGTCCTCGAGCTCGAAGTCCGGGCAGCTGCGCCCGACGAGCGGGTGCGGATCGCCGAGATCGTAGCGGAGCGACACGCTCCAGACGCGCTCGGCGCAGTACGTGGCGCCGTCGCGCGTGGCCACGAGATCCCGGAGCACGGCTTGGAGCGCGCGCGATCCGCGATCGGGCCGCATTGCCGCGACCTGAGCCCGCGTCCAGTCGAGGATGCGCGCGCCGATCGGATGTCGCTCGCTCGTGTAGGTGCCGAGCAGCCCTTCGGGCGCATCGCCGCGGATCGTGGCGGCGAGCTTCCATCCCAGGTTCATCGCGTCGCCCAGCCCGAGATTCAGCCCCTGTCCGCCGAGCGGCGAATGGATGTGCGCCGCGTCGCCCGCGAGCAGCACGCGCCCCTTGCGATACGTCGTCGCTTGCTTGGATCGGTCGGTCCACGTCGAGGCGAGATGCAACGCCGTGATCGTCACGTCGGTGCCCGTCATGCGCCGCAGGACCTCTTGCACGTGCTCGCGCGTGATCCCGTCGCTGCGGTGGTAGGCGCCGCCGTCGAAGTCGGCCAGGGTGACCCAGCCCCGCTGCCACTGCGTGTACGTTCCAGCCTCCGTGGAGTACCGGCCGATAGGGAGCTTCTCGGGATCGGCCACGTCGATCTTGAGCGAGTAGCCCGTGAGCTCGGGCTCGGTGCCGACGAAATCGAAGCCCGCGAGCTTGCGCACCGTGCTGCGACCGCCGTCGCATCCGACGAGCCACTTCGCGTGGAAGCGTCGATCGCCCGCCCGCACGACCACCTCGTCGCCGGACGTTTCGAAGTCGTCCACGCCGTGGCCGCGCTGGATCTCGACGCCGAGCGAGACGGCGCGCGCCGCGAGGACACTCTCGAGATGCTCCATCTCGCTCACGAGCTGCCCATCGGCCGGTCCCGCCAGCCGGTAGCTCCAGCGCGACGTGTCGATGTTCTCGTAGTCGAACTCGAGTCCCGCGAAGTGCCCCGCTCCGCGCGCCTGCGGTGTCGATGAGGGCTGCGGAACGAAGGCGGGGACGTCTGCCGACGGACGCGCCGCGACCGCATCGAGCAGACCGCGCCGGTAGAGCGCCTCCATGCTCGGTCCCCAGAGCCCGCGCATGCCGAACGGCATCCGCTTGAGCGGCGACTCCGGGCTCTGCCGCGCCTCGAGCACGAGCACCGAGCACCGGGCGAGCCGCAGCTCGCTCGCGAGGAAGAGCCCCGAC
The DNA here is from genome assembly GCA_964429305.1 of uncultured Sandaracinaceae bacterium. Lineage (GTDB taxonomy): Bacteria > Myxococcota_A > Polyangia > Polyangiales > Sandaracinaceae > JBBSAT01. The sequence continues at coordinate 1,398 of CAYSCF010000123.1, read as the reverse complement.
CGGGCCGGCGCCTGCGATGATCACGTCGTACATGTCAGTCGCCGCAATCATGGCAGTGACTGTCACTTTTGCAACGGAATCGCTCGACGCGACGCGTGGACGAGGGCACGCTCCACCTCGATGGCGGGCCTGAGAGCACGAAAGCGCGCGCAGACGCGGGAGGAGATCATCGACGCGGCGCTCACGCTCTTCGAGACGAAGGGCTTCGACGGCGCGACGATCGACGACGTCGCGGCGGCCGCCGACGTCTCGCCGCGCACGGTGTTCCGATACTTCGCCACCAAGGAAGACCTCGTCTTCTTCGGTCAGGACGAGGAGAACCGGCGCATCGTCTCGATGCTGAAGCCGGTGCCACGCGGCAACGACGCAATCGGCGCGATCATGGCCGTCACGCGGACGATCCTTCTGGGCTCCGGGCCGACGAGCGAGCAGCTCGTGCGCAGCCGGCGGCTGGTGCGCGCGACGCCGTCGCTACGAGCCTACGAGGGCCAGCTGCGGCGCGAGATCGAGCGGATCGTCGCGGCGGCGCTCGTGCCTGCGCGTGCGACGCGCGCCCAGACGCTGCGCGGGCGGATGATGGCGGCGGTGTACGTCGCGGCCCTGGACGCGGCGATGTCGAGCTGGATGGACGCCGGGGCCAAGGGAACGCCCGTTCGCGAGCTGGACGAGGTCGAGTCCGTCGTGGATCGTGCGTTTACGGTGCGTAAGACGGGGCCGCGGCGAAAATCACCGTAGGACCTTTCCCCCGCGCAGGCCCCGCCGGGCTTGCAACTGCCGAGCGGACGCGCGAAACAGATCGAGGAGGCTCTTCCGCATGACCCAGACGACCAATGCCCTCATCGTGGGCCAGCGCATCGCCATCGGATCGAACCGCGACGGACGGCTCGAGGTGTTCTACGTCGCCGAAGGCGGCGCGCTGAAGCACAACTGGCAGCGCACGCCGAACGGCCTCTGGGCCGGCGAAAAGACCCTCGCGAGCGCGGCCAAGAGCGTCGCGTGCGGCGTCAACCAGGACGGCCGGCTCGAGGTGTTCTGGATCACGCCGCAGGGCGCGCTCGAGCACGACTGGCAGAAGGTCGCGGGCGGCGCGTGGTTCGGCAAGGAGCAGCTCGCGGCGAGCGCGAGCGCCGTCGCGGTCGAGAGCAACGCCGACGGCCGGCTCGAGGTCTTCTACGTGGGCGCGGGCGGCAAGCTCCAGCACGACTGGCAGACCCAAGCGAACGGCGACTGGCACGGCGCCGAGACGCTCGGCGACAAGACGACGAGTGTCGCGGTCGGCCGCAACGCCGATGGCCGCCTCGAGGTCTTCTACGTGACCGAGAGCGGCTCGCTCCTGCACGACTGGCAGACCGAAGCGAACGGCGACTGGCACGGGCACGAGTCGCTCTGCGTCAAGGC
>CAYSCF010000122.1:0-18576 GCA_964429305.1 uncultured Sandaracinaceae bacterium | reverse complement strand
GAGATCAGTGCAGTCGCACGGCCCCATCGCTGCGCGACGGGGACCCCGCCGCGCTTTCGTTTTCGTAGCGCGATGCGCTCGGGAACGGACGATGAGCAACTGCCGCGTCGGCTCGCGGCTCGGGCCGTGAAGAGCGGCCGGCGGGAGTGACCCGCCGACCGTGGTGGACGTCAGCGACGTGTGAGCTTCACGAGCGCGCCGATGATGTGGTCGAGACGCGCGCGGACCGACGCTTCGATGACCGCGTACCCGAGCGCTTCGATGACGTCGAAGCACGCGCCGACCTCGCGTGCCGAGCCGAGAGCCGTGAGCCGTCGCTGTCGTCGGTTGCCGCCTTGCTGGCCGTCGGACTCCGCGATGTTGAGCGGGACGCTCGCCACCGCGCGCCGCAGCTGATCACGAAGTGATGCGTCCGGCACTCGGCGGCAGATGTCGTTCGCGTCGCGGCAGAGCTGAATCGAGACTGGATAGATGTGAAGCATGAGCTGTTCTCCTGGCTGCTGAGTGCACCGACCTGCTCGGGCACCACCCTTTCCAGCCCGCGGGTCGCAGGCGCGCTCAACCCGAGGTTCTGCGAATGCAGAACCTCCCCGAGCGGAGCCGCAGGAGCGAAGCGACGAGGCGAGCACGGGCGCCGAAGGCGGGGTTGAACGCGCCAAGCCCGCGGGCAAGATGAGACTGCCCGAGCAGAGCCAATACGCCGATGCGAGCAAGGAGCTCTGATCCCGCGCCCGCGCCCTCTCGCCCTCTCGCCTCTCGCCTCTCGCCTCTCGCCTCTCGCCCGCGCCCTCTCGCCTCTCGCCCTCGCCCTGCTACCTACTTCCTCGTGCCCGATCCGGTCCCCACGCTCCAAGACCTCGTCTCCCTCGCCCACACGAGCACCGAAGACGATTTCGTCGCGCGCTTCGGTCCGCTCGCGCTCGTCGGTCCGACGGCGCCTCCGAGCGAGGAGCTGCCCGGCTTTCGCTACGCGACCGAGCACGGTCGGCGGGCGAACGGCGCTCATCCGATGAGCACGCTGCTCGAGAGCGTCGTCTACGGCATCACCAAGCGCGCGGGCTCTCCCTTCCCGAACATCATCGTGATCGGTCGCGCTCCCAACAGTGACGTGTGGATCGACGACGCGCTCGTCTCGAAGCTGCACGCGCGCGTCGCGATCGATCCGAGCCTCGGCTACCTGCTCAGCGACGCGAGCTCGGCGAACGGGACGTTCGTCGACGACCACCGTCTGACCGAAAAAGAGGACCGTCCGCTCGTCGAAGGCACGCGCGTGCGGCTCGGCGATCGCGCGTTCACGGTGCGCGGCGTGCCCGCGCTGTTCGCGATGCTGAAGCGCTTTCCGCCGGCTTGATCAGGGCGGGGGCGAGGGCGGGGGCGGGGGCGGGGGCGAGGGCGAGGATGCGGGCGGGGACGAGGATGCGGGCGGCGATTGCACGTCGCGCAGCACGATCCATCCCAGCACGCCCGCCACCGCCAGCAGCGCGATCAGCAACATCACGATGACGCCGCGCCCACCGCGCTTGCCTTCGAGCGCATCCGCGTCGAGATCGGCCTCGGCCCGCAAGAGCATCTGCTCCATCTCGCCGCTCGCGGTGCGCTTGCGCGCGGGCACGCCCGTGATCGGCGTGCGATCGAGATGCGGATCTCGCTGCGCCTGCCCCGGAAGCAGCTCCGCGAGGTACGCGCCCACGTCGGCGTCGCGCACGTGCTTGCCCGCATCCACCAGCAGCTTCTCGAGCGCCGCCGCGATCTCGTCGGCCGTCTGCGTGCGCTTGTTGCGATCCTTCGTCAGCGCTGCGCCGACGATCGCGTCGAGCGCCGCTGGGATGTCGGGACGCACCGCACGGATGCTCGGCACGCGCTGGTCGAGCACGATCGCCGCCACCGTTTCGTACTCGCTCGCGCGCGCGTACAGCGACTCGCCCGCGAGCGCCTCGTACATGCACACCGCGAGCGAGAAGATGTCGCTGCGCGCGTCGAGCGAGGAGCCCTGGTACTGCTCGGGCGCGATGTACTGGAGCTTGCCCTTCAGCACGCCCGCCTGCGTCTTGCTCGGATCGACCGTCGATCGCGCGATGCCGAAGTCGAGCAGCTTCGGCGCTCCGTCCCACGTGACGATCACGTTCTCTGGCGTGACGTCGCGGTGCACGATCTTCATCGGCCGCCCGCGCTCGTCCTTCGCGATGTGCGCGTGATGCAGCCCCGCCGCCAGCCCTGCGAACACGCGCGCCGCGATCGGCCAGGGCATGCCGCCCTTGGCGTTCGCCGCATCGAACACCTTCCGCAGCGACGCGCCGCGCACGTACTCCATCACGAGGTAGTGCTTGCCGAGCTGCTCGCCGAACTCCTGGATCGAGACGAGCGAGGCGTGCTGCAATCGTGCGAGCAGGCGCGCTTCGGTCACGAATGCCGTCGTCGCGTCGTGCCGCTTGTCGACGTTCGGCAGCATGCGCTTGACCACGACGAAGCGCGCCACGCCGGCCGCGCCCGCCGCGCGCGCGAGGAAGATCTCGGCCATTCCGCCTTCGGCGAGCCGTCCGAGAACGTCGTAGCGGCCGATGCGACCGATCGGCGCAAGCGTGGCGAGACCCGACAACGCGGCGACGTTAGATGATCGATTCGAACGCGCAAGCTCTCCCTTCATCGCGACGCCGGCGTTGACGGACAGGCGCCGTGTCTGCGAGATCTTCGCGTCGTGAAGCTCGGGGCGGCGTGCTTGGGGATCGCGACGCTGCTCGCTTCGTGCACGACCACGCTCGAGCGCGGCCTCACCGAAGCGCAGGCCGATGAAGTGATCGTCGTGCTCGGCGAGCACGGCATCGGTGCCGCGAAGGAAACCGACCCCAGCCGGGGCGACTTCGCGATCGTCGTCGGCGAGAGAGACGTGGCGAGCGCGCTCGGCGTGATGCGCGACGAGGGCCTTCCGCGAACCGACGCACCCGGAGCGGCAGAAGCCTATGCCGAGCCGAGCCTGATCCCGACCGCCGGCGAGGAGCGCGCCCGCGCCGCCTCGGCATCGAGCGCCGATCTCGCTCGCTCCATCGAGGCGATGCCCGGCGTCCACGACGCGCGCGTCCACTTGGGCCTGCCCGATCCGAGCGCGGCTCCGATCGACGACCCATCGCCCCTGGCGACGGCATCGGTGCTCGTGCGCGCCGCGAGCGACGCCCCCATCGACGAGGCGGCCATCCGCGCCCTCGTCGCGGCAGCCGTTCCTGGGCTGGGCGCGGATCACGTCACCGTCGTCCGGGTCGCTCTCCCAGCCGCGCGCGCCCGGAGCGAGGCGCTCGTCTCCGTCGGGCCGATCTTCGTGACCGCCGGCTCGGCGACGCTGCTGCGCGCGCTGCTCGCCTGCATGCTCGCCGTGAACATCCTTCTCGCCGCCGCGATCGGTATCGTCGTGCGTCGCCGCCGGTGACGACCGTGATAGCGTCTTGGGCGTGATGCGAGACGATGCGGCCCTGACCGGCCCTTTCGCGGCGATGCCGCTCGAAGAGCTGCTGCAGTGGCTCGATCAGACCGGTCGCGCGGGCGTGATCTCGATCGAGCGGGCCGATGGCTTCGCGTCCTGGCTCGCCGTGAAGGATCGCGAGCTCGCGTATGCCTCGCCTCCGGTGCTGGAAGGCTCGCTCCGCGGAGGCAACGACGCGCAGAAGCGCGCGGCCGCGCTCGAGGGCGTGATGGATCTCTTCGTGATCGCCGAGGGACGCTTTCGTTTCTCGCCGCGCGCACCCGTCCCGTCGTCGTCCAACGGAGAAGGCGCGCTCGCGCTCGGTCTGCCCCTTTCGTTCATCGCGATGGAGGGGCTTCGTCTGCGCGACGAGTGGCCGCGCCTCGAGTCGAGCTACACCGACGAGTCGGCGGCGCTGCGCGCGAACGGCACCGTGCGCACCGGCAACGTCGTGCAGGACGCGATCCTCGCGCACGCGCGCGAGCGCCTGACGCTGAACGACACGCGGCTGCGTCTCGGGCTCTCTCGCCCCGCGATGCTGCGTCGCGTGGGTGAGCTCGTGGATCGTGGACTGCTCGCCGTCGAAGGCACGCCCGCGCGCATCGACCCCGTGGCCGTGATGCTCGCGCAGGCCTCGACGTTGCTCGGTGAAGGGCAGTTCGCCGAAGCAGCGCACGTGTTCCGCACGCTGCTGGCGAGCGATCCGCTCGATGCGCGTGCGCGTCAGCTGCTCGTGCGGACCGAGCAGGCCGAGGCGCGCGCGCTCGCGGTCGCGCTGCCGCAGCGCACGATGCTCCAACGTGGCAAGCCGGGAACGCTCCCGGGAAATGCGCGCGTCGTGCTCGATCTCGTCGCCGACGGCCGGCCCGTCGCGTTTCTCTTGCTCGCTTCGCCGCTGCGAGAGGTCGAGACGCTCCGCGTGATCGCGCAGCTCGTGAAGAGCGGACACCTCGAGGTCGAAGCGCCCCCGGCGCGCACGCCACGCGGCGGGAAAGGCGCGAGCTGATGTCGACGGTCAACCCTCTCGCGCGGGAGATCTCTGCCAAGATCGTCTTCTGCGGGCCGGCGCTCAGCGGCAAGACGACGTCGCTCACCCGCGTGTTCGAGTCGGTGCGCCCTCAGCGCCGCGGCGAGCTCGTGACGCTCGCGACGCAGGGCGATCGCACGATCTTCTTCGACTTCCTTCCGCTGCACGTGAAGATGGTCCGCGGCCTCGGCGTCCGCTTCCAGCTCTACACGGTGCCCGGCCAGACGTTCTACGCGGCGACGCGCGAGCTCGTGCTCAAGGGCGCCGACGGAGTCGTCTTCGTCGCCGACAGCTATCCCGGCGCGATGGATGCGAACGTCGAGAGCTGGGAAGAGCTCGTGCGCAACGTCGCGGGCATGGGCCTCGACATCGCGCAGATGCCGCTGGTCGTGCAGTGGAACAAGCGCGACCTGCCCGACGCGGTGCCGATCAGCGAGCTCGAGCGACGCATCAATCGCGGGTTGGCGCCCGCGTTCGAGACGATCTCGATGGACGGCGCGGGCATCCTCGACACGTTCCGCGCGATCAGCAAGCTCGTGATCCGCCGCTTCTGGGAGGAGCGACAGAAGAAGGGGACGCCGGATCTCGATCCACTGGGTGTCGGCGAGACCGAAGAGACGGCACCACGCCCGCCCACGCAGCCGCCGCCCGCCGCGGTGTCGATGCGCTTGTCGGGGACGGCGAGCGACAGCTTGATCACGCGCCTGCGCGAGCTCGCGGAGAGCCAGCCGAGCGAGCGCCCGCCGCGACCGGAGGGTCTGACCTTCGCGCCGCTCACGCCGGACACCGAGATCGCGGACGTGGTCACGGTGGAGGCGGCGATCACGCGCGGCTTGTACGCGCACGCGGTGACCGTCGCCGCAACGGCAGTCGCTGCGCTGCTCGACTCGTTGCCGGGCGTTCCCGCCGGCGACGGACGCGGCGTCCGCGCGATGCTGCTCGGGCTCGACGGCCGCGAGTACCTGAAGCTCAGCCGCATCGCGAGCCTTCCGGAGGAGAGCGTCGAGCCGAAGCACGCGCTCTTCGCGCTCCACATGCTGGTCACCACGCACGTGAGAGCGATGGGCCTGCGCGATTAGGCCTCTCGCCTCTCGCCCTCGCCCTCGCCCTCGCCCCTCGCTCACATCACGAACGTCGTCGCGCACTGCCCCGCGCTGCACAGCACCGTCGGCGTCGTGTGCCCCGTCGTCGGATGCGTCCCGTCGTCGGCGGCCGGCAGCTGCGCGGGGCAGCCACAGGCCGGAAACCCGGGCGCGCACGCGGCCTCGTCGGCATCGAACCGCGCCTGTTCGCGGCTCGCGATGCCCATCACGCGTGTGCTGCCGCAGCAGTCGAGCGTGTGCGTGACCGCGATGCAATCACTCGGGCTCGCGCACGTACGATCGAACGTCGGGAACGTCGTGCCGCACATGGCCGGCGCGTCGGCCGCCGCGTCCGGCGATGCGTCGACGACGGCCACGGCGTCGCTGCCGGTCGCGGCGTCGATGCTGGGGTCGTGGGCGTCGCTGCATCCCATCGACGCGAGCACGAGAAGGATCGAGGCGGGGAAGCGCATCCGAGATCGTAGGCCATCGCGGCCCGCCGCGCAGTGCGTGGAGTAGGATCGACAGCACGCTCGCGGGCGCAGGCGCGTCGAGCCCGCTCGATGCCGTGCGAGCCCGACGGTGTATCGTCGCCGAGTGACCTCACCGTTCGCGGCGCCTCCACCACCGCACCGCGAGCCGGACGGCGACGTCGAAGCGCGCCGCGACTCGCGCGCCACCTACTCGATCCTTCTGAGCATCGTGGCGACGCTCCCGGCCGTGAGGGCGATCGTGAGCGGCCTCTCGCAGAGCGGGCTCGGCGCGGTCGAGGACGGAATGGAGTACGCGATCATCGGAGCCGTGGTCGGCGCGGCTGCGTTGCTCGTCGCGGCCCTTCTCGCGCTGGCGTCCCAACGTCGGCGGGCCTGGCTCGCTCTGCTCGCGTGCCCCATCGCATGGGTCCTCGCTACGCTCGTGACCTGATGACGTAGCCAGCGCTCTAGGGTCATCACGCTCTCGCTCGCAGTCGCCGCCGTGACGACGACCATCGTTCGTGCCGTCTCGGCGCGGCGGAAACGCGTCCCGCGGGTCGTCGTACCTTGACCTGAGGTCGGCCGCGGTCGCGGCAATCTGCTACAGTATATCTGAGATGCTGCCGTCCGATCGGATGTCCGTGACGGTCCCTCTCAGCCCAGAGCATCTGGATCAAGAGGCCGATCGCGTCCTTCTCGCCGGCCTGCGCACTGCGTCGGCCGGCGTCGCGATCTGCTTCGTCGTCTTCGGGATCTACAACTGGCTCGCGATGCCAGCGCACGCGCGCTGGCCGCTGGTGATCTTCGACGTGCTCCTCGTGATCGCGGGCTCGATGCTCCACGTCGCGAGCCGCCGCGATCGCATTCCGTCCACCGCTGCGCCGCTCGTCATGGCGTTCCTCTCGTCCGCGGTCGTCGCCAACATCCTGCTCTCGCTCGCGCTCATGGGAGAGCCGGCGGCGGCTTTCTACGTGTCGCTCGTCGTCGTGATCACCGCCGGTGGGATGCTCAAGACGCAGTGGGCCGCGTCGCTGGTCACCTTTCTCCTCGTTGCATGGGTACTCGTGGCGATCGTCGTCCGCACGCCCGAGGAGCTGCTCCACGACGGCTTCGTTCTCTTCGCAGGGTGCACCGTCGCCGCGATCTCCCACTTCGGCCGCCGCCGCGAGCACGTGCGCCTCGCCGAGCTGCGTGCTCGCGACGCACGACGAAAGCGCGAGCTCGAGGCCGCGCTCGCCGACGCGGCCGCCGCGCGCGACGATCTCGATCGCAAGGTGGAAATCCGCACCAGCGAGCTGCGCACGGAGCTCGCCGAGCGCGCGAAGCTCGAAGAGCAGCTGCGCCACGCCCAGAAGATGGAGGCCGTCGGGCGCCTCGCCGGCGGTGTCGCGCACGACTTCAACAACCTGCTCACCGTCATCGCCAGTGGTCTCGAGCTGGCGGACGCGCAGCTCGCTCGAGACGCCGAAGCGATCGAAGCGACCGAAGCGATCCGCGATGCGCGCGACGCGACCCAGCGCGCCACCGAGCTCACGCGCGGATTGCTCGCGCTGGGCCGCAAGCAGACGCTCGACCGCACCGCCACGAACGTGGTGGACGTGATCGACGGCGTGGAGCGCATGATCGGTCGGCTCGCAGGCGCGAAGGTGCGCGTGGTGCGACGGGTCGAGCCCGACGCCGGCCAAGTCGTGGCCGATCGCGGACAGCTCGAGCAGGTGTTGCTCAACCTGGCGATCAACGCGTGCGACGCGATGCCCGATGGCGGCACGCTCACGATCTCGGCGAAGCGCGAGCTGCTCGGCGATCCGTCCGGCCACCTCGCCCCGGGCGCCTACGTCCGATTGTCGATCGTGGACACGGGCTCGGGCATCGACGTCGCGACGCGCGCCTCCATCTTCGAGCCTTTCTTCACGACGAAGCCGGTGGGCAAAGGCACCGGGCTCGGCCTGGCCATCGCGCACGGGATCGTGATGCAGCACGGAGGCGCGATCGAGGTCGAGAGCGAGGTCGGCCGCGGCTCGACGTTCTCGGTGTTGCTGCCGCGCACCGAGCCGACGGAGAAGGCTGATGCCGTCGCGTCGTCGCTGCCGCCGCGTGCTTCGTCGCCGGAGCAGACGATCCTGGTGGTGGAGGACGAGGCCGCCGTGCGTCGCTCGATCGAGCGCACGCTCGCGGGTCTCGGCTACCACGTGTTGATCGCATCCGACGGTGCCGAGGCGCTCCGCATCGCGGGCGAGCTCGGTGGCATCGATCTCCTCCTCTCCGACGTGATCATGCCGGGCATGGACGGCCCCGAGGTGGCGTCGCGGCTCCGCGCCCGCTGGCCGACGCTGCGCGTCCTCTTCGTCTCCGGATACAGCGACGATCGACTGGAGCGCGCGGGCGCGCTCGGACCGCGCGACCGTCTGCTGCCCAAGCCCTACACGGCGAAGGGGCTCGCGACGGCGGTACGCGAGGTCATCGCGGGCATCGCGGCCTGAGCGCAGCGGCTCTCAAGTCTTTCGCGCGTTCGACCGATGCAGAGATCGGACGCGAATGACGGATCTGGTTCACTGCATCTACGCGAGCTCGGCCGTATCCACGATGACGACCGACGAGCTCAAGGCGTTGCTCGCGGTGTGTCGCACCAACAACGAGCGCCTGGGCCTCACGGGCATGCTGCTCCATGCGGAAGGCAGCTTCTTCCAGGTGCTCGAGGGTGCCGCCGACGTGGTGGACGCCACGTACGCGAAGATCCTCCTCGACCCGCGCCACACGCGCGTGACGAAGATCGTGCGCGAGCCGATCGCGAGCCGATCGTTTCCCGAGTGGTCGATGGGCCTCTACCGCATGTCCGAGCGAGAGCTCCGCGGCGTCGTCGGCGCGAACGACTTCTTCCGCCGCGCAGGCCAGAGCGAGCGTCTGTATGTGGGCCGCGCGAAGGAGTTGCTGAGGTCGTTCCGCGACGGCAAGTGGCGCCGCGCCGGCTGAGCCCGCCCGTTCGCGCGAGCGCCTACCCGATCGGACACGTGTCTCGCGCTCTCGCGTGCGCAGCTTGGATGCATGCGGATGCCGTGTGCTGCGCTCGTCCTCGCGCTCACGGGGTGCGTGACGCCGCACGTCATGACGCCCGAGCTCGCGGACGCGCGCGCCGTCGTCCCGCTCGCGGAGCCGGCGAACGACGACTGGCCGATGTACCGAGACGACGTCGAGCGCACCGGGTTCGCCGAAGGATCGGTCGTCGGCAGCCACGTCGAGACGCTCTGGACGATGCCGGCGTTCAACACGACCGCGTACGGCGCCGTGAAGGGCTCGCCCTCGATCGTGGGCGACATGCTCTATGCGGGCACCGACACCGGTCGCTTCGTCGCGGCGCACGTCGCCGACGGATCGATCGTGTGGGAGCTCAGCGTGCCCGGCACCACGCACGGCATCCACGGCTCGCCCGCGATCGTCGGCGACACCGTCTACATCGGCGCGTACGACGGAACGCTGCGCGCGCTCGACCGTTTCACCGGCGCCGAGCGCTGGCAGTACGCGCTGGGTGATCAGATCGGCTCGTCACCTGCGGTCGTTCCCGCGTGGGCGATGGTGCTCAGCGCCCACGAGTTCGTCCCGCACGGCGGTGCCATCGTCGCGATCGATGCGCACACGGGGCAAGAGCTCTGGCGACAGCCGACGATGGCGAACCCGCACTCGAGCGTGGCCGTCGACGTGACGCGAGGCCGCGCGTTCGTCGGCGACAACTCGGGCACGCTCTACGCGTTCGACGCGCACACGGGCGAGGCGCTCTGGCGGCGCACGTTCCACGATGCCGATCGCGTGTCGATCAAGACCACGCCGACCGTCATCGCCGATCTCGGTCTCGTGATCTTCGGCGCGTGGTCCGGTCACGTGCACGCGCTCGACGAGGCGAGCGGGCAGACGCGATGGGTGCACGACGTCGGCGGTCGCATGATGGGATCCACCGCGTACGACGCGGCGCGCGGCGCGATCTACGTGGGCACACCGCGCGGATATCTCGTCGCGCTCGACGTGCACGACGGCCACGAGCTCTGGAGCCATCCGGTCGGCTCGCGCATCCTCAGCTCGCCCGCGATCAGCGGCGACGGCCGCGCGGTCGTGTTCGGCGCCGAGAACGGTCAGCTCTACGCGGTGAGCGCGCGCGATGGATCGCGCCTCTGGTCGACGTGGATCGGCGGCCGCGTGAGCGGCTCTCCGTCGCTGGTCGGCGAGCGCATCTACGTCACGACGCACGGCGGCGCGCTGACGGCTCTGCGCACGTGGAGCCCGACTACGCTCCGAGGATCGTGATCGTCTGTCCGCTCAGCGTCGCCGAATAAGTGCGCAGCGGCGTGCGAGCCGGGCCCGCCAGCACCGCTCCGGTGAGCGAGAAGCTCGATCCGTGGCAAGGGCAGTCGAGGCTGTGCGCGCTCGGGTCGTACTCGTTGAGGCAGCCCTCGTGCGTGCAGATGGCGGAGAGCGCCGCGATCTGCGTGTCCGACGTGCGCACGACGGCGATGCTGTCGCGCGCGGAGGTGACGAGCACCGCGCCGCCGACCGTCTGCAGCGGCGCGTTGGCGGAGGCGCCGAGATCCAGGCAGAGCCCGCCCGTGCACGAAGTCGCGCTGCCCATCGAGAGGCTCGATTTGGCGACGCAGCCGGGCAGAGCCGCGCCGAGCGCGAGCGCCCCGATGCCCACGAGGGCCGTACGACGAGTGCAGCGTAAGCAAGTGTTCATGCCGATCAGCATGCCACCCGACAGTTCTCCTCGCTCGGGCGCTGCGCGCGTCGTAATCCGAAGCGCCTCCCGCCATTGCATCGGCAGACCCGTTCCTCAGGAGACACCGATGCGAAAGTCGATCGCCCTCGTTCTCGCCTTCGCCGCCTGCAGCGCCTGCGAATACTCGCTGCACGTGGCGGACATCCGTCCGGACACGGCGCGCCCGGACGGCGGATCGCTCGCGAGCACGCCGGTCGCAGGGGATGACGTGACGCTCTTCGCCACCGGCACGCAGGTGCTCGACTCCTCGGTCCTGTTCGCGGACCTCGACGAGGACGGGCTCGACGACATCGTCATCGCCGATCGAGGCAACAGCGATGCGTACGGAACGCCGTTTCGTGGCGGCGGCCTCTACATCGTCTACGGCCGGGCGGCGCGCATCGGGCCGCGCTTCGATCTCGACGCCGGAGCGGCCCACATCATCGGGCCCACCCACGAGGCCGGTGGGGACGGGCTGATCCCCGTGCGGGGCGACTTCGACGGCGACGGCCATCCCGATCTCGCGATCGCCGTGGGCGGCGAGGGAGGGCCTGGCACGCTGCACGTCCTCTACGGCGCCGGGACGCGGCTGTCCGGCACGATGTTCATCGAGAACGTCGCCACCACGCTCACGGGTCCGGACTTCTTCGGCGAGACACTCGGGAACGTCGGCGATCTCGACCACGACGGATGCGACGAGCTCGCGGTGGGCGGAGCCAACATCGGCGCCATGGTCCTGCGCGGCTCGCGCGTCCGGTGGACCAGCGCGACGGCAGCGACCGTGTTCTCCGGAACGAGCTACGCCATGGCCCAGAGCGCCGGCGATCTCGACGCCGACGGCGAGCTCGACGTGATCGTGACGCACGAGGACGGCAACATCGGGGTCTTCTACGGGCCGATCGCACTGTCGGGGACGCACGCCGCTCCGGACGCGACGCTCGCGTTGGGCGGTGGCGGTTACTGGCCAGGCATCCTGGCAGGGGTCGACCTCGACCAGGACGGCTACGCCGACATCGCGGCGCCGGACCTCGATGGATCGGTCGGCGCGGTCACGATCTTCCTCGGCGGTCCGCGCCAGATGGTCGGCACGTACGTGAGCGGCGACGCGCCGCTGCGACTGATCGCGGAGCCGTCGACCGGAGGCATGCTGTCGATCTCGGCGGGCGACGCCGACGGCGACGGCCATCGCGACTTGCTGGTCGGTGTGCCCGGGACCGCGTCCGGCGACGTGCCCGTCGGACGCGCCTACCGCATTCCTGGCCCGATCGTCGGCGGCGAGCTCGCACACGCGCCCGTCGTGTGGAGCGGCGCGCAGCTCACGCCCCCCTGGGGCCCCGACGGCGAGAGGCTCGGCAACGCGGTGGCGCAGGACGGCGACTTCGACGGCGACGGGCTCGCGGACGCGATCATCGCGGCGCCGACGAGCGCCGTCGGAGCCCAGGGCGAGCACGTCGTCTATCTCAGCTACGGCCGAGCGAGCTGACCTCACTCCGTTCCCGCCAGGGCCTCGCGCGCCAGGGTCTCGTAGCGATCGCGGTCGTGACCGAAGCGGCCCGTCTCTCCGAAGCGCGCGCGATGCTCTGCGGCGAGGCGCAGCGTCTGCGCCGGATCCGAGTCGACGCTCCGACGCATCTGCGCGAGCAGCGCGATCTCCTCGGCGAGCGTCGGCGCAGTCGCCTGCTCGGGCGCGACGGGCTCCGCCGCGCGGCGACGCGATGCGGTGACCTCGCGCGTGGGGGGCGAGCTCGCGGGCGATGGCGCGGCGACCTCCGCGGGCTCCGTCGCAGGAGGCGGCGTCGGCTCGATCGGCGCGTCGAGGACCGTCGTCGCGGGCGCCTGCGGAGCCTCGTGGGTGCTCGTCGATCCCGGCGTGCGCACCGCGACGAGAGCGGCTGTGCCGAGGGCCGTCACCGTGAGCAGCGCGACCGTGATCTTCGCGGCCGACATCGACGCCACGGTTGCGGTGCCCATCGCCGTTCCCGAGCCGACCGCGCTCGACGACGTCGTCGCGCTGGAGGCGAGGCTCACGCTCGAGGCCGCCGCCGTCAGCGCGCCTGCCGCGGCCAGACGCTGCGCGACACGATCGAGCGTCACCGGATCATCGTCGAGCGTGGCGCTCGCGAAGAGGTCCCGCATCGCCGGCTCGTCGGCCAGCCGCCTCGGATCTCGCATGGGCTTCATGGCAGGTCCTCTCCTCTCAATGCGGAACGGATCGCGTCGCGCGCGGCGTGGAGGCGCGAGTACGCGGTCTGCAGCGGGACGTCGACGAGGCTCGCCACCTCGCGCATCGGAAGCGACTCGAGCTCGTACAAGACGAACACCTCGCGCTGATCAGCACCCAGCGCGTCGAGCGCACGATCGAGCATCGCGCGCGCTTCGTGGCGAGAGACCGAGCGCTCCTGCGATGCGTCCACGGTCAGGACGCCGGCCTCCACCGTGCGCGTCGGCCGCGCGCGGCGACGATGATCGCTCACGACCCGGCGCACGATTCCGAACAGCAGCGAGCGCGGCGAGGTCGCGGTCGCGAGCAGCTCCGGTCGTCGATGCAGCACGAGGAACACTTGCTGCGCCAGATCCTCCACGTCGCCGGCCGGCGCGCCCAGGCGGCGGACCGTGCGCACTACGAACGCGCCCTCGCTGCGGAACACGTCGTCGAGCGTCGGCGGAGCCGACGGAACGGGGATCTCGGCGCGCACACGAGCCATTCGATGGTGCAATGGCGAGACCTCGCTCTCTTTATGGCGCGATCGCCACGCCCAGGGCGAGGCCCACCCAGCCGCCGATCGGGCCGACGCGATCGGCGACGAGCGCGTCGCGACCGGCGTCGACCAGGAGCACCGGGCCGACGAGGACGCCGAGCAGTGCCGCTTCGAGGCGGAGATAGAACGCGTCGAGGTCCAACGTGCCGCGCAGTCGGCCCTCGACCACGCCCCACCCGGCCCAGTCGCTGCTGGAGCCGGACGCGAACCCGTCGCTTCGCAGCGAGAGAGCACCACCCCACCCGCCGACGCAGCCGCCGAGCCGCACGGGCGCGGCCGACGCATCCGCGCACACGCCGGCGCGCAGCGCGAGAATCGCCGTCTCGATGCGTCCGCCGCCGACGGAGGACACGCCGGGGATCGTCCCGAGCCCTTCGACCTCGATCGAGAAAACGTCGTCCCAGCGATAGGCGCCGCCGAGACCGATGCCCGCTACGGGATCGGGCGCGATTCCGAAGAGCGCTCCTGCGCGCAGCGCGAGCTCGATCGAGCGTCGTGCGATCGGGGCGGGCGCGAGCGTCGGCGCAGCAAGAACGGGTGACGCGAGCGCGACAGGCTCATCGACGATCACACCGGGCTGACGGGCCAGCTCGTCCAGCGCGAGCACGGCTCCCAGCGCGATCGCATCTGCCAGGAGCGCTCGTTCGGCGAGCGCCACGGAGAGATCGCGAGACATCTCGGATTCGCGCGCGCGCACGACGACGTGTGCGGTGATCGGGTCTCCACACGCGAGGCGGACGGAGACCATCGGCGCGTCGGGGCTCGGCGCGTCGCGTGTCAGCGACTCCTCGACGCGGGCTGCGAGATCACGCGGCGTGACACACGCGCCGTCGGCGCTCACCTCGATGCGGGGCTGTGCGCGGGCGACCCCCGCCATGGCGAGCCAGCTCGCGCATGCGAGCCACATCGCGCCGCCCTTTCCGCACCGCACCGGCGGAGCATGCCAGGCGAGAGGCGAGAGGCGAGAGGCGAGAGGCGAGAGGCGAGAGGCGAGAGGCGACGGGCGAGAGGCGACGCTCAGCGCCCGAGCCCTACGCGCTTGCGCGCGACGAAGCATCCGTCGCCGCCGGCGGTGAACTCGCGGCACGTCGCCGGGCGCTGCTCGTACACGGTGCACGCGTAGCCGCGCGTGTCCACGACGAGCGCGGGACACAGACCCTCGGGGCGCGGCATCTCGGCGACGCCGTCGAACATCGTGATCAGATCGGGGCGCACCTTCCGCAGGATGTCGTTCCGGCGGAGCACCACCGTGTGGAACGCCTCGCGGCAGCATGCGCCACAGGCGAAGCAGTCGAGCTCGCGCGGCTCCCAGCGCTCGCACGCGGGCTCGGCGGCGCTCGTCTTGGTCAGGCTCGCGCGGCACGCGAGCTTGCCGCGGCGCGTGAAGCTCCACGCGCACGTGCCGCACGTCTCTCTCGACGCGCGGCTCCCAGTCGCCGCGAGCGGCAGGCCGGCAGCATTGCAGGGCACCGGCGGATCGAGCAGCGACCAGATCGATCCCTCGTCTCGCACGCCGGCCGCCCTCACCTGCTCGGCGATCGCCGTCGTCGCGCGCAGCACTGCTTCCAGATGCGGCGACCACGGCGCCTGCGTCACGCGGCTCGCGGCGGCGCGCGCGAGAGCCACCGACGCATCGCTGCCTTCCATCGGATCCGGCGGCAGCGCGTCGTAGTACGCGCGGAAGTCGGTCGTCGGTCCGAGCGCGCGCCGCAGACCGTACGGTCGCAGCAAGAGCGCCTGCACGCGAAGGCACGCGTGCTCACGCACCTCGTCACGCTCGGTCTCGTTGTCCAGGCCCCAGTCGCGCTGCAGGAGCGAGCGCGGGCCCTGCACGAGCGAGTGGCAGAGCTCGTGGAAGATCATCTGCGCGAGGCAGTCGTCCGGATCGAGGCCTTCGGTCGTCGCGATCGCGAGTGTGCCCGCGCCGTCGGTCGTCGCGAATGCGCTCGGATCGCGCACGACGCGCAGGCCGATCTTCTCGGCACAGCTGATCCAGATGCGATCGAGCGGGTCTTCGTAGCGATGCGTCACGGCGCGCGGCACGGCGCAGGGTTAGCGCGAAAACGAGTCGAGGGACCGTCAGGGCGCGAGGCAGTAGCCGTCGACGCACACCATGCCGCCGCTGCACGTCGCTCCGGTCCCGCCCGCGCCGCACTGCCCGCCGAGGTTCTGGCTCGTCGCGCAGACGTCGTACGTCGCACCGGCTTCCTGCAGCCGCTTGCACGTGTTCAGCACCGTCATCGAGGCGCACACGCTCTGATGGGGTGCATCGCACGAGATCCAGCAAGAGTGGTGCAGACAGATCGAGCCAGCCGCGCAGACGTCCTGCACGCCGTCGTTCGCGCAGACGAAGTGCCCGCTCTCTTCCGGGACGCATCCGTTCGCCTTCCAGACGTCTCCGAGTGACGCGCACGTGGCACCGCTGCTGCGCGGAACGCATGCGCCGTCGACGCACACGCGCGTGGCGCTCGCGCAGTCGTCGGTGATCGTGCAGCTCGCCATCGCGCGCGTGCAGAGGCCGAGCGCGGTGTTGCAGGTGAAGCCGTCGCGGCACGCGGCATCGCTGGTGCACGCGAGGACGCACGCACCGTCGGCGCAGCGCTCCTCCGCGTTACACTGCGTGCGATCGACGCACTGGTTGCCCGAGGGCGTACACACACCGCCGCGTCCGTCGGCGCCCGCGAGGCAGATCGAGCCGCTGTGCAGTCGGCGCGCGAGACGCAAGCGCCCGGGATCGCCGACTGGCACGTGCCATCGGGCTGACACGCGTATCCGAAGATGCAGGCGTTCGTCGCGCTGCACGGCCCGAGCGTGCAGAGGCCGGCGGCGCCGCAGATCTGGCCCGCGGCGCAGTCGTGCGGGTTGCCGCAGTAGATGGGTCGCATCCACGCATCGCTTCCGGCATCGAGCGCACCGGCGTCCGAGCCGACGTCGAGCGCTTCCCAGGCGTCGACACCTGCGTCGCGGCTCGCGGCGTCGCTGCCGACGTCACGCACGCCGCTCGCATCGCTCGGGGCGGCGGCATCGCTCGTCGACGTGCTCGGATCGCAAGCCATCGCGAGCAGCGCCATCCCAACCAGCAGCGTCCACGCCTTCATCGTGGGCATCCTACCCGCGCCTCTTCGACTCGGGCGACACGGCAGGCTCTCAAGGTTCGCGCGCGCTCGGTCGTAGAGGGTGGTGTGGGAGGGGCACCCCACCAACAGGAGCCGCTCCATGAACATCAACCTTTCCTCGCTCAACACGTACAGCGCGTCCTCACTCTTCTCGACCAGCGCCACCTCGAGCACCGCCTCGTCCTCTGGCACCTCGTCCGCGAGCGCGCCCGCAGCTGGCGACTCGACGCGCATGTCGCCGATGGCGAAGCTCGTCGCGAAGCTGCAGAAGCTCGAGGCGACCGACCCGGCGAAGGCCAAGGAGGTCCTCGGCAAGCTCGCCGCCGCCGTCCGCGACCAGGCGAAGAGCGCGACCGGCAAGGATGCCGACCACATGAACAAGCTCGCCGACGCGCTGCAGAAGGCTGCGGACACCGGCGACCTGTCGGGCCTCGCGCCCCACGGCGGAGGCCACCGCGGCCCGCCGCCCGGCGCGCCTCCGGCCGGAGGCGGCGCCGGCATGGCCGCGTACGCGAAGACGCAATCGCAGAGCAGCGACGACAAAGGTCGGGCGCTGATGGACATGCTCAACAGCACGTTCGACAGCCTCACCTCCAGCACGACCAGCGTCAGCGCCTGACCCTCACTCAGTCGATCGCGCGCAGGGCGCTCGTCGCGGCGCGATGCGCGAGCACCACGTGCGGGCTCGCCTGGAGCTGCTCGGCATATCCGACGTGGAACGGATCGGTGCTGTTCTCGCCGGGCGTGAGCAGCCCGATCGCGAACGTGGCGACCGTCTTGGGGCTCTCGTCCGCGTCGGGCTCCATCGCCTCGTCGAGGCGCACGATCAACGTCGTCAGCGCCGAGAGCCACGCGAAGCGCGCATCTCCGACGAGCAGCTGGAGCATCTCGGCGGGAGCAACCTTACGGCCCTCCGTGCGCTCGATCTCCGAGCGTCCGGCATCGATGATCGACTTGTGGAGCGCCAGGAGCGCGTGCCGCGCGTGATCGACGGGCGTGTCTGCCATCACGACCGATTCGCACGAGCCGCGCGGCAGCGCAACGCGCGTCAGCAGCCAGTGAGACTGGGAATGTCCGAGGCCTGCCTGATCTGGATCGTCCACTGGCCGGGCGCGTACGCCGAATAGGTGAGGATGCCGGTGACGCTCCCGAGGCTCGCTCCGGCACTCATGAGTTGGAGAGCCGTCGACATACAGTTGGCCGCCGCGAAGTGGTTCACGACGACAGGCATGGTCGGGCCGCCGCTCGCCGAAGTGCCCACCAGCATCGTCTCGAAGTTCGCGCCGGTCGGCGCCTGCTGCATGAACACGCTCGACAGGCGGACGAGCGCCCCCTGGTACGCGTAGTCCATCGTGCTGGCAGTGGCGTCGCCAGCGATGTCGGTGAGCGCCAGGGTCATCGACGCAGGCAGCGCGCCCACGGCACCGACGGTGAGCGTTCCGCCGGTCACGTTGATCTCCTGTGCGACGTCGCTCGGACACGTCGCCGACATCGGACAGAAGAGTGTGTACGTTCCGCTCAGCGCCGTGATGGTGTCTCCGATCGCGACCGAAGCGGGAATGACGTGCGTGGGAGCGGTGCGACAATCGACAGGCCCCGCATCGTCCGGGCTCGCGTCCATGCCCGTGAGCACGAAGGAGTCGTAGAGCTCGATGCCGCTGTGCGGGCCCCCTCGCGTGTCGCCGACCCACATCACGAAATTGCAGCGGTTGGCGCCTGCGGGAAGGAGCATCCGCGGGGAGAGCGCGACGAGGCTGCTGGAGACACTGACCGTCGAGCCATTGGCCGGATGGCCCGGCGCGCTCGGGTCGACGATGGTCGCGAGGTCGAGCACTCCCGAGCCGCCATCGGATCGCGCGTCGATCGGCACGGCCGCGTCGATCGATGCGTCCCCTCCCATGTCGATGCCCGCATCGGTCGACCCGTC
>CAYSCF010000121.1:6779-18579 GCA_964429305.1 uncultured Sandaracinaceae bacterium | reverse complement strand
GCGGGCGCGCCGGGATCGCCGAGCAGATCGCTGTTGTTGAGCTTCAGGATCAGCGGCAGCGCGCCAGCATAGCGGTTCGCGACGACCTCGAGCTGACCGAGCGGCGCCGCGTACGCGTTGCAGCCGCTCTCGACCGCGAGCTTCGGGTGATAGAAGGGATCGTAGCCCGACGCGTTCGGCTCGAACGTGCGGCCCGGGCCGTGCTCGAAGCCTTGATCGACCGGAAGGATCACCATCTTGCCGGTGCCGGCGAGCGTGCCCGTGTTGAGCATCTTGCGCAGGTTGCCGACGACACCGGGCGTCTCGCCCGCATAGTTCGACAGGATCTTTTCGACGATCTCACTCATGGTCGGCTCCTCCGAAAACGGCCCCGTTTGTAGCACGAGACGGCGCCGGGTCGTCAGCGTCGCGCGAGCGCCACGGATCGCGCCGGATCGAGCAGATAGCCGTCCCCGACCGTCTCGATGCCGTCGCGCAGGCCGCGGCGGCGCAGGTTGGAGATGGCGACGCGGAGGCGATGCGAGGCCGACGCGTTCGCCACGCGCTGCTCGGGCCACACGGACGCGACGAGCGAGTCGAAGGCCACGGGCGTGCCCGGCCGCGCGAGCCGCGCCACCACGAGGAGAAAGAGCAGCCGAGCGAGCACGCGCTCGGATGCGAGGTTCACGCGCGTCTCTCCATGCGCATACCAGACCCCGTTCCAACCGACGACGAGATCGGCGCGCGGCGCCGGATCGAGGCGCTCGACGATGCGGCGCTCGAGATAGCGATGGGCGACGCGCAGCTCGCGCAGCGACTCGGGCGAGAGCGAGATCTGCGCGAGACGCTCGATCGCCCGAGCGAGATGTCGCGCACTGCCCTCGGCGTCGCGCTGACGCTCGGCGCGCGACGCACGGGCCAGATCCACGTGCCCGCGATGCAGCGACACGATCGCCGCCGCGTGTGGGCCCTCGACGGCGCCGTCCGCCACGTCGAGCGCGGCCGCTGCTTGTTCGAGCCGATCGTGCTCGGCGTGCAGCGCACCCTGCCACGCGGAGAAGAGACCACGGAAGCGCGGTGAGTGTGCGCGCCCCGCGAGATCGATCGCCTCCTCGTACGCGGCGGCAGCGCCGGGATCCCCGAGCTCGTGCAACGCGGTCGCGCGATAGCCACGGAAGATCGCCTCGAGCATCACGGCCGAGAGCTGCGCGGCGAGCTGAACCGCGTGGTCGTAGTGCTGCACGGCCTCGCGGAGCTCGCCCTCGTCGTACGCGACGCTCCCGAGGAAGCCGGAGACGCCCGCATCGTTCGCGCCGTCACCCATGCGGATCGCGAGGCTGCGCGCGTGCTCGAGCACGCGACGTGCTTCGCCGAGGTTCTGGCGCCGCATCGCCATCTGACCGCGCATCTCGGCTGCGACCATCTCGGGCCAGGGATCGGCGGCCGTGCGCGCGATGCGCTCGGCATGATCGAGACGCTCGTCCGCCGCGGCGAGCTCGCCTGCACGCGCCGAGAGCCACGCGAGCTGCGTCCACGACATCGCCTCGTAGCGAGGGCTGTGGCCTCCCGCGGCGAGCGTGCGCGCTTCCTCGTAGAGCGTCTCGGCCTCGGCGAGCTGGCTGCGCTCGAGCCGCGCGAGCCCCCGAAAGAACGTCAGCTCCGCTCGACGCGCGCGAGAGAGACTCGGAAGGCGTGGCAGCGCGGCAGTACGATCCAACATGTCGAGGCGAGACGGCGCGGGCCCGAACGTCTCGACGAGCCGGCCGATCGCGCACGCGATGTCGACCGCGATCTCCGCAGCCTCGCGATCCGATCCGTGCGCGAGCGCCCACGACCACGCACGCGTGAGCGCGAGCTCGGTCCCGACGATCGTGAGCGTCGCGGCGGTGGACCGATCGGCCGCGAGCGTGCGTGCCGTCTCCGCGCGAGCGCGTGCGTGCAAGACGTCGAGCGCTTCGCGACGCGCCCGTGAGCACGCGGCGAGCACGGCCTCGCGGATCACGGCGTGCGTGCCGAGCACGAGCGTCGTCGGCCGCTCCACCGGGGCGCGCGCGACCAGCATCGAGTGATCCACGAGCACGCGAATCGCATCGGTGGCGCCTGGGCCCGCGAGCGCTTCGAGCGCGCCGATGTCGAGCTCCGTCGCGAACACGGCAACGATCTCCAGCACCGCGCGCGCCTCGTCGCTCAAGCGGGCGAGAGAATGCGCGAGCGCGCGCCGCAGGCTCGCGTGCACGTCGCTGCCCGCCGACGTCTCTCCGTCGAGCGAGCGCTCGACGTCCCGACGCGCGCGAGCGAGGCCGACGGCCGCCGCGTGCGATGCCGCGAGCTCGAGCGCGAGCGGATGACCCTCCAGACGCCGCACGATGCTCGCGACGTCCCGCAGAACGTCGGCGCTCCGCTCGAGTGTGACGCCCGCCGCACGGGCCTTCTCGAAGAAGAGGCTCACCGATGGGCTCGCCCGCACCTCGTCGAGGTGATCCGTCGCCGGAAACGCGAGCGGCGGCAGCGGCACGACACGCTCACCACGCAGGTGCAGCCGAACGCGCGACGTGAGCACGAGCGACCCGACGCGCTCGTGCAGACGCGCGAGCATCGCGATCGCGGAAGGCTCGAGGTTCTCGCACTCGTCGACGAGCAGGACGCGCGTGCGCCGATCGCCGGGGGCGAGCTCGAGATGATGCAGAAGCTCCTCGTCGGTGTCGCCGCGGATCACCATCCCGAGCGTCAGCGCGACCGCGCGCAGCAGCGCCTCGGCCGAGCGCACCGGACCGGCCTCGACGAACGAGGCTTCGAGGCGGCTCTCGAGCGCCCGCAGCACGCGCGTCTTGCCGACACCGCCCGGCCCGACGATCACGACCAGCTCGCGCGCCGCGACCGACGCCTCGAGATCCTCGAGGGCGCGGTCGCGACCGATCAGCGCGACCGTCCGCGGCCGGATCGAGGGCGCGGGTGACTTCGTGCGCGGCTTGCGTCGACTCGTGGCGGGCATCGACTCCCGCCACCGTCACACGCCGAGCGTGGACGGGTCCAGCGCTCAGCGTCGGCGACGCCGCATGCCCCAGAGCGCGAGCCCGATCCACACGAGAGCACGGGGCATCGGTGACCAGACTCCGGCGCGGCACGCGCAGGCGCCCTGCAGCGCGTCCCTCGCGTCGTGCGCGTCGACGCCTCCGATGGTGAGCGTGCTCTCGAACCTCGCCCGCGAGCCGACAACGGACACCGTCGGACGCGCGATCGAAGCCGGCCCCGTTCGCGATCCAGCAGCGGAAGCCATCCGCGCTGCGACCGCAGAGGTCGGCGCGGCGATCTCCGTCGACGTCGGCGAGGCGGATCGTGCTCCAGTGCGGCAGCTCGCTCCATCCATCGGCATCGCGCCCACGCGGGCCGACGATGCGCCGCTCGAATCCGGTGCCCGACGCGAGCCAGCACGCCATTCCGTCCGCCTCGCGCGCGCAAACGTCGTCGCGGCCGTCGCCGTCGACGTCGCCGAAGCGGATCGTGCCGTGACGCGCGACGTCGTCTCAGCCGTTCGCATCCGAGAGCGCGCCGAGCATGAGCGTGTGCCGTCGCCCGTGCGCACGCAGCGCAGACCGTTCCGATCGCGCACGCAGAGGTCGGCGCGCCGGTCGCCATCGACGTCGGCGAGCCCGATCTCGGGCGGGTTCGCGCCGAGCGACGTCGTGCCGAGCGCGATGCGATCCCTGGGCGCGGCGAACCCCGTCGCGTCGCCCGACGCGCACGCGATGGCGTCTGCGCGCGCCGCAGGCGCTGTCGCTGCGTCTCACGATCGTCAGGTACCGATCGATGATCGTTCGGTACGCGGCGTCGAGAGAGAGGTGCCGAAGGCTTCCTGCGCGAAAGAGCCCGGCGACCATGGCGGGTGTTCGATGAGGGATGAAGCCGGGTGCACCGAAGCGCGACACGGTGACGCCCCCGCTCGCAGGAGAAGACCGACGATCCAGCGGGCTCGCACGACGTTGCTCCGAGCGTGCGAAGACGAGCGAGAGCTCGGCACGCGCGGCATCACTCGGCCCACGAGAAGAACGCCGGCGTCTCGTCGAGATGTCCTTCCGTCCCCGCGCGCGCGTGCGAAGCGATCGTCGTGGGCGAGAGCGCCTGATCGTAGATCGCGACTTCGTCGATCGACCCCGTGAAATAGGTCCGACCTGTCGTCGGCATCGCGTCGTGCATGCCTAGCTCGAGCACCGCATGCGTCGGAAGCGTGTGGGCGCTCGTGACGCCCGCCGCACGTGCGCCGTCGACGTAGAGCGTCGCGCCGCTCGGCGCGATCGTGAGCGCGACGTGATGGAAGTGCGTGTCGATCGAGCCATCCGCCGACGCGAGCTCCACCGACGTTCCGTCCATGGCCACCAAGGTCGCTGCGACGTGGCCCGACGTGATCGCGATGCGCAGCGCCGTCGCGTCCGTGGCGGGTGGCGTCATCGTCGTGGGTGCGCGCGCGAGCTCGAAGACCGGGCCGCCCCCCATCATCGCGGGGACTGACACCCAGAGCTCGACCGTCGTCGTCGTACGTCCGTCGAGTGGCGTCGTGGACGCGATCTCGACGTTGCCGGCGCCCGCGAGCGAGAGCGATCCGTCGTCGTCGTCCGCGAGCGCGCCGGTGTCCGCGTGCACGACGGTCCCGGCGTACGTCGCCGTGAGCGCGCTCGTGCTCCCATCGTGCGCGCTCGTACCCGAGGGCTCGCCGAGCCTCAGATAGAGAAGCGGCGCGGCGGCCAGCACGAGCTGGTCGTAGTGCACCTCGAGACAACGGAGCAGCGACGGTCGCGCGCCACAGAAGCCGTCGTCGCCACAGTAGCCGCTCTCGCACTGCACGTCGGCGGTGCAGTCCCAGCCCTCGCCGCGCATCGGCTGACACTCGCCCCAGTCGCCGAGCGTCCAGCTCGGCGCATCGCACCAGTGACCGGGCGCGCAGTCGTAGGGATGCGAGCAACGCGTGTCGCCCGCGACCGATCGGCCCTCGCAGATCGCGGCCGGCAAGCTGTCGGCATCGAGGTAGAGGCGGCACGCGCGACCGTCGGTACACGACCAGGCCGCGGTGTGGAGCGCGTCGAGCGAAGGCGACGCGTCGCGGCCGAGACAGCGCTCTCCGTTCTGCGCGGTGCCCGCGAAGAGCGCGTCGATCTCGTCCAGGTCGAAGGGCTCGGCCCAACACTGCGCTGCGCGGGCTCGCAGATCGGCGATCAGCGCGCCTCCGCGCTCGGGCACGTATCCGAGGCGAGCATCGCGGGTACGCGCGCCGAGCGTGCGATCGCAGGCGGCCTGTTGGGTCGTCGCGCAGGTGTCGCTGGCCGTGCTCGATGCGTGCGCGCAGCAGGTGTGATCGGCGCCGCACACGATCGGGACGATCTGCGCACAGAGGTCTTCGGGGGCCACGGCCGGCCCGATCGGGCCGGTGGCGCATGCGGACAGAGCGAGAGCGACGAGCGAGAGCGGGTGGACACGCATGACCAGGACCTCCGAGGTCTCACCATGCGGACCACCACGGGCCACCGCGAATCAATCGGGATCAATTCCAACGACGGGCCGCACCCGCCCCGCTACATCAGGCACGCGCTCGTCGGCACCGATCCGCGGTTGTTCGCGTCGCGGCACTCGAACACGGCGTGATCCGGGTCGACCACGACGACGGCGTCGCGGCTCGCCGATCCGGCCGGGAACGTGGCCATGCAGCTCACGTCGGTGCACTCGCCGGGGTTCAACAGGCGCGGCAGCGTCGTCTCGCACACGGTCGGCGCCGTCGCCGGATCGCCGGCGTAGAAGACGACGCGCGCACCGTCGGACACCGGGTTCGTGCCGCGGTCGCACACGCGCGCGCCGAGCGTGACGGTGCCCATCGCATCGCAGAGGTCCATCCCGTGCGCGACCGACACCGTGAGATCGGCCGCGCCCGCGCGAGCGAGCGAGCCCTGCGCGTTCATGCGGAAGTTGTTGAGCCCCGCGATGGTGTGGTTCGCCATCCACGCGTGCGTCGCGGGGATCGTTCCGTCGTCGGCTACGTGGCTCACGTGATAGGCGTGCTGGTTCCAGATCGGTCGCGATGCTGCCCAGCGATCCATCACGTCGCGCAGCACGCGGATGCCCGTGCCGATCGCGAACGTGCTCGTCCCGCGCGTGAAGATCGGATCGGTCGCGGGGCACGTCACGCCCGGCGTCATCGCCACCACGATCTCCGTGTTGAAGTCGCCGTCGACGTCGGCGATCACCGGCAGCTCGTAGCCGGTGCCGCTCGAAGCCGCCTCGGAGAAGATCACTTCGCCGTCGGTGCCGCGGTAGATGCGCAGGAAGCACTCGTCGCCGTACACGACCTCGGCCACGCCGTCGGCGTCGAAGTCGAACACGCTCGAGCCGGTGACGTTGCTCGATCGATCCTGCGAGGGCTGCGTCCACAGCACGCCGCGCGGCAGGCCCGCGGCGCGCGTGCAGCCGGCTCCAGTCGCGCCCGCGATGTCGCAGTCGACGTCGAACACCGTGTAGTGACTGCCGCCCGCGATCGCGAGCTCGCGTCGCCCGTCACCGTCGAAGTCGCCGATCGTCGGCGGCCCGCCTCGCCCTGCGCTGCCGCTCGCGTCGGCCGGAAGCGGGAACGGTCCGAACACGATGTCGCCCGCGATGGTCATCACGCGCACGAAGCCGTTCTCGGTCGCGGCCGACGTGCTCGAGGGCGCGTACGCGACGACGATCTCGGGGCGGCCCGGCGCATCGCCGACGGCGCCCGGGAAGTTGCCGAGATCGGCGACCGCCACGTGGCCGATGCGGATCGCTTCGGTCGCGTCCGCGGCGGGCGGCGCCCAGTACGTCTCGCGCACCCAGTCGTGCGTCGTCGTGCTCCACGCGTAGACGCCGTCGTACGAGACGAGCTCCGGCAGACCATCCGCATCGACATCCGTCGCGACGGCGAAGAGCCCGAGCCGCAGGTAGTTCGCATACGTCTGCGACGGGTTCAGAAGACAGCCGTGCGCGTCGTAGACGAAGCGATCGAAGAGCACCTCGGGGATGCCATCGTCGTCGAGATCGTGCATCGACGGACCGTTGTTGTTCGCCCAGTCGTTCGGCATGTGACGCGGCTCGCCCGGCATGTCGCAGCGGCGTCCGTACCAGAGCCGATGGAACTGATGCGTCGTCGGATCGACGCCGAACGCGACGAGACCGCCAGCGGTCGCCGTCGAAGCGAGCGAGGCCGCGACGATCTCCGGTCGATGATCGGCCGCGAGATCCAGATCGCCGATCGCGAAGTTCGTCGCGTACACGAGGCGATCGGCCGGATCGCCGAGCGTCGCTTGCTCGGTGCACGTGCGCCCGTCGAGCACGCGCAGCACGCCTCCCGCCATCACGTCGCTGAAGCTCGCGAACACGATCGACGGTGCGAGCACGGTGCGGTCGCCGTCGAGGTCGAAGTCGGCGACGGTCGGCGCGCTGTAGACCTGGTTCCAGGTCGCGAACGCGTCGGTGTCGCCGCTCGCGTCCCAGTGACACTGCTCCGACGGCGCGAACTCGCCGATCACGATCGGTCGCGCGCAGTCCGGATCGGTCGTGTGATCGGGCGGGACGCCGTAGGGCGTGCACTGCATGTCGGTGTCGCAGTACGTGTCGCCCGTGCAGTCGTCGTTGGTCGTGCACGGCGGGCTCGTGGGCACACAGACGTCGTGCGCACAGCGCTCGGCACGGCCGCAGCACACGCCCACGCAGACGACGCCGCTGTCGCACGTCGCGCCCGTGTCGATGTGACTGCCGGTGTCCGTCGCCGCATCGAGACCGGGCCCGCTGTCGGTCGGAGCCGCGCACGTTCCATCGATGCAGGTCTGCCCGCCGTGACAGTCGCCGTTCGACGTGCAGTGGCCACCGACGGGTGCGCCCGCGCAGTCGCACCCCGAGACGAAGACGAGCGCGAAGAAGTCGATCGCGTGGGGTCGCATCATGGCCACGAGAGTACCGCCTTCGGCCCGGCGTCGAACGAGTCGGCTCTTTTGGCGTGGGCGGGAACACGGACCCCCGCGCGCTTGTCCCTCGGTAGGCTGCTGGCTAAGGTCCCGCGGCCTCGCGAGCTCGTTTCGCGAGTGGTTCCGCGCGCTCGTGCCCGCCGCTCTGGAGACCTAGAGGACATGTCGTCTCGATCTCGCGCCGCTTCGGCGCCCGTCCTTCTCGCGCTCGCGCTCCTCTTCTCTCCGTCCGATGGCGCGACCGCCCAGGTCACCAGCACGCCTTACGAGGCGCACGTCACAGAGCTCGCCACGGCGGCCGGTCGCGCCGGGCACTCCGCGCGTGCGATCCTGCCGATCCTCGAGATCTATCGGCAGTGGAACGACGTGCGGCCGAGCGTGACCATCGCCGCGCTCGAGCGTCTCGCCGCCGATCGTCGTCTCTCGGCGCCCGTTCGTCAGTACACGGCGCAGCTGCTCGCGCGCGGACGCCTGCGCGCCGGAGATCCGACGGCTTCACAGCACGCGATCGATCAGCTGGGCTACATCCGCACGTGGCGCGTCGTCGGCCCGTTCGACAACGAGGGCAAGACCGGCTTCGCGCGCGAGTACGACCCCGAGCGACTTCGCATGGAGACCGTCGATCCCGATGCGCGCTTCGACGGACGCGAGCGACCCGTCGCGTGGCGCGACTATCCGAACGTCGGGCACTTCGGCTACGTGTCGTTCGACGCGGTGCTGCGCCCGGACACGAACGTCTGCGGCTACGCCGAGACGTGGGTCACGAGCTCGCGCGCGCAGTCGCTCTCGCTCTGGCTCGGCGGCGGCGGCGCGGTGGCGGCGTGGTGGAACGGTCAGGAAGTGATCCGAGACGCGGCCTATCGACAGCCGGATCCGGATCGCGCATCCGTGATGGTCGCCGCGCAGCAGGGGCCGAATCGATTGCTCGTCAAGACGTGCGTCTCGTCGAGCACGTGGGGCTTCTACGCGCGCCTGGGCGACGCGAACGGCGCGCCCGCGACCGGGCTGACGTACGCGACGAACGGCGATGCGAGCGCGGTGCACGTCTCGAGCGCGCATCTGCCGCCCGCCCCGCAAGCGCCGCTGGCTGCGCTCGAGGCCGCGGCCGCGGGCGACCATCCGACGCCGCAGGCGCTCGAAGATCTGGCGCGATTCCTCGCGTACACGGGCGCCGACGATCCGGCCGAGCAGCGCAGCAAGCAGCTCTCCGAGCGCGCCGCGACCGCGCAACCCACGGCCGAGCGCTGGGTGCTCGCCGCCACGCTCGCGACGGCGCGCGGAGATGCGTCGCGCTTCGTCGATCGCGCGGTCGCGCTCTCGGAGAACGATCCGGCCGTGCTGCTCGCGCGCGCGCGACTGGTCGTCGGTGGACCCTCGCCCGAAGACGCGCTCGCGATCCTCGATCGCATTCCCGCGGGCTCGACGCAATGGCTCGACGCCGCCGAGATCCGTGCCGATCTGCTCGACGATCTCGGCCTGGCGTACTCGTCTCGCGCGGTGCTCGAGGACGCCGCCTCGCACGCGCCCGGCGCGCCGCGCTGGATGACGTTGCGCGTTCACGCGGCCGAGGCCGTCGGCGCGCGCGACGAGTCGATGCGCCTGGCGACCGATGCGCTCGCGGCGCGCTACGACGATCAGTCGACACGCGAGATCCTGATCAGCGACGCGATCACGCGCGGCGACACCGATCGCGCGCTCGCGCTCATCGATCAGTACCGCGCGCTCGGAGACGATCACACGGGCTACTACTCGCACGTCGCCGCGTTCTACGACGCGCTCGGGCGGCCCGACGAAGCGATGGGCATGTACCGCGCTGCGCTCGATCTCGCGCCCGACGACGCGAGCATCCACGTCTCGTACGCGCACGCGCTGCTCCAGAACGGGCAGTCGTCGCCCGCGATCGACGAGCTGCGTGCCGCGCTCGTGCTGCGCCCGCAAGACGCCGAGACGCGCGAGCTGCTCGAGAGCATCCAGCCCGAGGATCGCGCCGACGAGGCCTACGCCGTCAGCGAAGCCGACCTGCTCGCGCGCATGACGAGCGACGCAGCGTACCCCGCACGCCTGCTCGAGCAGCTCACCGTGAACACGGTCTTCGAGAACGGTCTCGGCTCGAGCTTCCATCAGGTCGCCGCGCAGATCGTCAGTGACCAGGGCGCGCGCGACTGGCGCACGTTCCCCATCCAGTTCGATCCCGACGTGCAGCGCGTGTCGGTGCGGCTCGCGCGCGTCACACGCGGTGGGCGCCATCTCGAAGCGGCCGACTCGTTCGAGCAGCAGCTCGGCGAGCCCTGGTACCGCATCTACTACGACACGCGCGCGCTCGTCGTCGTGTTCCCCGATCTCGAGCCCGGCGACATGGTCGAGGTCCGATATCGCATCGACGATGTCGCCGAGCGAAACCTCTTCAACGACTACTACGGCGATCTGCAGTACCTCGGCGGCGAGACGCCGATCGCGCGGGTCGACTACGTGCTCATGACACCGACCGCGCGCACCTTCTACTTCAATCAGCCGAACCTGCCCTCGCTCGTGCACGACACGAGCACCGTCGGCACGCGCCGCATCGATCACTTCCACGCCGACGATCTGCAGGCGTTCCGCGACGAAGACAGCATGCCGGGGCGCACGGAGATCGTTCCTTATCTACACGTCTCGACGTTCCAGACGTGGAACGAGGTCGCTCACTGGTGGTGGGGCCTCGTCCACGATCAGCTCTACGCGGACGCGCACCTGCTCGAGGTCGTGCACCAGCTCACCGACGGCGTGACCGACGTCCGCGAGCGCGTGCAGCGCATCTACCGCTGGGTGATGGACAACACACGCTACGTCGGGCTCGAGTTCGGCATCCACGGCTTCTTGCCGTATCGCGTGCCGCAGATCGTCCAGCGAGGCTTCGGCGACTGCAAGGACAAGGCGTCGCTCATCTACACGATGCTCACGGCGGCGGGCATCGACGCGCGCATGGTGCTCGTGCGCACGCGGCACAACGGCGCGATCACGGATCTGCCGGCGTCGCTCTCGATCTTCGATCACGCGATCGCGTACGTGCCCGAGCTCGATCTCTTTCTCGACGGCACGGCCGAGTTCAGCGGGACGACCGACTTCCCGCAGATGGATCAGGGCGTGACGGTGCTCGTGGTGGGTCCCGACGGCGCCGAGCTGCGTCGCTCGCCGCAGCTGCCGTCCGATCACGATCGACGCACGCGCACGTTGACGGTCGACATGTCGGCTGACGGATCGGCGCGGCTCACCGGGCACGAAGAGGTGCGCGGCTCGGAAGCGCCCGGCTATCGCTCGCAGTACCAGACGCAGGGCACGCGTCACGAGCGCTTCGAGCGCGCGATGCGAAGCATCTTCCCTGGCGTCGAGGTCGCGAGCGAGTCGTTCGAAGACCTGACCAACTTCGAGACCCCGGTTCGCTACCAGTACACGGCGCGCGTGCCGAGCTTCGCCGTGCGTGACGCCGACGGGCTGCGCGTGCCGGGCTCGGTGCTCGACGATCTCACGACGCTCTTCGCACGGACCGATGCGCGCCACTTCACGCTCGATCTCGGCGGGCGCAGCAGCTACGTCGAAGACCGCACGCTGCACGCGCCGAGCGGCTACACGATCGGCGCGCTGCCCGAGGGCGGTGTCGCGGACTCGCCGTTCGGTCACTTCGCGATGACCGCGACCCACACCGGCAACGACGTCGTCGTTCACACCGAGCTCGCGCTGAACGCCGACACGGTGCCCGCCGACCAGTACGGCGCGTTCCGCGAATGGATCGGAAGAGCCGATGCCATGTTGCGACAACGCGTCGTGATGATCGGAGGTGCGCGATGAGGCATCTCTCGCTCTCGCTCTCGCTCTCGCTC
>CAYSCF010000121.1:0-6679 GCA_964429305.1 uncultured Sandaracinaceae bacterium | reverse complement strand
CTCTCGCTCTCGCTCTCGCTCTCGCTCGTGCTCTTGCTCGCGGGATGCCCCACGAACACCGGCACGACGCCGCATCTGCTGGGCATCGACGACATCCGGCGCCACGCGCACGACAACCCGAACGATCCGAACGCGATCTACGCGCTCGCCGAGGGCGAGCTGCTCGCGCCGAGCGGCGATGCGACCGCAGCGCGCGCGGCGATCGATCGCGCGCTCGAGCTGCGCCCGAACGACCCGCGCACGTACTTCCTGTCCGCGCTCGAGCACAACGCGCACGGGCGTCTCGGCGCGGGGCTCGAGGCCGTGCTCCGCACGGTCGAGACGAGCGTCACGAGCGACGACCCGCGCGCGAGTGAGCTCGCCGAGGCCGCCGCGAGCGCGATCTCCGACTACGACGGCTCGGTCCCCGAGTTCGCGTCGATCGTCGCCGCGCGCATCGCGCCGATCGTCGATCATCCGGGCAACGCGGGCATCGCCGCGCGCTTCACGCTCGCACAGCTGCTCATCGAGCTCGCGTACCGACACGGCGACGTCGCGCGCACACGAGCGCTCTCGGCCGAGGTCGGTTGCCAGACGACGTGGCGCGTCGCCGGCCCGTTCGGTCCGCGCGCGTTGCTCGCGTTCGACGACGCGCTCCCGCCCGAAGAGAATGGACCGCTCGCGGACAGCTACGACCTAGGGCCCGCGCGTCGCACGCGCGCCACGCGCGACATCGAGACCGCCGGCTGCGCGTTGCACATGGGCAACGGCCCCGTCGGTGGCGCGGGCATCACGTACGCCGAGACGACGATCGAGGTCCCGAGCACGGGGCCGTACCTCATCCGTCTCGAGACCCCGAACGCAGTGCAGCTCTTCGTCGACGACGTTCCGTCCGCACGCGTCGATCGGCGCTCGGTGCTCGTCGCGCGCACGACCTGGCACGAGCTCACGCTCACGGCGGGCTCGCACCGCTTCATGGTCAAGGTCGCCTCGCGTCACCCGAACCCGCTCGTCATCCTCGCGGCGTTCCCCGGTGCATCCCGCGGCAACCTTCCGAGCGGCGACGGCCACGACGTCGCGCTCGCGACCGACGGCTACTTCCAGCGCGCGCTGACGGCAGCGGTCGACATCGGGCGCAGCGACTACATCGCCGCGCGCGAGGTGCTCGCGCCGATGACCGAAGGCGACGACGCGGCGGTGGTCCCGCTCGTGATCGCGAGCACGGTCGCGATGACGGATCCGATCCGCGGCAGCGCGCTCGGCGGCGACGATGCGCGTCGCTTCCTCGAGGTCGCGCGCTCGCGGGACGAGACGGCGTGGTATCCGCGCTTCCAGCTGCTCGTGCTCGACGCGCTCGGCGGCCGCACGCGCGAGGCGCTGCCGCAGCTGCGCACGGCCGAGACCGAGTTCCCCGAGGTGCCGCTCTTCGCGATCACGATCGCGCAGATCCTGCAGCGCGCCGGGTGGCTCGAACAGGCCGACGCGGAGATCGCGTCCCTCTTCGCGCGTACGCCCACGTCGTGCGCTGCGATCTCGGCGACCATGGATGCTGCCATCCGTCGCAGCCACGAGGGCGAGGCCGCGCCGCTCGCCGAGCGCGTCGTGACCGAGTGCGACGCACGCAGCGACGCGCGTCTGCAGCACTTCGTTCGCCAGCGCCGCTGGGACGACGCCTCGACGGAGCTGGCGCGGCTGGCCGCGCTCGAGCCCAACACGCATCGCTACCAAGTGCTCGACGGTCAGCTCACGCTCGCGCGCGCGCGCGGCGATCGCGCGGCGACCGAGGCTCTGCTCGCACAGCTCGAGCAGCTGATGCCGCAGTCGCTCAGCGTCGTCACGATGCAGGCCGATCTCGCGCTCGCAGCGGGTCATCGCGATCAGGCGACCGAGCGCTTCGCGCGCGCGCACCGCGAGGAGCCGGAGTCGATGGCGGACCTGTTCCGCATCGAGCGCGCCGCGCTCGGCGTCTCGCCGCTCGAAGCGTATCGACGCGACGGCGCGGCCGTGATCCGCGAGTTCGAGGCGTCGGGCCATCACTACCAGGCGCCGCGCGTGCTCGTGCTCGACTACACGGTGACGCGTCTGTTCCCGGACGGATCGATCCTGGAGCTCACGCACAACATCATCCACGTGCAGTCCGACGAAGCCGCCGAGCAAGAAGCGCAGTTCTCGCCGCCCGCGGGCGCGCAGCTGCTCACGCTCCGCACGGTGAAGGCCGACGGCACGCGCCTCGAGCCGGATCAGATCGCCGGCATCGAGCACATCGAGCTGCCGACCGTCGCGACGGGCGACTACGTCGAGTTCGAGTACCTGCGCACCGAGCCGGCGCCCGCCGCGTACGGCGGCGGCGTCACGGGCGAGCGCTTCTACTTCCGCAACTACGAGACGCCTTTCGAGTCGTCGAGCCTCACGCTCGTCGCGCCGCACGACATGGAGATCGTCGTCGATCCGCGCGGCGCCGCACCGGAGACCGAGACGAGCGACGATGGCGATCTGCGTGTCTATCGCTGGGCCGTGCACCAGAGCGAGCCGTTCGTGCGCGAGCCGAGCACCGTGTCGCCGACCGAGTTCTTCCCGTCGGTGCTCTGGGGCTACCACGCGACGTGGCAGCAGTACGTCGACAGCCTGCGCGACGTGCTGATCGATCGCGAGATCCGCGATCCGGCCGCCGAGCGTCTCGTGCACGAGACCGCATCGCCCGATGGCGCGACGACCGCCGAGCAGCGCGCCGCGCGCCTCTACGAGTGGGTCATGACCGAGATGGAAGAGTCGAGCAGCGCGCTCTTCGAGCAAGCGCCGACGATGGTCGCGACGCGCACGGGCAGCCGCGCGCGCGTCCTGCTCTATCTCCTGCATCTCGCGGGCATCGATGCCGAGCTCGCGCTCGTGCGCGACTTCGCGGGCGACTCGACCGACAGCCCGGTGCCGGAGGACGAGCGCTACTCGTCGCTGCTCATCCGCATGCAGAGCAACGACGGGCCGATCTGGATCGCGACGGGACAGCGCGGCGCCGCGTTCGGGACGATCCCGCCGAACCTGCGCGGCATGGACGCGCTGATGCTGAACGCGAGCGCCGAGCGCGCGACCGTGACGATGCCGCCAGTCGAGACCGATCTGCGAACGGTGGTCGTCGACATGACCCTCGACGAGGGTGGAGAAGCGCGCTTCGACGTACAGGAGACGTTCCGTGGCGCCGGCGCGGCGCTCTGGCGCACGCAGCTCGAGGGCGTGCCCGAGGCGAACCTCGAGGACGCATTCGACGAAGGCTACGTGTCGCGCATCCTGCCGGGCGCGCACATGACGAGCCTGCGCATCACGGGCCGCGAAGAGCACGACCAGCCGCTCGTGCTGCACTACGAGTTCGAGGTCGGACGCCTCGGTCACGTGGCGAACGGTCGCCGCATGCTGCCGGCGCTCATCCCGACGCAGCTGAGCAACGCGTTCGCGCGGCTCGCCACGCGCACGACGGTGCAGATCGTCTCGCCCTCGCTCGCGATCGATCTGACGCTGCACGCGCACGTGCCAGCGGGCGCGCAGGTCACGTCGTTGCCCGACGCCGAGGCGGAGATGGGCGGACCGAACGGCGCGACCGCGCACTACATCACGACGCGCACCGAGGACGGCTTCACGCTCGAGCGTCACGTCCGCGTCCCGCGCATGCGCGTCACGCCCACGCAGTACGCCGCGTTCGCGGGCTTCTGTCGCGAGGCGGACGAGGTCGAGGGCCGCGAGATCGGCGTCGAATGATCACCGCCGCACGCTTCCGCAAGCTCGCGCTCTCGCTGCCGGAGGCGCTCGAGGTCCCGCACATGGAGCGCGTCGCGTTCCGGACGAAGCGGAAGATCTTCGCGACGATGCCTCCGCAGGGCGGGTCCGCGAACCTCTTGCTCGATCGCGATCTGCAGGAAGCCGTCTGCGAGGAGCTGCCGAAGGCGTTCTCGCCGGTGCCCGGCGGCTGGGGACGCATGGGCTACACGACCGTCGATCTGACCACCGTGAGCGAGGCGGATCTCGCGCGTGTCCTCACGGAAGCGCATGCGCGCGCGATGCCGGCGCCGAAGCCGCCGACGAAGCGTCGCGCGAAGCGATGATCACGCCGGCGCGCCTCCGTGCGCCGTTGATCTGGCCCAGAGTCGCCGTTTTCCGGTAGGGTCGCGCCGTGCGAATCGACGTCGTCGACCCGGGATCGGAGCGCCTGGCCATCGTGGCCGCGCTGGTCGGTGCGGGCTTCGACGTGGCCACCGCCGAGCTGCGCGACGTCGACAAGACACGTGCGGATCTGCTGGTCCTGGCTGCGGACGCGCCCGGCGCGCTGGCGATGCTCCGACGCCTGCGGGACGACGGCCGCCGCCCCGACGTGCCCGTGATCCTGCTCGGCACGCCGGAGGGCACGACGCCGATCCCCGAAGGCCCGGCGTTCGGCGCCGAGCTCGTGCTGCCGCGTCCGATCGACGAAGAGCGACTCGTGCTCGGCGCGCGTCGGCT
Organism: uncultured Sandaracinaceae bacterium; assembly: GCA_964429305.1. GTDB lineage: Bacteria > Myxococcota_A > Polyangia > Polyangiales > Sandaracinaceae > JBBSAT01. The sequence goes on along the minus strand of CAYSCF010000121.1, from coordinate 2,215 downwards.
CCTGCGCGATCTCCGCGATCACAGCTCGAACGTCGAGCGCGTTCCCGAGCACACGCTGGAGCTGCGCGAGCGGGACGCGGCCGAAGAGCGCGACGATCCGAGCGGCGTCTCCGCGATCCGATCGATGGGCGAGCCGAGCGAGCGAGCCGAGCGCGACTCGGCGCCTGCGCCGCGCGCGTCGTCGCCGCCGCAGCCGACGGGCGTATCGCAGGTCGAGCGCCGATCGGAGGCGCCCGTCAGCGTCGTGACCACGGGCTCGGGCTCGAGCCAGATCTCGAGCACCGCCGACTTCGCACAGGCGCCGATCTCGGACGCGCTGCGCGCGTTGCTGATCGCCGCGGACCGCCGCGTGTTCCCCGGCCTCGCGGCCATCGACGTGTCGATCCCCGCCGGTGAAGCGAGCGCGCGCGAGCTCGTGCCGGACGACCTCTTCGACGACGCGAGCCCCGAAGGCGAAGGCGAGGACGAGGGCCTCTTCGTCGTCGCTCCGCTCTCGTCGGTGCTCGGTGCGTCGGTCTCGTCGGCACCGCCGCGCGTGCATCGCCCCGCGAGCGAGCCGCCTGCCGAGCGCGACAAGAAGACATCGCCGGGCACGCCGCTCAGTCTCGGCCAGGGCTACAAGATCCCGAACCCGCTGCCCCCGCGCATCGAGCCGATCGCAGCCGTGCCGGACGACGAGGCGCTCGGGCCGCTCGATGCCGCAGGCGCGCGTCGCTTGCCGCTCGCGCCGGGCGCGATGATGCGTGCGATCGCGACCCTCGTGCTGAGCCGAGCCTCGACGCGCGCCATCGTGACGTCGCCGGCGCTGGACGTGGAGCTCACGTTCTCGCGCGGAGAGCTCGCGAAGATCGAAGGCCCCGTCGCGAGAGCCGCGCTCGCTCGGCTCGGTCGTGCCGCGTCGGACGAAGCATCCGCGCGTGCGCGCCTGTCGATGCTGGTCGAGCGAGGCGAGCTCACCACCGCGGGCGAGCTGCTCGCCATCGCGCGGGGCGAGCGAGACGTGCTCTGCCGCGTGCTCTTGCTCGCGGAGGGCGAAGCCGTGTTCCACGCGACGCGCGACGAGGATCTCCCCTCGCGGCTCGGATCGAGCGGTCGCGTGATCGGTCAGCTCGTGTCGTCGATCCGCGGGCACGGCGAGGTTCTCGCGCTGCTCGCACCGATCGGACCGCGCGGCCGGCTCGAGCCCACGCGCGCGCTCGGCGGCACGGCAGCGGCGTTCGGTGTCAGCGCCGACGTCTCGCGCTTCTTCGAGACGGCCGACGAAGGTCTCTCGCGTCTCGATCTCGCGCGCGCCGCACGGCTGGCACCCGAGATCGCCGGCGTCGCCGCGCTGCTCACGGCCGCCGGCGCACTGACGGTCGCGCCGGGCCCGGCCGAGAGCACGGCGGTCGATGCGCGCATCGCCGAGCAGATCGTGCGAGAGCACGCGGCCCGCGCCGACGACGCCGACTATTTCACCCTGCTCGGCGTGGCCCACGGAGCGAGCGGAGACGAGATCGCCTCGGCCCACGAGCGTCGGCAGGCCCTCTTGGCCGCGCTCCCGCTCGACGAGATCGGCCTCGGCAGCCTCGAGCCTTTGCGCACATCGGCGCTCGCTGCCCTCGACGAAGCCCTGGAAGTGCTGGGAGATCGAGGCCTTCGAGAGGCCTATGCGCGTGCGCTTTCCGGCACATCGGCTGTTCGACCGGGTGCCGCCCCGTCCAACGCAGTGTAGGTTGGAGGCCGAGACCACCCGATGGCTGTCCGCAAGATTCTCCACTACCCCGACAAGCGCCTGCGCACGCCCGGCGTGAAGGTCGAGACGTTCGACTCCTCGCTGCACGCGCTGATCGACGACATGGCCGAGACCATGTACGCGGCGCCCGGCGTCGGGCTGGCTGCGCCTCAGATCGGTGAGAGCAAGCGACTGTTCATCGTGGACATCGCGACCGGTGACGACGAGCCGAGCGACCTGCGCGTCTTCGTGAACCCCGAGATCGTCGAGCGTCACGGCGACATCACGTGGGAAGAGGGTTGCCTCTCCTTCCCGGGCATCCACGAAGAGATCGATCGCAACGAGCGCGTGAGGGTCACGGCGCAGGACCGCGACGGCAACGTGTTCGAGCTCGAGGCCGAAGGCCTGCTCGCGGTCGCGATCCAGCACGAGCTCGATCACCTCGAGGGCAAGCTCATGGTCGATCACCTCGGCATGCTCCGCCGCCGCGTGGTGCATCGC
>CAYSCF010000120.1:0-18716 GCA_964429305.1 uncultured Sandaracinaceae bacterium | reverse complement strand
CGGGCTGATCCAGCGCGTGCGCATCGCCTCGAGCACGTTGGGGAAGTAGTGGCAGACGAACTCGTGCACGACGCGGCCGCCGATCGTGATCGTGTCGTAGAAGCCCTCGTGGCCCTCGATGAATTCTTCGACGGCGATGCTGCGACCGCGGCCGACGCCCATCGTCGAGAGCCCCTCTTCGAGCTCCGCGTCGTTCGTCACCTTCGAGGTGCCGCTCGCGCCCGCACCATCGCGCGGCTTGAGGATCAGCGGATAGCCGACCGACTTCGCGAACGCGCGGATCTCTCCCGGATCGCTCGAGCCGAGCGAGGCGGCCGTCGGGACGCCGCCCTCGCGCAGCACCTCCTTCATCGAGGGCTTGTCACGGCAGAGCCACGTCGTGCGTACGCTGGTGCCGGGGATGCCGAGCGTCTCGCGGACCTTGGCCGCCGTCATCACGTGAGCCTCGACGACCGCTTCCAGGCGATTGACCTGCACGCGGCCCTGGAGCCAGCGTACGACGCGCTCGATCTCCGCCTCGCTCGTGACGTTGCTGACCTCTTCGTAGTGCGTGAGCCACTCACGCATCTCGGGATCGAGCGAGCTCTTGGGCCGCTCTCCGATCCCGGTGACGCGCGCACCGACCGCGTGCAGGGCACGCACGAACTCGCGCTGGTTGGCGGGGAAGCAGGGCTCGATGAAGACGACGTCGACCGGCATGCGCGCCGAGCCTATCACCGTGCTCGGCGTCGTTGCGCGATGACGATCCCGAGCGCGAGCGCGAGGACGATCGAGCCCAGCGGAGCCTGACGCGATCCCACCGCGCAGCGACATCCGCCACCGCCGGCGAAGCTCGCGACCGGACCGCCGCTGGCGCCCGCGTCCATGCCGCCGCTGCCGGTGTCGGTCGGCGTGACGTTGCTGCCGCCGTCGGTCCCGGGCTCTTGCCCCGCATCGGCGCCCGTGTCGGCGTCCTCGCCGGCATCGTCGCCGGCGTCGGAGCCCGCGTCGGGCCCGGGGCCCGCATCGGGCGGCGGCGTGTAGCTCGGCGTGCAGCCAGGCCCGGGCTCCGGCCTGCACGTGCTCGTGCCGCCGCCAGCCATGCAGATCGCGTCGTCGCAGCCGTTCGGCGCGCCGTCACGGTCGCAGTCCCCTGCGAAGAAATCGTCGGTGAGGCGGGTCATTCCCGGTGGCTGGAAGCACGACGGTGTCAGCGTCGTCCCGGCACAACTAGCGTCGGTGAAGTCGGAGTACGTGCAGTAGCCGTCGCGAAGCGGTGGCGCCGGGATCGCGGCGGGCAACGGGACGCACGTCCCCGGTTGGCCGTTCAGCTGCGGGCACTGCTCGGGATAGCTCGCGCCCACGGCACACAAGAAGAAGTCACTGCACGGAGGCCGGCAGCGCGGGACGTCGCTCCATTCGGCTTCGCACGCCCCGAACCCGCACGGCAGCGGCGAGGTCGCCCCGACGGTGCAGGGTCGCGCATCGCCGCACATGATCACGCCAGCCGTGCTGACGTCGCATGCGAGAGCCGGCAGTGGAGCGCACCAGGGCGACTCGGCACGCTCGCCCATCGCGGGTGTGCACGCGCCATCGTCGGCATGACACGGGTTCGTGTCGAACCCGTTCGGGCACCCGTCGTCGTCGCAGTCGCCCTGGAAGTAATCCGGCGTGTAGACGCTCGGCGAGCTGCGCGGAAGGCGATGACACGCGCCGATGTTCGAGTCGGAGATGTGCCCCCCGCCGGCGCAGTACGAGATCTGCTGATACGCCGGCACCGACGTCGAGGTCGTCGTCCAGATGCAGATCTGAGGCGACGTGATCGTCGGGCTGCAGGTGCCGGCGATGCCGTTCATCACCGGACACTGGTCGTTGCCACCGCACGCGAACATCGTGGAGCACTGCGGAATGCACTCGCGCGTCGTGACGCTCCCCACCGTGATCGCCTGACAGGTGTGATCGTCGGTGCCGGGCCCCGTGAAGCACTGGCTGCGCGTGGTGCAGTCGAGCGGCGTGTCGCACATCCGTGACGAGGAGGCGGGCCCGATGTCGCAGTTCTGGCGATCGGCGTGAGCCGGAACGGGCTGCGCCGCGAGGGTCCCCACGATCGCCAGAGCACCGAGCACCGCGCGAAAAGTCATCCCGCCATGGTCTCCGACATCGATGGCGCGGGCAACGTCCTCACGGAGAGGAGATTTGGCGGTATCAGGACGCCTCACTCGGCGCTACTCTGAGCGAGCGAATGTCGGGCGAGCACGAGTACGAGCTCCTCGAGCGGATTGGCATCGGCGGAATGGCCGAAGTCTACCGAGCGAACGCGCTCGGCGCCGAGGGCTTCGAGAGACCGATCGCCATCAAGCGAATCCTTCCGAACCTCGCCGAGGACGAGGACTTCGTGAAGATGTTCATCGACGAGGCCAAGATCGCGGTGCAGCTCTCGCACCCGAACATCGTCGGCATCTTCGATCTCGGTCGCTTCGGCGACGACTACTTCATCGCGATGGAGCTCGTGCACGGGCGCGACCTCCGCCAGATCCAGGATCGCGAGGCGCAGCTCGGCCGCCGCATGCCGCTCGAGATCGCGCTGCACGCGGGGATGAAGGTGTGCGAGGCGCTGCACCACGCGCACTACAAGGGCGGCGGCGGCCACGACGGCGAGGCCGTCTACATCATCCATCGCGACGTCTCGCCGCAGAACGTGCTCGTCTCGTACGACGGGCAGGTGAAGGTGACCGACTTCGGCCTCGCGAAGGCGGCCGGTCGCGCCGTGCAGACGCAGGCCGGGATCATCAAGGGCAAGCTCGCGTACATGTCGCCCGAGCAGCTGACGACCGTGCCGATCGATCAGCGCAGCGACGTGTTCGCGGCCGGCACGCTGCTCTGGGAGATGCTCACCGGCGAGCGACTCTTTCTGGGCAGCAACGATCGCGAGACGATCCAGAAGGTGTTCCAGGCGAAGGTCGCTTCGCCGCGCTCGCTCGATCCCGCGATCCCGATCGAGCTGGACCGCGTCGTCATGAAGGCGCTCGCGAAGGATCGCGATAAGCGATACCGGACGGCGCAGGAATTCCACGACGATCTCGAAGAGACCGGCTACCTCGTGAACGCGATGGTCGGCGCGCCGAGCGTGTCGGCGTACATGCGTGCGCTCTTTCCCGAGGTCGAGGTCTCGGGCTCGGCGCGACGTCGCGATCCACGCGCGGCGACCGCGGAGATCCGCCTCTCGGAGATGGCCAATCCGCCGCCGCCGTCTTCGTTCTCGCTCGCCGACGCCGAAGAGCTCGATCCGGGCGAGCTCGACGACGACGACGACGAGGACGTGCTCGACGACGACGAGCTCCAGCCGGAGCCCGAGTCGATCAGCCCGCCGCCGATCGAAGAAGACGACGAGCCCGATCCCGAAGAGAGCCGCAAGACGATCCCGCCGATCGGTCTGCTCGAGCTCCCGGCACCGGGGCCCGACACGACGCTGCTGACGCCGCCCTCGCGCCACGTCTCCCACGCGGAGCCCCGCGAGCCGAGCTCGACGCGCGCGACGAACAAGCCGCCCGGCTCGCAAGGAAGCGGGCCGCGCGTGGTGATGCCGAAGATGCAGGCGCCCTCGCCCATCATCGGAGCCACCGGAGCTCGGCAGATGCCACCCACCACGTCCGCGGCGCCGATGTCGTCCGGGCCGCCGGTGCGCCCGTCGGAGCATCCCGCCTACGGTGACGACGACGACTTCGCGGACCGCACGATGTTCGGCGGGCCGCGATTCGATCTGCACGCGGACACGTCGTCGCCGACGCTCGACTTCAACGGCGAGCAGCTCGCAGCACAGCTCGACAAGCTCGAGGCGCTCGCCGACACGACGGGAAGCAACCGCCTTCCGCCCGAAGAGCTGATGACGACGAAGCACGCCGAGCCGAGCGGCGAGCTGCTCGCGCGCGCGAGAGAGCGCGACGCCGCAACGGCCCCGCGTCCGCGCGAAGCCGTGCGTCCACCGGTCGCCCGCGACACGATCCCGCCGTCCGACGACTACGACGACCGCACGATGATCGGAGGCCACACCGAAGACGGCCCCACGCCGCCAGTGGTCGGCCCGCAAGAGTGGGAAGACGAGACGACGCCGATCGGCGACGACCGCCGCAAGCAAGGCCGTCGATAGCTCGAACGACTCAGTGGGGAGTGGGCGCCTGCGGCGACAGCTGCGTGTGGAGCTGCTCCAGGATCAGCGGGCTCCACCAGCGCCATCCGTGCTCGCCGTCGAACTCTTCGAACGTGTGCGGCACGCCGTACTGCTCGAGATGCGCGTGGAGCGCCGCCGACCCTTCGCGAACGCTGCCGCGATCTCGCGTGCCCCATGCGATCATCAGGCGCGATCCACGCAATGCGCCTGGGCTGCGCCACACGACGAAGGGATCGTCGGCCTCGATCCGCGAGCGCGGGCGCGGCGGGCCGAACACGTGCTGCGTCGGGATGATGATGTTGTTCAGCGGGTCGTTGATGAACGCGATTCGATGGTCCGTGTCGAGCGCCGGCCCGCTGATCGCCGTGACGGACGCGAACGTCCCCGGTCGGTGGATCGCGATGCGCAGCGCGCCCTCGGCGCCCATCGAGACACCCATGAGGTGACAGCCTTCGGGGCACGCGGCCGTGTGGAACTGGCGCGCGACGCGCGGCATCAGCTCTTCGATCACCCAGTCTTCGTAGTGGCGCGAGCCGTCGTACCAGTTGGCCCAGAAGCCGAGATCGCCCTCGGGCACCACCACGACCGCACGCGGGATCTCGCCGCGCGACATCGCGCTCTGCAACGAGAGGCCGAGCCCCGCGCGATCGAGACAATCGGGACCGTCACCGCCGCCGTGCAGGAACACGACGATCGGCAGGTGCTCGTCGATGCCGACGTCGGCCGGCGCATACACGGCGTACTCCATCCACACGCCGCGCATCGCGTGACTGGGGACGGTGGCGTAGGTCATCGCGCGCGGAAACGTGTCGCAGCCGATGACCGCGATCGCCATGAGGGCGAACAGAGTTAGACGCGTCACGCGCGCAGTCTACGCGGAAGCTCGCGACTCGGGATACCGTCGGAGAGACGAAGCGCACCGCGCCGACGTGGCCGCTCGGATCGCCAGCCCCGATCTCGTCGCGCGTGCGGCGACGTTCGGCGAGCGTCAAGCGCCGCCGACGAGCATCGGGAACGCGGCGCGCAGCCCATCGAGGACGAACTGCGCGGCCAGCGCGGCCAGCATCAGGCCCATGAAGCGCGTCAGCACGTTCATGCCGGTGTGCCCGAGCAGCTTCGCGATGCGCTCCGATGCGCGCAGCACGAGGAACGTCACGAGGCACGTGATCGCGATCGAGCCATAGACGAGCGCATGCTCCGCGAGGCTCTCCGCGCGGCCCGTCAGCATGATCACGCTGGCGATCGCGCCCGGCCCGGCGAGCAGCGGCATCGCGAGCGGCGTCACGGACGGATCGTCGGTGTCCTTTCCTTCCTGCTCTTCGTCCGCGGTCGCGCGCGACGGAGGCAAGCGTGCGCGCAGCATGTCGAGCGCGCTGAAGAAGAGCAGGATCCCGCCCGCGATCCGGAACGCCGGCATCGTGATGCCGAAGACGTCGAACACGAGCGCGCCCGCCGCGGCGAAGAGCACGAGCACGCCGCACGCGACCAGGCTCGCCCGCAGCGCGATCGCACGGCGCTTCTCGGTCGTGTCGCCCGCCGTCATCGCGAGGAACGGCGCGATCACCGCGAACGGATCGACGATCGAGAAGATCGTGGTGAAGGCGAGGACGGCGAAGGCCAGCAGTGTCAGCTCCCGCTCAGCTCTTCGTCTCGACGCCCGACGCTTTGAGGAAGTCGACCACGACGGCGTTCTTCGTCTTCAGGATGTCCTCGGGCGTACAGCTCTCTTCGATCTTGCCCTTGTAGAGCATGTTCACCCAGTCGGCGATCTTGAACACGCTCGCCATGTCGTGCGTGATGACGAGGCTCGTGACGCCGAACTTGTCGCTCGTCTCCGCGATGAGATCGTCGACGAGACGCGAGCTCACTGGATCGAGGCCGCTCGTCGGCTCGTCGTAGACGAGGATCTCCGGCTCGAGCACCAACGCGCGCGCGAGCGCCACGCGCTTCTGCATGCCGCCCGACACCTGCCCCGGCAGCTTCGGCCCGGCCTGCGCGACGTTGAGATCGGTCAGCCGCTGCTGCGCGCGGTCGTGGATCTCCTTGCGCGACATCTTGGTGTGCTCGCGCAGCGGAAAGCACACGTTGTCGAAGCACGTCATCGAGTCGAAGAGCGCGCCGAACTGGAAGACCATCCCGAACTTCTTGCGGATGGGCACGAGCTTCCAGTCGTCCAGATCCACGATGTCCACGCCGTCGACGAGGATGTGGCCCGAGTCCGGCTTCTCGAGCCGCAGGATCTGGCGCGTGAGCACGCTCTTGCCGGCGCCCGAGCCGCCGATGACGATGTTCGTCTTGCCGCGATAGATGTCGAACGTGACGCCGCGCAAGACCTCGACGCCGTCGTAGCTCTTCTTGAGGTCCTGCACGCGGATGTGGATCGGATCGGCGTTCGGGTCGGGCGCCTTCCTCTCCGATTGCGCGGTCTCCATCGCCATCTCAGCCGACGAAGAGCGTGCTCGTGATGACGTAGTCGAGCACGAGGATCGCGACGGCGCTCTGCACGACGGCGCGGTTCGTCGCGCGGCCGACGCCCTCTGCGCCGCCCGTCGCGTAGTAGCCCTGACGGCACGCGATCAACGTCAGCGTGAAGCCGAAGATGATCGACTTGAAGAGCAGCTGGAAGAGATCGTTCGGGTCGACGAACCAGCGCACCTTCTCGATGAACACGCCGCCGTCGAGGCCGTCGATGTTCACGGCGACCGTGTACGCGCCGACGAGGCCGATGAGGTTGAAGAGCAGCGCCATCACCGGGACCGTGAGCATGCCGGCGAGCACGCGCGGCACGATCAGGAACTGCACCGGGTTCACGCTCATCGTCGTGAGCGCGTCGATCTGCGACGAGACGCGCATCGAGCCGAGCTCGGTCGCGATCGAGCTGCCCGCACGCGCGCTCACCATCAGCGCGGCGAACACGGGCGCGAGCTCGCGGGCGAGCGCGACGCCGATGACGGAGCCCGTCTGGTTCTCGGCGCCGAACTGACGGAAGCCATCGACGAGCTGCAGCGAGAAGACGGACCCGACCGAGGCGCCCGTGAGGCCGACGATCGCGATCGACTGCACGCCGATGAACTCCATCGAGTCGATCAACCGATAGAAGCGGTACTTCGGCCGGATCGCCCAGAGGAACGTCTCGACGGCGAGCCGACCGAGCGTGCCGATCTCGGCGAAGAGCGCGAGCGGCATCGCGACCAAGTAGTCGAAGACCGAGACGAGACGCGCCACGATCGGGCTCGGCGGGCGCACGGCCGGCTCGATCGTCGGTTCTTTGGGCGCGGCGGGCTCGGCCACACGTCCTCTATAGCGCGTTCCGGGCTTCGTCAGGCAGCGGAGTGGACTGTGACGAAGTACGTCACTCCTCGCGATACGTGCGCGGCACGCGTCGCGAGACGGCGGTGAGAACGTCGTACGCGATGGTGCCGGAGAGCGTCGCGATCTCGTCGGCGGTGATCGCCTCGCTTCCTTGCGCGCCGAGGATCACGACCTCGTCCTCGATCGCGCATCCGGGGGCGCGCGTGACGTCGAGCATGGTGAGGTCCATCGACACGCGGCCGATGATCGGGCAGCGCACACCGCGCACGAGCATCGCGCCGCGGTTGCCGAGCTGGCGCGGCAGGCCGTCGCCGTAGCCGATCGGGACCGTCGCGACCGTGGTCGGCCCTTCGGCCGTGAACGTTCCGTCGTAGCCGACGTGCGTGCCCGCCTCGATCTCGCGCACGGAGATCACTTCGCTGCGGATGCGCATCGCAGAGCGGAGCTCGCGCGCGTTGGGCATGCCCATGCCGATCCCGAAGAGCGCGCCGCCCGGGCGCACCATGTCGAAGCGCGACGCGGGTGCGGCCAACGTCGCCGCCGTGTTCGCGACGTGGAGCGTGCCCGGCGTGTGCCCCGCGGCGAGCACGAGCGCGCGCGCCTGATCGAAGAGCTCGAGCTGCGCCGCCGTCGTGGCCGGATCGGTGTCGGCGCTCGAGAGATGCGTCATCAGCCCGGAGAGCACGCAGCGCGGAAAGCGCGCGAGCCCTTCGAGGAAACGCGGCAGCTCGCGCAGCGGCACGCCGAGCCGCGTCATGCCCGTGTCGACCTTCAGGTGCACGCGATACGGCCGATCGGGCGCGGCGCGATCGAACGCCTGGACTTGCGCGAGATCGTAGACGACCGGCGTCAGCCCCGCTTCGAGCACGTCGCGATGCGCATGGCCGTAGACGCCGTTGAGCACGAGCACGGGCGCGCGCACACCCGCCTCGCGCAGCTCGAGCCCTTCTTCGGCGAGCGCGACACCGAAGCCGTCGACGCCTTCGTCCTCGAGGCGCAGCGCGACCGGCACCACGCCGTGCCCGTACGCATCCGCTTTCACGACGGCGAGCACGCGCGCGGGTGCCGCGAAGCTACGCACGACAGCGAGGTTGTGCGCGATGGCCCCGAGATCGATCTCGGCGCGCGTCGGCCGCATCGACTCGTCGGCGAGATCGATCCGCGAACGGAACGTCAGCGTGTGCTCGGGTCGGCGCAAGGCAGCAGCGGGCATGGTTACCACGAGAACGCGCGAGGGCTGCCTCCAGCTTCCCGCGGGCGTCGATCCCGTCAGCGCTTCCGACCCGCGCGCTCGCGCAGCTGATCGAACGCCGCCCGATCGGTCGTGATCTGGATCAGCTCGCCCGTGCGCGAGAAGTGGCGCGCCACGTCGATCGCCGTCGTCACGAACCTCGTGCTCGTCAGCACGTGCACCGCGCGCAGCCGCGATCGGTTGCTCGCGAGCCAGCCCGTCCATGCCACGCGCACAGGCGTCGCCGCACCGCTCGTCCGCTCGGTGTCGAAGAACACGGTGAGCGGGGTGTGCCGCGCGAGCTCCGCCTCGAGCTCGACGAAGGGCGCCGCGCCGAGCTGATCGCGATCGTCGCCGTGGATCTCGACCGTCACCACGCCGGGCGCGTTGCGCGTGATCACGAACCGCAGATCGGGCGCCTCGAGCTGCACCGCTCCGTCTTCGCGCACGCTGCGTGTGGTCGTGAACGCCACCGCTCGATTCGTATCACGCACGGCCGAAATAGCGCACGGTCGGATCCCGTATCGGAGGGATGAATCTTCGCTCGATCGCTCCGCTCTTCGCGCTCGCATCGCTCGCCGGCTGTGGCGGCGGCGCGCGCACCATCGTCGTCGGTCGCTTTCGTCCGGATCCCCCGGCGGGCGTCGCGCTCGTCGAGGGTCGCGACTGCTCGTTCCACCTCGCCGGGATGCGCTGGCGCGATCTCAGCGTGCGCGAGGCCGCGCGTCATGCGCTCGACGGCACCGGCGCGACCGAGCTCGCCGACATGAGCTACGAGGTCGTGCCGAGCGCGCCGTTCGAGGTGTGCATGGTCGTGGAGGGCACGCCCGTCGTCGCGATGAGCGATGCGCGCGCGCTCTCGACGCCTACGCTCGAGTGAGCGCTCGACGGGTGTGGCACCCCGATTGCTGAACAGGGCCGACGCTCCGCGGTTGGCGCGGGACGGCACAGCTCTGGGGGCAACATGCGTGCGCGGACTCTGGGATCGTGCCTCGTCGCGCTGACGGCGCTGGCGGCGCTTCCTCAGCCGGTATCGGCGTGCGGCGGCTGCTTCCACCCCGTCAATCCCACCGGCACGGTGTCGGTGGTGAACGCGCACCGCATGGCGTTCCTCTCTTCTCCGGTCGAGAGCGTGCTCTGGGACCAGATCCAGTTCACGGGCCGCCCGAGCGAGTTCGTTTGGGTGCTCCCCGTCATGGGGAACCCGACGGTCGAGGTCGCCGACAACGGCTTCTTCGAGGCCCTCGTCGGCGAGACGACGATCACGATGACCGGGCCGCTTCCGCCGCCGACGTTCTGCCCCGATCCCTGCGCGCCCTACGGCCAAAGCGCGTTCGGCTGCGGCTGCTCGGCATCGGCCACGGCGGCCGGCGACGCGGGCACGCCCGTGCACGTCCTGCACGAAGGCGTCGTCGGCCCCTACGAGACGGCCACGATCGCGAGCACCGATCCGAACGCGCTCTTCGTCTGGCTCGATGCGCACGGCTACCAAGTGCCGGTCAACGTGGAGCCGGTCATCGCGTACTACGTGGGCCTCGGCATGAGCTTCGTCGCGCTCCGCTTGCGCCCGAACACCGGCATCGATCGCATGGCGCCCGTCCGCATCCGTTCTGCGGGCCTCTCGCTGATGCTGCCTCTGCGCATGATCGCGGCGGGCGTCGGCGAGAGCGTCGATCTCGAGCTCTTCGTGTTCGCGGAAGCGCGCATGCAGACCGCGACGTTCCCGAACGCCGAGGTCGATCGCGCCGCGATCACGTTCGACTGGGCCACCCGGACCTTCGACTACGATGCGCGCTTCGAGGACGCGCTGTTCTCGGGCACGGGTACGCGCACGAACTGGGTGACGGAGTACGCACGCACGCCGAACGCGTCGCAGCTCGCGCAGTTCCGCAGCGGCTCGCCGCCCGATCAGCACAGCGCGATGGCCGACATGCGCATCGTCACCGACGCCATCCACGCGCCGTACCTGACGCGGCTGCGCACGCGGCTGAGGGCGGCCGAGCTCGACACGGATCTCACGCTCGCCGCGTCGGACGGTGGCGACATCGGCACGTCGATCATCGTGACGCGCGAGCTGAATCGCGCGCCCGATCCCGTCTGCGAAGACTACTGCGCCGCGGGCGACGGGACGTCGACCGGCAGCTCCACGGTGCGAGGCTCGGGATCGTCGTGCAGCACGTCGCAGCCGCGTGGCCGCTCGCTCTCGGCGCTCGGGATGATGATCGTGGCAGCGGGCACGTTCGTGCTCCGCCGTCGGCGCGCCCGATGAGGGCGAGCTTCGCGATCGTCGTGGCGTCGATCCTCGCGAGCGCCGCGAGCGCTCACGCGCAGTCCACGGTGCATCCACCGATGCCCGATCACGTCCTTCCGATCCGCTACGTCGAGCGCCCGCTCACGCTGCCACAGGGCGCGTTCCGGCTCGATCAGTCGCTCGTGTTCGACGTCGAAAGCACGCAGTTCGTGCTCAACGCGCCGAACGCGCTCGCCGTCGGCCTGACCGACTGGCTCGAGATCGGCGTCACGTACACGCTCCTGCGCGACCCGGGCGCGCTCGCGACGCTGCGGATCGCGCACTCGGACGTCATCGACGCCGGCATCCGCGTGCAGACGACCGTGCCCGCCCTGACGCACGGCGACACCGATCTCACGGTCTCGTTTCCGATCGTGCTGCGCCTCGCTCATTGGTTCCGCATCCAGACGGCGGCCATCGGCGAGTTCCTGCTCGGCCAGCGCATGGAGCCGACTCTGCGCTTCCCGCTGCAGCTCGCCGTGCAGGCCAACCGCCGGATGTTCTTCGCGCTCCAGGGCAGCGCGAGCCTGGTGGACCGGCGCTTCTGGCACGGAGACATCGGCTTCGTCTTCGGTCACACCGTCGCCGCGACGCCGATCCGTCCCATCGGCGAGGTGCGCGTCGGCGCCGACTTCCTGCTCGGCGGGAGCAGCGGTCTCGCCGGCTTCGAAGCGACGGTGTCGTTCTCGTTCTTCGCGACGGCGCTTCCGACACAGCAGGTCAGCGCTCCACCGCCTCGATAGCAGACGCGATGCGCCGCCAGGTGTTTGCGGGTTTTTGACTTGATCACGACTGCGCTCTCGTTGCGCAATGCGCGTAGAGAAGAAGCGCCATGCAGAGCGAGTACCCCAGCACGCCGACCGACGTAACGACCACGGGAGAGCGCGCTCGCAGCCCTCGGCCACGAGCTGAGTCGTGAGCGCGGATCTCCTAGAGGTCGTGGAGGCAGCGTATCGCGTCGAGCAAGCGCCGGTCGCGTGGCTCGCGAGCGCCAGCACAGCGGTGGAGCGCCAGTTCGCGCGCGGCTTCATCTCGTCGTACTTCGTCGACTGCTCGGATGGCGGCTTCCGGCGTTGGGCCCCGGCGTGGACCGCGGGCGCGCCGCCCGCCGCGACGGCGCTCTACGACGAGTACGACCGCTTCGTGCCGCTCGCGATGCGACGTGCGATCCATACGTTCGCGCCCTGCGGCTCCAACGACGATTTGCCCGAGCCGAGCGAGGACAGCGACTGGTTCACGCGCGAGACCGCGCGCTGGTCCGTGTTCGGCGTCAACGCGATCGACGTCACGCTGCGCGGCTGCTGCTTCTCGCGCTGGGAGCTGCGCGCGACGAGCGTGCGCACGACGGAGAAGGAGATCGAGGACTGGTCGCGCCTGTCCGCACACCTGGCGGCCGGCGCGCGCCTCACGCACGCGCTCGAAGGGCTCGCGCCGCTCGATCACGCCGAGGCGATCATCGAGCCCTCGGGCAAGCTCGTCCACGCGAGCGGTCAGGCGCGCGGCAAGCTCGCGCGTGAGGCGCTTCGCTCCGAGGCGCGCGCTCAAGATCGTGCGCGCACGCGACGTGGTCGAGCGTCGGGAGCCGACGCCGTCGCGGCGTGGCAGGCGCTCGTGAAGGGTCGCTGGTCAGTGCTCGATCACTTCGACAGTGACGGTCGCCGCTTCGTCGTCGCGCAGCCGAACGAGCCTCTTCCCGCGACGCGTCGCGCGCTCACCGCGCGCGAACGACAGGTCGCCACGGCCGCCTCGCTGGGCCACTCGAACAAGCTCATCGCGTACGAGCTCGGTCTCGATCCGTCGACCGTCGCCAAGCTCTTGGCGCGCGCACGCGCGAAGCTCGGCGTGGGAACTCGCGTGGAGCTCGTGGCGACGCTGCAAGCGCCCGACGAGCCAGAACCGTCACGCTGAGCGCTCGCGCCGCGCACGCGCGGCGAGCTCACCTCGCGAGCCGACCTCGAGCTTCCGGTACGCGGCCGCGATCTGTTTCTTCACCGTGGACGCGCCCGTGCCGCGGAGCGCTGCGATGTCGTCGATCGCGCGGCCCGCGAGCACGAGGTGGATCACGGCGCGCTCGGCCGCGGTGAGCGGCGCGTCGGCAAAGGGACCCTTCGTGGGCGGCTCGGCCAGAGGCCAGCTGAAGATCACGACGTCGCGATCGCCGAGCGCCCCGCGCGTGACGCGCAGGCCCGTCGGCGGCGTTACGGAGTCGGGCTCGGAGGTCGAGCGGCGCTTCACGACGAGAGGGATTGTCGCAGTCCTCCGATCGCATTGCCACGTCCACGAACGGCCCATGGCGCGACCGGCTCGCGGCATGCGCGCGTCGCGCCGGCACTCACGAGGAGCCCATGGTGCGAGAGAGCCCGCCACGCGAGTCTCGACCTCGCTCGTCTACTTAGGAGGTAGAATGATGTCTCGTCTCGTCACGCTCGCGGTCCTGCTCGTCATCGGTTGCTCGTCCTCGCCCGCGGCCAACGACGCTGCACCGACGCCCGGCAACGACACCGGGCCGGTCATCCAGATCGACGCGGCATCGCCGGGGGTGGACGCTGCGCCGGACGAAGACACGGGCATCGGCGGCAACGCGCTCGTCGGCACGTGGCAGTACACGACGACCGCGAGCGGAACTGCGATGCAGACGCTCACGTCGCAGTACACGTTCACGGCTGGTGGGACGTTCACGATGCACAAGACGAACGTCTACCCCGACGGAACGGGCGCGATGCTCCAGGGTTGCACCTCGACGACCGACACGAGCGGCACCTACACGCTGAGTGGAACGACGGTGACCATCGCGCCGAGCGCAGGCAGCGCCAGCACCACCGGCTGCACCGACACCAGCAACAACGTCGATAGTCACGCGTTCGCTTCCGGCGATGCCGCGCTCGCGGCGCCGACCGTCACATTCGACGGCGCGACGACGCTCACCATCGACTCCAACACGTACTCCAAGCAGTGACACGCACGGCGCGGGCGTTCGGGGGACGCCTTCGTCGTTCGGAACACCCCCGAATGGAGAGCCTCATGCGTGGAATGACTTCGCCTTTGCTTCGTGCTTCTTCGATGGCCGTGCTGACCCTCGCGTGCGCGACCCCGACACCGGACATCACACGCGCGCTGCACGGAACGACCGGTACGACGCCGGCCGACGCGATCGCCGATCACCAGATGGGCGCCGCGAGCCTCGAGGACAACGTGCAGGCGCCCGCGGCGATGGACCTCGGGACGAGCGTCGGGGGCACGACGTGCGACGCGAGCGGACAGGACGTCGCGTACTGCAACGGCAACGACTACGTGCAGTGTGACAGCGGGCACTGGAAGTCGATCACGTGCCCGGACCCGCAGTACTGCGGCAACCTGAACAACGTCGTGGGCTGCTACTCGGCGACCAGCAACGACCCGGACACCACGCCCGACGCGGTCGATGCGGGCCCCACCGCCGTCGATGCGGCGAGCCCCGCGGACGCTGGGCCCACGTGCCCGAACATCGCGGGCGACTACACGTTCATGTCGGTGTCGGGCGACGGGTGCCCGAGCGACAACCGCAACGTCACGCTGGAGCAGACCGGCTGCGACGTCATGGCGATGGGCGCCTTCGGCACCCTCTCGATGTTCACGTTCGTGATCGGGCCGGACGGAAGCACCGCGAACTGCGGCTCGAGCACGAACTGCTTGAGCTTGAGCGGCGGGACACTCACGCTCCGTAGCGACCCCTGCACGTTCGTCTATACCCACTGAGCTTCCGAGGTAACGGGCGCGATCATGGGGGACCGGCGTCTCGAGCTCTGGGGCATCGCACTCCCCATCGCGGGGCTCTTGCTCGGCGGAGGCGTGTTCTTGGTCGACGGCCTCTTCAGCCAGTGGGTCTTCGACACCTATTGCGCCCCGAGCCCCACGCACGATTGTTACGACGAGGTCGGGAACAACACCTATCCGACGTGGGCAGCCACGATCGAAGACGTTCTCTACTACGTGCCTTACGTCGTGGTCGCGCTGGCCGCATTGGCGGCCGTCGCCCTCGGCGCTCGTGCGCTGTCGCACACACGCAGAGAGAACACGGGTCGCGGCATGGCGATCGCCAGCATCGTCCTCGGCGTCATCGTCTTCGTACCGACCGCGTTGACGTTGGCGCTCATCGGAGTGATGTCCATCGGCGGTGGGCCACATGGTCGACCGCTGCGCATCGCGGGGCGGGCGAGTCGTGGACGCTCTCGACGCATGAGCTCGCCGTGGAGCGAAGGCCCGACTCCACGCTCGACTGGCATCGACGCCATCACGCGCGCGCAGCTGGCCTCCGAGTGGCTCGCAGACGCGCGACTCGAGCACAGCGCCATCGCCGCGTTCTGCCGCCTCTCTCGTGATCTCATCGCGGCCGGCGCGCCGCCCGCGCTGAGCGAGGCTTCGACCCGAGCTGCGGCCGACGAGGTCCGCCACGCCCGCACGTGCTTCGCGCTCGCGAGCGCTTACGCAGGAGAGGCGCTTGCTCCCGATGCGCTACCGGAGGCCCGAGTGCCGACGTTCCCGCGATCGCGCAGGGGCCTCTTGCGCACGCTGCTTCGCGAGTCGGTGATCGACGGCTGCATCGGTGAGGGCGCCGCCGCACGCAGCGCCCGCGTGAGCGCGGACAGGGCGGTCGATCCCGTCGTTGCTCAGCTGCTCACCGTCCTTTCCGACGAGGAAGCCGAGCACGCGCAGCTCGGCTACGCGATCGTCGCGTGGGCCCGTGCCGAGCTGGGCCCCGAGTCGGAATCCATCGTGGCCGAGGCCCTTCGTGAAGCCGCGCGCGAGAGGGTCGATCTACCCGACGTCGATCACGATCTCGAGCGCCATGGCCGACCGAGCCGGGCGACGCTTCGCCGTGCGCGCGACGAGGCCATCGAGGCGTTCGCGCCGAGCGTCGTGCGCGCCGCGTGATCGTCCAGCTGGGCTCTGAAGGGCTGCCTCCGACGCGTAGAGCCGGCGCCCGAAGCGAGAGGCCACCGTCGCTGCCGGACGCACACCCCGGTCGCCTGGCAACAGGGACGAACGCGTCAATCCATCCCGAAGGGTGATCCCCCGACACCGTAGGTCAGCTCCCAGCGGCGCGTGACGGAGTAGCCGCGAGCCGGCTCAGCGCTTCGAGAGCTCTTCGTCGATCGCGTCGTCGTAGCGATCGCGTCGGGCGCGCTCGGGCGCGGCGACTGCGGCGGGCACCAGGGGCTCACCGCCCGCACGCACGCGTTCGATGTCGGACGCGAGGCGTTCGAGCGCCTCGGGGTCGTCGAACATGCGCGAGCTCAACGTGCGCGCGCGTCCATCGCCCCGAAGGAGCAGTCGACGGACCTCCGAGACCCGCACGCCGTAGATGCGGCCGCGAACGACCGAGCCGTCGAGCGCGAGCCCATCGAGCGAGAACGTCAGAGGCGCCGTCCCCCACGCCGCCGGGACGACCACGTGCGAGCGATACAGCAGGATCTCCGCGCGTCCGCCTGCGACGCGATGCGCGCCGGCGCTCGACAGGTACGCGAGGACGATCACCAGCCCGGGCAGCGCCGTCACGACGAGCCCCATCGGATGCTGCGAGAGCGCCAGCGGCTGTGCGAGCAGCAACACCAGTGGCCCGCCGAGCATGAGCGCGACGCCGAGCGCCAGTGCGACGAGGTAGGTCCGACTGCTGGAGATCGGATAGCGAGCCAGCGGCGCGTCGTCGCGATAGGGCATCGATCGACGGTGAGCGTCTCGCGCCGGGTGTCGATCGTCAAACTCGGTCTCGCAGTGCCCCGACCGGCGAGCTGGACTCGAGCTCATAGGCACCATCGGACCGGGCGCGGCTATGATCCGCGCGTGGACTTCTTCGTCTACAGCCGCGCCGTGATCGAGCGCATCGCGCCGCACGACGTGCCGCACCTCATCGTCTCGATCACGTCGCGCGCCGACGATCTCGCGAGGCTCCCGATCGACGAGCACACGCTGGAGGTCGTGCGCCTCTCGTTCCTCGACGTCGGCGCGGGCGCGCCGGGCGCGATGACCGCGGAGGATGCGCGAGCGATCCTCGCCGCGTTCGATCGGCACCGAGGCGGGCTCGCCCGCATCGTCGCGCACTGCGACGCGGGGATGAGCCGCTCGCCTGCGGTCGCGATCGCGTTGGCTCGACGCGCAGGACAAGACGACACCGAGCTCGTGCGTCGCTACCGGCCGAACAGCCACGTGATCGCGATGCTCGCCGAGCCGCGATGAGGAAGGAACGTCTCGCCGTGCGCATCGCGCACACGGCGAGACGTCCGCGTGCTCACGGCTTGTCGTTGGTCGAGCAGATGTACTGCGTCGATGCGTACCCGGGCGCCGGGATGTCGTTGTACCAAGTCACCGTGCCCGACGCGTCGAACTGGTAGTACATGGATGCGTTCACCGCGTTGTCGCCGTTGGGCTCGGTGATCCCGCTCGTCGCGCTCACCCAGAACTGTCCGCCGTCGCTCGCGCGCCACTGACAGCTCGCGTTGGCGCTCTGCAGGGGCTGCGATGCGCAGGTCGCGCCCGCGAAGCTCGGGTAGATGCCCATGATGTAGAGGTAGTTGGCACTGCCGCTCGGCCCGATCGACGCGCTGGTCGCGACCGCGAACGCCGATGCGAGATGCGCTTGCGTGCGCGGGATGAAGAGCGACATGCCGCGCGACGCGCAGTCCTGCTCGGCGTGGACCGCGTCCGTTGCGGTGCCCGCATCGATCTTCAAGAAGGTGTAGCCGCCGCCATCGGTGGTCATGTCGCAGTACACGCTCTGCGGCGTGACCGGGCCCGCGCCGTCGGGATCGATCGTGTAAGTACCACTCGTGGCGATGCCCGCGGTGCGGAGCGAGAAGCAGCTCGCGAGGACCGCCACCGAGCACGACACACCGCTGCCGGTGTAGCCCCCGTCGCACGTGCACGTGCGACCGCCACCCGTGTTCGTGCACGTCGCGTGCGCGTCGCAGCCGCCGTTGCCGGAAGCGCACTCGTCGATGTCGACACATCCGGTCGCGCCCGTGCCCGTGTATCCACTCGGGCACGCGCCACACGTCGGAGGCGCGCCCGCGTGGTTCGTGCAGCTCGTCAGCGCATCGCAGCCGCCGTTGCCAGTGGCGCACTCGTCGATGTCGACGCATCCGGTGTCGCCATCACCCGTGTATCCGCTCGGGCAGGCGCCGCACGTCGGAGGCGCGCCGACGTTGTTCGTGCACGTCGTGAGCGCATCGCAGCCACCGTGGCTCGTCGCGCACTCGTTCACGTCGACGCATCCCGTCGCGCCGCTACCCATGTATCCGCTCGGACAGGCGCCGCACGCCGGAGGCGCGCCGATCATGTTCGTGCAGGTCGTGAGCACATCGCATCCACCGTTGGAGACGGCGCACTCGTCGACGTCGAAACAGCCGGTCGCCCCATCACCCATGTACCCACTCGGGCAGGCGCCGCAGGTCGGCGCCGCTCCGACGTTGTTGGTGCAAGTCGTGAGCGCGTCACAGCCACCGTTGCCGGTCGCGCACTCGTTGACGTCCGTGCAGCCCGTCGCGCCCGTGCCCGTGTATCCGCTCGGGCACGCGCCACACGTGGGCGACGCACCTTCGTTGTTGGTGCAAGTCGTGAGCGCGTCACAGCCACCGTTGCCGGTCGCGCACTCGTCGACGTCGACGCAGCCGCTGGTGCCATTGCCGGTGTAGCCGCTCGGACACGCACCGCACGTCGGCGCCGCGCCGATGTTGTTCGTGCAGGTCACGTGCGAGTCGCAG
>CAYSCF010000119.1:0-18723 GCA_964429305.1 uncultured Sandaracinaceae bacterium | reverse complement strand
CCAAACGAAAGCGCATACGTTGGCCACGATGGCGAAGGAGCGAAGGCAGCGGCGTAGTTTCACGGACGAGTTCAAGGCGGGCGCAGTGCGGCTGGTGCTGGACGAGGGCAAGACGCTCGCCGAGGTGGCGCGAGACCTGGACCTGACCCCATCAGCACTGGGTGGCTGGGTGGAGCAGGCCCGGGCGGACCGGAGCAAGGGCAAGACCGGCCTGACGACCGAGGAGCGAGCGGAGTTGGCGCAGCTCCGCAAGCGCGTCCGCGAGCAGTGCGCCTTCACCGAGCGGTATGGCGAGCCCTTCGCGCTCGTCGTCGTGCAGCTCGTGCCGGAGCCGTTCGAGGGTCTCTACGCGAAGGTCGTCGAGTCGGTCGTCGAGAAGCTGCGCCGCAGCGACATGATCGCGATCTATCGGCGTCGCTTCGCGCTGCTGTTGCCGCGCATGGAAGCCGTCGCGCTCGGCAGCCTCCTCGATCGAATCGCAGCCCGCGTCGATCAGGTGGCGGGCAAGAAGATCGTCGAAGGCGTGAACGGGCAGATGTACCCGGATCCGAGCTTTCCCGACACGCAGTCGGTCCTCGACTGGCTCGAAGACCACCTCCGCTTGGATTGAGGGAGCTCGATCCCAACCCTCTCCCGCTCGAAGCGGCAGAGGAGTCGAGCGCGTCGCGGGCGGTCAGCCGATCGCGGCGAGCATCGCGCCGATGGCGATCTCCTTGTTCGCGTTCTGCTCGAGCTGCTCGTCGAGCTCGCGCAGCATGCTCGAGGCGCGCCCTGCCCTCGCAGCACCGAGCTGCTCGGCGCGTGCGCGGATCTCGGATGCGCGATGGCGAAACGCGAGCGCGTCGTCCGGACGGCCCAGCGCGGCCGCGGCGACGTCGCGGTAGTACATCGCGAGCGCATCGAGCGCGCGCTCGACCGGCTCGAAGCGCGAGAGCTCCTCGGCCGCGGACACGATCGCGCCCGGTCGTCCCGACGCCGCGGCGGCATCCACGCGCAGCGCGAGCGCGAGCAGCGCGTCTGCGAGCCCGTCCTTCGTGAGCTCGAGCGCGAGATCGGCGCGGCCTCCGCAGAGCGCGATCGCCGCGAGCCGCTCGTGCTCGGGCACGCCCTGCGCGACGAGGATCCCGTCGATCACGGCATCGGGAAGACGCGAGAAGCGCACGCGCTGGCAGCGCGAGCGAATCGTCGCGAGCAGCCGATCGGGACGCTCCGCGAGCAGGATGAAGTGCACGTTCTGCCGCGGCTCTTCGATGGTCTTGAGCATCGCGTTGGCGGCTTCGGGATGCGCCTCGGGAAACGAGACGTCGGCCTCCGGAAAGATCAGGAACGCTCGCTTGGCCTCGAACGGCGCGTACTGCGCGATCGGAAGGATCTCGGATCGCACGACCGCGACCTGCAGGTTGCGATCGCCCTCGTCGCGCGGTGGGAACACACGCACGTCCGGGTGCGAGCCGGCAGCGATACGCCGATCGATCTCGCTCGAGCCTTCGGACACGAGCACGCGAGCGAGCGCGCGCGCCGCCTGCAGCTTGCCGACGCCGCTCGGTCCCTCGAAGAGATACGCGCTCGCGAGCTTGTTCCGCTCCAGCGCCGCTCGCAGGATCCCGATCGCGTGATCCTGCGCGCGGATCTCGGAGAGCGGATCGCCGGCCGTCATCGCGGCAGCGGCTCGAAGAGCGCGCCAGCGATCGCCTCGATGCCCTTGAGCAGCTCGTTCGTGTCGATCGCCTGATCGTCGACGAAGTGCTGCATCACGAGGCCGTCGAGCAGACCGACCAGCAAGCGCGGGATCAGCTCGGGCGCGATGCGCGTGCGCAGCCCCAGCAGCGCCAGATGCGGCACGAGCGTCGTGTTCACCTGGTCGGCCGCGAACTTGTAGTACGCCGCGATCTGCGGTCGCAGCGCGGGGTCGTAGAGGCTCTGCGCCAGCAAATCGGCGACGACCGCGACCTCGTCGGTCCGGTTGCGCCGCAGGATCCAGAGCTCGAGCACGGCAGAGCGCAGGCCCTGCATCGGGTCGCCGGGGCTCTGCGCCCACGCTTCGAGCGTGCGCGTCGCGAACTTCTCGAGCGCGCTCTCGAGCACCTTCGAGACGAGCGCCTCCTTGGTCGGGAAGTGATAGTGGAGCGCGCCTTTGCTCATCCCCGCTTCACGGGCGATGTCGAGCAGGCTCGTGCGCGCGTATCCCTTCGCGGCGAGCACGCGCGTGGCCGCCGCAACGATCTGCGCCGCGCTCCGCTCGGACTTCGGGTAAGGCATGCGCGCCCTGTTTTCGGAGATCCCCTGGTTCTCGGAGATGGAAGGCTCAGTCGGGGATGCAGGCCATGTGCGGCTCGTTGCCCGAGATCGTGCGACACGACGTGTGCGCCTGCGTGCAGTCCGCGTTCGACGAGCATTCCGCGCGGCACGTCGCGGTGTCCCAGTGCGCGCTCTGCCCGTTACCGGTCGCGCCCGACGGATCCGGTGCGCACACGAAGCCGGCGGCGCACGCGCCGAGGCCGACGGGATCCTGGAGGCTCGGGGCCTCACACGAATCGCCCGCGCTTCCGTGACGAAGGCAGCCAGCCGTGAGCGAGAGCGACGCGAGCACGAGAAGCGTGGAGAACGAGCGCATGGGCACCTACCGAGGTCTGCGGAGAAGTGGGGAGCGGCGGACCGTACCGGCCCGCCCGAGGCCGCGCAAGACGGTTCACTCCGGAGGGCAGTCCTCTTCCCTCGCGTACCCCAATGCAACCAACTGCATGCACGTGATCCGGTCCATCTGGATGTCGCCCCCGCCGGTGAGCGATCCGCGCGCGGTCTGAGAGCTGCTCCACCAATGCCCCCGATCCACCGATCCGAGGTACTGCCCGAGCAGGATCCGGAGATAGCGCGAGGCCACCGGCCAGTGGCCCATGTCCGTGACCTCGTTCCGCTCGTGCGGGTCTTCCTGGAGGTCGAACATCTTGGTGTTGGTGCCGTTGATGATCATCTTCCAGCGGCCGGCGCGGATGACACGGCGATCGTCGAGCATGTCGCTGAAGGCGACCTGGTAGCCCGTCGGCACTGCGCCGCGGATGTCGGGCATCAGACTGCGGCCCTCGGCGCGCGTCATGCCGGGGATACCGGCCGCGTCCACGACCGTCTGCGGGATGAACATCGTGCTGACCGTCTGCTGGATGCGCTGGCCCTCGGGCACGTGGCCGGGCCTGTAGAAGAGCAGCGGAACGCCGAGCAGCTCTTGGTAGACGGTGTGACCGTGGCCCCACGAGCCGTGGTCCTGGAACTCCTCGCCGTGATCGGCGGTGATCACGAAGAGCGTGTCGTCGGCGACGCCCAGCGTCTCGAGCCGCGAGATGAACTCGCCCATCCAGTGATCGTGATAGGTGATGTCGCCGTCGTGCAGCGCCGTGAGGCGCGTGATGTCGCTCTGCGTGAACGTGACCTGCGGCGGATTGCGCTTGGCGCGCTCGAGCAGGTCCGCCGTCATGCGCGGCTGCACCTGGCCCGTGTAGTCCGTGCGCGGGTCGTACATGCGCAGGTACTCGGCCGGTGGATCGTAGGGCACGTGCGGGTCGATCGTCTGCACGTAGACGAAGAAGCGCTCGCCCCTGTGCTGCTCGATGAAGTCGCCCGCCGCGCGATAGACGTCCTCGGCGTGCGTGCTGTGCTCTTCCCGGATGAAGTTCGTGTAGTAGTCCCAGCCCTGATCGAAGCCGAAGCGATCCGAGACGTAGCCGTTCGCGATGAAGCTGCCCGTCGCAAAGCCCGCGGCGTCGAACGCTTCGCTCACCATCTCGGCGCCATCGGGTAGGCGTGCCGCATCGGTCTTGCAGCCGTGCGTGGCGGGCGTGAGGCCCGTGAGGACCGAGGCGACGCTCGGCTTGGTCCAGTTCTCCTCCGACTGCGCGCGCACGAAGAGCGTGCCGTGCTCGACGAGGCGATCGAAGACGGGCGTCTGCACGCGCGACGTCGGATCATACGCGCGCAGCTTGGAGGCGCGCAGCGTGTCGATCAGGATCACGACGACGTTGCGGATCGGATCGCCCGCCTCCGCGACCTGCGGCGGATCGACCATGATCGCCGGCATCGCCCAGCCGATGCGGCCGTCCCACGTTCCGTCCACGCGCATCTCGAGGCGCACGACCTGGCCGGCATACGTCGAGAGATCGAGCGACTGATCGTTCCAGAGCGCGGCGATCGGGCCGGTCCAGAGCTCGGTGGGTGTGCCGCCCTCGGGCGTCGCGATGACGTGCGCGCTCGCGCTTCCTGTCGATCCCTCGCCGCCGACGCCGAACACGAAGTGCGCGTGCTCGGGAACGTCCACGTAGTAGCTGACGTCGGTCGGCGCGCGCACGGCGATCGCGCGACGCTGGGTTCCGGCGAGCTCCATTCGCGTCACGAGCGTGTCGTAGTCCGGCGCGACGTAGTGCTCGTCCGCGGCGGGCGCGCCGACGATCACGCGGATCGCGCTCAGCATCACCGACACGTTCGCGCCATCGACCGGCGTCGTTCCGCCGAAGCGGAGAAGCAGTCGGTTCTCGCCGGCGTGCACGAGGCTCGCGGGAACGGTGACGTCGTAGTCGCGGAACTCGGCGGCGTCCGAGAGCTCGACGCCCTCCGTCAGCGTGTGGTCGTTCACGAAGACCTGCAGGCGGCGCGTGCCGACCGCGCGCATGCGCAGGCGCACTGTCAGCTGGGCCGGCTCGCGCACGTCGAAGTACACCCGGCCCGTCTCGCTGGCGTAGCTGTAGGTCTCGTCGCCGTCGACGCCGTCGGCGCCCCAGCCGCTGCGCCACGCACCCATCGTGTACTTGGGTCGCGCAGGCGTGCCGAAGTCCATGTAGAGGCCACCGTGATCGACGTCGGCGAGATGGACCAGATCGATCATCTCGAGCTGAAGGCGAAGATCGTTCGCGGCCGCAGGTCGATCGCCGGTGCCGCCTGTCGGCGTGACCTCGGCCGTTCCGTCGGTCTCGGTCGTCGCGCCTTCACCCGGTCCGGAGGTCGTGGTGGTCGCGCCTTGGCCGCCGCAGCTGCAGGCGACGAACACGATGCCGGCGATCGCGCCGGCCAGCGCGAGGAGAACGGAACGAGCACGCATCACTGACTCCCAGATCGCCGTCCGAGCTCTCGCCCGAGCGCACGGAAAGC
This sequence comes from uncultured Sandaracinaceae bacterium, assembly GCA_964429305.1. Classification (GTDB taxonomy): domain Bacteria; phylum Myxococcota_A; class Polyangia; order Polyangiales; family Sandaracinaceae; genus JBBSAT01. Next base: position 13,590 of record CAYSCF010000119.1, on the reverse strand, counting down.
GCGTACAGGTAACGGCTCGCGTTAGCACGCGCCGGATCGCACGGTCAAACTTCGAGCGGGCCGCGCGGGAGCGGCTAGTGCTCTGGCGCCGGGACGTAGCGCGTGTGGCCAGCGGTGACGCGCACGAAGCGGAAGGAGTTTCCGTCGCCGCGCACGAACGCGAGATCGTGGATGCCCTCGTCCAGCGCGATCGCGACGGGATCGTGATCGAGACGCCGAACCAGATCTTGTCCGATGCGGACCTGCATCGGCTCGGTCCCGGGCTCGAGGACGAGCAAGCCCTGCGATGCAGCGACCGTCACGCCGTCGAAGCCGGGTGCGATGCCCTCTTCGTCGCGGCCGTAGGTGCTGAACGCGCTCGGCGCGGGCGCAGGGCCCGTCGAGAGCTCGACGCCCGCGTCGGCCGTCGCTTCCTGTTCGGCTGTCGCCGCGTCGACTCCAGCGACGGTCGCGATGACGATTGTCGGCGCGGGGCTCTGCGCGGGGTGCGTGTATCGCCAGCCGGCGAATCCGCCGCCCGCGAGCGCGACGAAGATGAACGTCCACGTGAAGGGCGAGAGGCCCGAGCTCGGCTCGGCCGGTCGCGGAGCGGCCGCCACCGCAACCGGCTTCGGCGCGGGACGCTTCGCGGCGACGGCCTTCGGCGGCGGCGCGGGCTCGTCGTCCTCGTCTTCGTCGTCTTCGTCGTCTTCGTCTTCGCGATCGTCGGCCGGCGGAGCCGCGACCGGCGCCGGCTTCGAGGGCTCGTCTGTCTCGGGCGGCAGCGCCGTCTCCTCCGAGACCGGTGCCTCGGGCGGCAGCTCCGGCGCCGGCGCGTCGCTCGTGCGCACGGTGATCGTCGCGGGCTTCGGCGTCGAGAGTGCCGCGAGCTGTGGATCGGTGTGCTCGTCGAGCGTGCCCTCGTCCTCGCCTTCGCTCGGAGCGCCGTACGAGATCGTCGGACCGTCGTCGTCGTCGTCTCGCTCGACCTTGCCGACGCCGCTGAGCGTCGCCAGGACGATGTTCGCCGTGGCCTCTTCGTTCTTCGCCCAGCTGAGATCGAGGCCCGCTTCGGCCGGCGTCATGCCCACAGGCTCCGGCGGACGCGGCGGCAGCAAGCTCGGCGTGCGGACCGGTAGCGCGGTCTCGCCGCGCTCCTTGCGGGCCACGAGTACACGGTCCTCGTTGCCTTCACCCGTCACCGCGGAGATCGCGCCCTGACGGGCGAGATCGACGAGCACGCGCTCGACGTCCTGCGGCGCGAACGTTCCGTCGACGACGAGCGAGCGCGGGCCGCGCCCGCGGCGGAGCGCATCGACGACCGCGGCGACCGTGGGCGGTGCCGCGCGGAGGATCGACGAGAGCACGTCTTCATCGAACTCGACGCGATGCGCGAGCAAGAGGCCGCGCCCCGACACCGCGTCGACGAGCCCGCCGAGCTCGCCGGCTGCGCGCGCGAGCACCACGTCGAGCGGCTCGCGCACGCTCGCGCGAACGGGAGCGTCGCTGTCTGCGACCGTGAAGCGGCCCTCGGTCGCACCGAGAAGCGCCATCACGACCTTCGGGCCGCGCGAGAACGATCCGTCGCTCGCGGTGCGCGTGATGTCGACGAGAGAGCCCTGCTCCTCGCCGACCTTCTTGCGCAGATCGATCTCGAAGAGATTCCACGCGTCGCGCACCGTGATGCGCGCGTCCGGCCGGTGCTGCGCCGCCGTGTTCAGCAGCGGAATGATGCCGATGCGCTCGAGCCGGCCGCGCACGTCGCCACCGGCGCGGAGCCGCTGCTCGAGCCGCGCGCGCGGACGCAGCACTTCACGAACCGCGGCGAGGATCTGCGACGAGCCCGCTTCCTTGCGGAGATAGCCGCTCGCGCCCGCCGAGAGCTCGCGCATGCGCTGCAGGAAGTCTTCCTTCCAAGAGAGCAGGACGACCGGGACGTCCGAGAGCACGGGATCACGCTTGAGCTCGCGCGTCAGCGAGAAGCCGTCGAGCTTCGGCATCAGGATGTCGGCGATGATCACGTCGGGACGCGATCGGCGCGCCTCGAGGAGCGCCTCTTCGCCGTCGTGCGTCTCGGTCGCGATCGCGCCTGCCTCGCGCAGGAGGTTCGCGAAGAACCACACGACGGCCGGATCGTCGTCGGCGATCACGATGCGCCGATCGCGGAGGCTGACGTCGGCGCCGCCATCGTTCGTGGTGTCGTCGTCGACGAGCGCGAGCGTCGCGGCGCCGCCTTCGCGCTCGCGGAAGTGTACCCGACCGCCGCTGCGGCTCGAGAGATGCGCGCGCAGGCGACCGATCGCGCTCCAGGTCGCCGCGAGCACTTCGGTGCCGTCGCCGATCGGAACGGAGAGGTCGCGTCCGCGATCGAGCGACTCGACGAGGCCGAGCCGGATCTCTTCGGCGATCTTGGCCGCGAGGTCGGCGACCGTGAGGTCTCCCGAGAGAGCACCACTGCCGCCGTGCCCTTCGACGCCGGCGAGCCGCATCACGCTGCGCTCGAGCGACTCGGTCGCCAGCGGGCGCGCGAGGACGTCTTCGCACCCGAGGTCGCGCGCGGCGACGCCGTCGAGCTCTTCGCCCTCCGCGACGAGCGCGATGATCGGGACGAAGTCGGTCAGCGGATCGTCTCGCAGACGTCGGACGAAGTCCGAGCCCGTGCGCGAGAGCAGCGCGCGATCGACCAGCACCACGTCCGGCGCGCTCGATCGGGCCAAGCGGAGCGCCTCTTCTGGATCGGCCGCTCCGAGCACCTCGAAGCGCTCGCTCGCAAGCAGCGCGCGCACACGCGCCTGCGTCTCGGCGCCGTCGCACACGAGCACGCTGACGACGGGCGCTCCGCGCAGCGAAGGCGTGTCGGACGGGGCGACGGCTCGCCGCTCGATCGACGATGCGAGCTCGTCGCGCAGCGCCGACGGCTCCGGTGCGCGCGGCGGTGGCGGTGGCACCGAGACCTTGCGTGGCGGCGGTGCGGCGCTCGGGACGCCCTTCAGCGTGTGCCCGCCCCTGAGCGCACCGGGGACCGGGGCAGCCTTGGGGATCGAGACCGCCTCGGCATCCATCGTCGGCGCATCGCCCCCGAGCACGGGCAGCGTGGCCGCGAGCGACGCCAACAGATCGAGGTCGCCGTTGTCGAGACCGCGACGCTCGTCGCGCGCTTGGTCGAGCTTGGCGATCGCTTCCTTCAGCGCGCTCGCGAGTCGCTCGAGCTGGAACACCTGGGCCGACGCATAGAGCGCGTGGAGACGCCGCCGGAGCTCTTCGCGCGGCTTCTCTTCGTTGGGCGTGCCAGCGAGCAGCGCCACGGAGCCTTTCAGCTCCTGCGCCTTGCGCGGCAGTCCTTCGACGAAACGCGCGCGGGCTACGCCCAGCGGTGTGGGTCGTGAGCTATCGGTGCTCATCGCGCCGGCATCGTACTCGAAGGCTCACGCGAGCGCGAAACTCACGTGAGCCCGTGGCCATCAGAACGGCTGATTGATCTGATGGAGATCGAGGCCGCCCGGATACATGTAGCTCGTGTAGCTGCCGAAACCGTAGACGATGATGCCGAAGGGCATGTCCGACGACATCGTGTGCACGCCGCCGGTGATCGACACGTTCGCCGTGTCGAAGCCGGTGCTGCCGACACCCGTGAAGCCCGAGATCGCCGCGCCATCGAGGAGCACGTCGACCCCCGTCGGTGCCGACACGCCCACGAAGTTGATGGCGTAGGTGTCAGGCGCGAGGAACGTGTACTGCGACCGGTACTGCTCGGTCGGGATCGCGAGTGACTCGGACGGGTCGCCGTTGCCGCCCGTCGCCGTGCTGTCGATGCCCGCGTAGTTCTGGCCCACCAGGTACTGCGCCACGGTGAGCGACGCGCTTCCCGCCACGCGGAAGCTGTTCGTCGCCTCGAACTCGATGAACTGTCCACGCGAGAGCGTGACCGGCGCATGCACGGACGGAGGATCGAACGTGATGGCATTGCCATCGTCGCCGGAGACGACGCGGATGACGTTCGGCTCTGCCGCCAGCGGCTGGCTGATGACGACGAGCGCGTTGTTGCCCCACGTCTCGAGCGGATAGATGCCTTCCTCGAGGTGGTCGCACGCCCAGCGGTTGTGCGGGACGAAGTCGCAGTTGTGCCCGGAGATCAGCTCCAGACGTCCCGACGACTGGATCTGCGTGCCGGTGAGGTCGTAGTCGTCTCCGACGGCGCAGTAGTGGAACGCCTCTCCACCGCCGACGTTGTCCATGCCGTCGGGCGTGCACGTCGCCGGCGAGCTCGACGCGATCTGCAGCACGTCGCCGCGGCCGAGCGTGAACATGCCCGTGTCGCCGGGCGCGAACGCTTGCACGGTGCCGTCGGTCGAAGCGGTCGTGTGACTGGTGAAGCGGATCTGGACCGAGGTGGAGTCCTCGACGCCGACGAGCGTGAAGAAGCCCGGGCTCTCGCTCGTGAAGCTCTGCGCTCCGAGCGTGTGGTTGAGCAAGTGGCTGGGCCGCGAGATGACGATGTAGTTGCCCGTCAACGCGTGGCTCGGGAGCAGCAGCGACGCATCGTTCGAGTAGGAGAAGCTCGCGCCGAGCCCGGAGCCGACCGTGTACTCCAGCGGGTTGAACTGATAGACCGTGACCGGCACCGTCGAGGTCACGTGGAACGCCGCGTTGCGGACCAAGACCGACGGGATCGCTCCTCCGCGCTGGGCTCCGCCCGCGGGGCCCGTCGTCGGAAGATTCGCCGGCTGCAGCCGATCGTCCCACGGGAACGACGCGACCTCGAGCGCACCGCCCGCGACGGTCAGCGTCATGGCAGTCGTGCCGTTCTGTTCGATCGTCACGGTGGCGTCCGTCGTGCCCGGGTTCGCGACCGCGATCCCGAAGTGGAAGCTGTGGCGTCGATCGGTTCCGTCCGCCTGCGTTCCGACGGCGTTGTTGAGCGTCGCGACCGGCCAGTACTCGCAGCCGATGTACGAGCCGTTGGCCTCCGCGTCTGCGCACGGGCTCGAGCAGCGGCCGAGCGATGCGCTGCACATCTGGCCCATCGAAGCATCGCACGTGCTCGTCGTGTCGTATCCGCTGCCGTCGGCTCGGCACGTCTGGACGTCGTTGCCGCTGCAGTGGCCGGTGCCGGGCGCGCAGGTGCGACAGCCCATGTTCGCGACGCACGTCTGCGTGCCGCAGCTCGTCGATGCGCCCTCGGTCCCGTCGGGATTGCATGCGATGCTCTGCGTGCCGCGACAGATCGACGTCACGCCGACGCTGCATCCCGACGGCCCGGGCCCCGAGTCAGTGCCCGTGCCGTGACCGGAGTCGTGCGGCGTGGTGCGAGTGGTGGTGCACGCGGCCATGGAGCCGACTGCCACGAGGAAGGAAGCGACGAAGAGCGAGCGCATGGGACCTCCGCAGAGCGCGAGCCGACCAATCTAGGATCAGGACGCCACCAGCCGCCCCGATGGAAACAGGATGACATCCTCATCCGAGCGGCGCACCACGGTGTCGGGCCAGACCACCGCGCGGCGCAGGACTACGCCATCTCCGACCCGAGCGCGAGCCCCCACCGATACGAATTCCAACCGAGCGGCCGGTGAGACGGCGGCGCTGGGGTCGATCCAGGCGGGCCCGGGTGTCACGCCCGGCCAGCGGACCGCGCCAGAGAGAAGGTCTCGGTGGGCGGCCAGGTACTCCGCAGGCGAGCCGAGATCGCGAAACGGCGACTCGTCCACGACGCCCTCGACCTGCAGCCCGCGCTCCAGCCACCGCTGGAATCCGCCTTGGATCGACGAGCCGCTCGCCGGGAGGTCGAGCACGGCCGCGCCCGAGAGAATCGACAGCCCCGTGAACATCATCGTCTCGAGCGGCCCCTCCCACGCGGGTGTCCGCAGGATCCGCCGCACACGCGACGACGCATCGACGTCGATCGGTCCGAGCGTCTCGGCGCGCGGATCACGGCGCAGGATCATCGTGGCGAACGCCCTTCGGCTCCGATGGATCGCGAGCGCCGCGCCGAGATCCGCGCCGAAGAGCACGTCGGCGTTCGACACGAGGAAAGGCTCGTCGGGATCGATCGGGCGTGTCTTGTCGGCGAGCGCGAGCAACGCCGCTCGGATGCCGCCGCCGGTTCCGAGCAGCACCGGCTCCCGCGACACGACCGCGGAGGCCACACGCTCGCGCACGACGCGCTCGACGTGATCAGGCAGATGGTGCGCGTTGGCGGCGAGCTCGGTCACGCCCGCCGCGAGGAGACGATCGATCGCGTAGTGCGCGAGCGGCCGTCCGAGCAACGGGACGGCGGGCTTGGGCAAGAGGTCGGTGAGCGGACGCAGACGCGTCCCGAGCCCGGCGGCCAAGAGCATCGCGCGCATGACGCGTGCGCGTATGCCACGCGAGCGTTGCGGAGACGAGACGGCGCCGCTAGATACCGCCGGCTCGATGGCTTCTCGTATTTTGATCACCGGCGGCGCCGGGTTCGTCGGCTCGCACCTCTCCGAGCGATTGGTCGGCGAGGGAAACGACGTCGTCGTCGTCGACAACTTCCTCACCGGCCGCCGGGAGAACATCGCGGGCCTACTGAGCTCGCCGCGCTTCCAGCTCGTCGAGCACGACGTCGTCGCGCCGCTGCCGGATCTCGGCGGCCGCTTCGATCGCATCTTCTTGCTCGCATGCCCTGCGAGCCCGCCGCGCTACCAGAACGATCCGATCTACACGACGAAGATCAGCTTTCTCGGCACGCTCTACGGCCTCGAGCGTGCGCAGCGCGACGGCGCGCGCCTCTTGCTCGCGAGCACGAGCGAGATCTACGGCGAGCCCGAGGTGCACCCGCAGCCGGAGACGTATCGCGGCTCGGTGAGCACGCTCGGACCGCGCGCCTGCTACGACGAGGGCAAGCGCGTCGCAGAGACGCTCGTCTCCGACTTCCGACGCGCGCGCGGCGTGGATGCGCGCATCGCCCGCATCTTCAACACGTACGGTCCGCGCATGGATCCCGACGACGGGCGCGTCGTCTCGAACTTCATCGTCCAGATGCTGCGCGGGCAGGACGTGACCATCTACGGCGACGGGACGCAGTCACGCAGCTTCTGCTTCGTGAGCGACCTGGTCGACGGATTGATCCGGCTCATGGACCACCCCAACGAGGCTGGCCCCGTGAACCTCGGCAACGACGAGGAGCACTCGATGCTCTCGCTCGCCGAGCTCGCACGCGAGGCCACCAAGACGCATCGGGCCGAGGGACGCATCAGCTTTCATCCGCGCCCCATCGACGATCCGACGCAGCGACGCCCGGACCTGACGCTCGCACGGACACGCCTCGGCTACGGGCCGTTGGTCGGCATCCGCGAGGGGCTGGCGCGAACGGCGGCATACTTCGCAGCAACGATCGAGAAGCCTTGAGGAGAAGTCCGTGATGAAGGTCTGCATGGTCGGTACGGGCTACGTCGGCTTGGTGAGCGGCGCGGCGGCCGGCGCGGGATTCGCGGAGACCGGGACCGCGACCATCTGCGCCGACATCGACAAGACGAAGATCGAGAAGCTCGAGCACGGACAGATTCCGATCTTCGAGCCGGGCCTCGACTCGCTGGTCGAGCGCAACGTCGCCGCCGGCCGCCTCTCGTTCTCGACGGACGTGCCGGCCTCCATCGCCGCGGCCGACATCGTCTTCGTCGCCGTCGGAACGCCGATGTCCGCGACCGGAGCCGCCGATCTGCAGTACGTCGATCGCGTCGCCGAGACGGTGCGCGATCACGCGAGCAAGGAGTGCGTGCTCGTGCTCAAGAGCACCGTGCCCGTCGGCACGAACGCGCGCGTGACGAAGATCGTGGCCGGCGCCAAGCACCGCATCCACGTCGTGTCGAACCCCGAGTTCCTCAAGGAGGGCGACGCCATCGGCGACTTTCTCCGGCCCGATCGCATCGTCATCGGCATCCCGCCCGGCGACGACTTCGCGCGCACGCAGATGGCGCGCCTCTATCACCCGCTCTGTCTCGACATGGATCGCGTGGTGTGGATGGACCCGCCGAGCGCCGAGCTCACCAAGTACGTCGCCAACACGATGCTCGCGATGCGCATCTCGTTCATGAACGAGATCGCCGGGCTCTGCGACGCCGTCGGCGCCGACGTGCACCACGTGCGGCACGGCGTAGGCAGCGACGCGCGCATCGGCAGCAAGTTCCTCTATGCGGGGCCCGGCTACGGCGGCTCGTGCTTCCCGAAGGACGTCTCGGCGCTCGTGCACACGGCGCGCGAGCACGGCGTCGAGCTCGCGCTCGCGGCCAGTACCGACACGGTGAACAAGAAGCAGAAGACGGTCTTGTTCCACAAGCTCGCCAAGCAGTTCGACGGACAGCTGAAGGGCCGACGCATCGCGGTGTGGGGCATCGCGTTCAAGCCGAAGACCGACGACCTGCGCGAGTCTCCCGCGCTCACGCTGATCGATGCCTTGCTGGAAGCCGGCGCGAGCATCGCCGCGCACGATCCCGAAGCCACCGCGAACGCGAAAGAGATCTACGGCGACAAGATCACGTTCGTCGCCGATCCCTACGACGCCGCGAAGGACGCCGAAGCGCTCGTCCTCGTGACCGAGTGGCGTCCGTACCAGAACCCGGACTTCGAGCGGCTCAAGAAGTCGATGCGTCGCCCCCTGCTCGTCGACGGCCGGAACATCTGGGCCGGCTACGGCCTACGCAAGCAGGGCTTCACGTACGAAGGCATCGGCGTCCAGGGCAGCTGAGCGCACACTGAGGGCATGCGCGCCCTCGCCCTGCTCTCGGTCTTCGTCGCGGGCTGCGCCGCCACGCACCCGAGCGACGGATCGGATCGCGCGGACGTCGCACTCTATCTCCAGATGCACGACGCCATCTGCGCTCGCGCGTTGCAATGTGCGCGCGGCGCTTGGTTCGAGACGCCCGAGGGCAGCGAGTACACGGCCCTCGCCTGCGACGCGGTCCGACGCACGCAGGTCGTCGAGCGCATCGTCGTAGGCGACTGGACCGTCGACACTGCGAACGCACGGGCTTGCCTCGAGGCATTGCCGACGCTCGGCGACTGCGTGCTGCGCACCGAAGGGATCGATCCGCTGCTTCCGCCGCGCGCGGTGTGGCCCACGCTCGAGGCAAGCGCGCACTGCGACGACGCGATCGACTACGTGCGCGACGTCTGCGGCGACACGACGTGCCCCAGTGGCGACCTGTGCTTCGTGGACGCGAGCTGCCACGGCATGTGCCGCTCGCTCCCCGGGCCCGGCGATCCTTGCGTCGGCGGCCAGCCGTGTCGCGGGTACGACGTTTATTGCAGAGCCGCGACGGGAACCGCGGGGACGTGCGTCGCGCGTTGCTCGACCGAGACGTGTGTCCAGGCTGGTCACGGGCACGGTTGCCTGGACGAGGCGTGTGTGGACGGCGGCGATGCGGGCGACGCGTGCGACGCGACTCTCGGCCCCGCGTGCCAGAGCGATCTCGTGTGCGATGCGACTGGAGTCTGTCGCGTGCCCGCCTCGGCCGGCGCGCCATGCGCGGTGAACGAATGCGACTACGGGCTCGGCTGCGACACGAGCCACACGTGCGTCCCGGTCGCGACCGCTCCCTGCGCGACGCCTTGTCCCGTGGGCCAGCAATGCCGACGCGACGGCACCTGCTCGAGCAGCCCCGACGGTCTCGCCTGCGTGAGCCGCGCGAGCGGTGGGGACGCGCTCGCGTGGCTCGACACGTGTCCGATCGGCTTCTCGTGCACGGGCTACGGGTTCACGTCGTCGGTGTGTCGGCCAGTGATCGCCGCGGGCGGCCGTTGCACGTGGAGCTCGCCCTGCATCGAAGGAACGACGTGCCGGTCGGGCGTGTGCGCGCCTGCGCGCTTTCCTCTCGGCCCGTGCACGAGCGCGAGCGACTGCGAGGACGGCTTCACCTGCGAGGACGGCGTTTGCGCCGCGCCGCTCGGCCTCTGCACGATCGACGCCGACTGCGTGATCGGCGCATGCGCGGACGGCGTGTGCCGAATGCGGTCCGTTGGCGCAGCGTGCGCGACGTCGTCGGAGTGCGTCTGCCACGGCGGCACGTGCGTCGAAGACGATCTCGGCCGCGACGGCACGACGTGCATCAACCCGAACGGCCCCGACGCGATCTGCGCGCAGGACGAATGGCAGTTCTGCACGCCGGGCGTGGACGGCACCGCGCGCTGCTGTCCACGCTAGATCACTGCTCGCGTATCGGGACCCTTCGCGAAGGAGGACGTCCTCGTCCTCCCTCTCGGCCGCGCGAGTGAATTCGTTCGGCGCACCCTCCTGTCCCTCGCGACCTCCGTCGCGACGCTTCATTCGCGAGCATCTAGGGCAGCGTCGCCGTGAACGCATCGCCGCCGGCGCGGCGCGAGCAGCGTGTGCGATGGCCGGGCCACGCGTCGCAGCTCTCGACGCGTACGGCGATGTTCGTCCACGCGGTCGTGTCGGTGCCGTCGGGCTCGGCCGGGATCGTCGTCGACGTCGCGTTCGACGGCAGCTCGACGTACCAGCGATCGCTCCCGCCCGCGGCGACCGTCACGATCACCGGCGCGCTGCGATCGACGGAGCGGAACGTGATCGGATCGTGCAGGCTCGCGACGCCGCCGGCCGCGGGCGATGCGAGCAGAGGGGGAGACGGCCACGCGCCCGAGGACGACACCGGCAGTGCGCCGGGCACGCCGTCGACGGCGATCTGCGCATAGGCGCTCGACGAGCTGATGTAGAGCACGGTGACGGGCGTGCCGGCGATGACGTGTGCGAACTGCGCGGTGTACGCGAGGCTGGCGCTGCCGACCTGGATGGAAGTGGCGCGGCCGAGGACCGCGGTCAGATACGACTCGTCCGTGGAGACGGTCAGACGCGGATAGATGTGATCGAGCGCGGTGCCGTCCATCGGCGGCAGGATCGTGCCGCTCACCGTGTCGAGCGCGACGGGGCTCGCGAGATCGACGTCGAACGTGGCGTCGGCCGTCAGTGCGTCGTGCGGCAAGTCCACGAGCGCGTGGATGACGAACGTCTCCGTCATGGGCGTCTGCATCGTGTAGCCACCGGCCAGGGCGAACACGTGGAACGGCACGTTCTGCTCGACGGTGCCGACGAAGAACGAATCGACGACGCCGAGCGAGCCGCGAACGTCCAGGCTGAGCGTGACGGTGTCGGCGGGATCCGCGTGGAGCACGCTGCCGCTCGCCGCGAACGTCGCGTAGGAGCGGGCCATCCGCACGGTGATGGTCCCCGATGCGTCGGCGCGATTGCCGAGATCCGAGCGACGAAACCCCGCGAGCGTCTCGATGGGATGATGCGGCGCGACGCTCGTGATCGAGATCGCGCCCGGCGTCCACGCGACGTCCGGGATGGTGACCCGACCGTCGCTGCCCGCAGTGGCGGTGTGGCGCATGCCGTTGGCGTCGTCGACGAAGAGCATCGCGCCATCGACGACGCCGTACTGATCGACGACGGCGATCGAGACCGTCTCGGGCTGTGGCGGACCGGCGTCGAGGGCGAGCGGCGCATCGTGCGTGCCGCCATCTCCCGGCGGCGGCTGATGTGGACAGCCGGCAAGCGACACGAGCAAGCCGACGAGCGCCCAGCGAGGTCTCATGCGCTCAGGCTCTCGCGGTCCGGCCAGCGCGTCAAAGAGCGCATGCGCGCGTCAGGGCGCAGCGATCGGAGTGAGCGCCACGCGGAGCTCGAAGCGCGCGCGGTTGCCACTGCCGGCATCGCGCACGTACGCGATGTAGTAGCCGGGATCGACGAGATCGACGACCGCTTGATGCGCGGACGGGCCGACGGTGCGATCGAGCACGTGCGCGCGTAGGTCGCGCAGCTCCACGTCGAGGTCGGTGCGATCGGAGGGTCCGCCGCTGCCGTCGATCACCATCTGCACATCGAGCATCCCGCGTTCGGGCACGTGCACGCGGAACGCGCGGACGGCGTCGAAGCCGTTCTCGGGGCGCGCGACGCCACCGCTCGGCGCCGGATCGGTCAGCCCATCGACCAGACCGCTCGCGCTCGCTCCGACCGCGACGTCGACGGGCCAGATGGAGACGTCGTCCGGCGGCAACGTCTGCGCGGGCTCGCCGGTCCGCGCGAGCATCGCGGTCACGCTCGGTGCATCGACGACGCCGGTGCGCACGAGAAAGCGCAGGAAGGAAGCGCTCGACGCGAACGCGCCCGGCTCGGCCGCTTGATCGCGCATCGCGCGCAGCACGGCGGCGGGCCCGATCGCGACGCCGTCCGAATCGCCGTCGAGCAGCCCGGTCCCGTCGCCGTCCGAGAGGTCCCACAAGATCCCCGCGACGCTCGTCTCCGAGCCGAGGCCGCGCGGGTCCTGCGGCGTCTCCAGGTTCTCGTCGACGCGCGTCGTGCCGGTGCCCTGGATGCCGATCGTGTCGCGATAGAACGGCAGACCGAGCACCGCCGTCGCGAACCACGTCGCCCTGCCCTCTTCCCATGCGAGCCCCGGATCGACGAGCGCGCCGCGCGGATGCATCCCGCCGATCGACGAGTCGCCGCTGATCCGATCCATGACGAAGTGGCCGAGCTCGTGGAGGATGATCGCCTCGTCGTGCTCGTCCGTGTCGGTGCTCGCTTGTTGGCCGGGCTGGCCGCCGAGCAGCTCGAGACAGAAGCGTCCCGAGCCCGCTGGCGTCTCGCCGCGGTAGTAGCTCCAGTCGGTCGTCGTGCCGCGGCCCCAGTAGACGAAGACGCTCGGCAGCGTCACGCCGGTCCAGCGCTGCGTCGCCTCGAGCCCTCCGAGCAGCGTGTCGACGATGTGGAGCGCGCCCGCCATCTCGGTCGCTTCGTCGCGGATCGCGATGTCCATCGCCGCGCCCGTGATCGGCACACGATAGGTGTGGTCCTGCCGACCGCCGGCATCGCGCGTCGTCTCGATCGAGAGCCCGTCGTGCTCCGCGTGCGCGACGACGTCGATGGCCGTGCCCGCGCCGGCGATCTCGAATGCGCCGGTGACGTCCGTGTGCGTCGTCGCGATCGTCTCTCCTGCATCGTCGACGAGACGGAGCTCGACCCAGCGCGCGGGCCGCGGTGTCTCGGACGCCGTCAGACCGATCGCCGTCGGCAGACGCGCGCCGAACGTGACGTGGCCCGCCACGTGGACGCTCTCGATGCGCGGCACCGTGTCGCCTGCCTGCGCGCCGCCACACGCCACGAGGCAGAGCGCGAGGAACGAGGCTCGCTTCATGTCGCTCCGAGCGCGAACGGAAGCAGAGGCTGCGGCATGGACTCGGCGATGCGCTGCACGAGCGCGTCGAGATCCGCGTCGGATCCCAGGAAGTCGTGCTGCTCCGCGGTCACCATGATCTTCGTCCCGCGATACGACTCGAACCACGCGTCGTAGCGACCGTGCAGATCGCGCAGGTAGTCGTCGGGGATGCTCTCTTCGTACTCGCGACCGCGGCGCGCGATCTGCGAGCGGCAGCTCTCGGGCGTCCGGCGGAGGTAGACGAGCAGGTCCGGTGTAGGCAGTCCCGAGAGCACCTCGCCCGCGACGAGCCGGTACGTCTCCCAGTCGCGCGCGTCCATGGCTCCGCGACCGTGCAGATTCGCCGCGAAGATCTCCGCATCCTCGTAGCAAGTACGGTCGCAGATCGCGCTTCGCCCAGCGGAAACGGCTTCTTTCG
>CAYSCF010000118.1:0-18798 GCA_964429305.1 uncultured Sandaracinaceae bacterium | reverse complement strand
GGCAAGGGCAAGGGCAAGGGCAAGGGCAAGGGCAAGGGCAAGGGCAAGGGCAAGGACAAGGACAAGGACAAGGGCAAGGGCAAGGGCAAGGGCAGGGACAGCAGGGCGGCGACGGGCAGGGACAAGGCGGCACCGGCCCCGGCGGCGGTCATCACGACGGCACCGGACAGACGCCCGATCTCGACGGCACCAGCGGTCCTCTCGCGCGCGTTCGTCCTCGTCGTCTCCCCGGAGCGCCCTCGCGCAGCAGCGTCGAGTGGGTCGACCCCTCGGGCACCGACACGTCTCACTTGCAGACCGGCGCGACCGGTGACGGCACCGCTCCGAGCGAGCAAGGCGCCGTGGATCACTCGCCCATCCCCGAAGACTATCGGCAGCAGGTCCAGAGCTACTTCGACGGACACTGAGTTCTCGGGGCCGATGCGCGGCCCCGCCCCGCCCGGCAAAGCCGGCTCGGGGCCCCACCCCCCGCTCCGTTCGCTCGCTCCGAGGGACACGACACGTTCGATGCAGATACAACCTCAACCCCGCAACCCGCGACGACACTCGGCGAGCTCGAATCGGAGACACGCATGACGGAAGCCAAGCTCGAGGAGTTCCACAAGACGATCGCGGCGCTGAAAGACGCCGTCGCCAACGTCGTCGTCGGCCAAGAGCGCGTCGTCGAAGAAGTGCTGCTCTGCCTCTTCGCAGGCGGTCACGTGCTGCTCGAGGGCGCGCCCGGTCTCGGCAAGACACTGCTCGTGCGCACGCTCGCCGACGCGATGCACCTGCGCTTCTCGCGCATCCAGTTCACGCCCGACCTCATGCCCGGCGACATCGTCGGCACGAACGTCGTCGTCGAGGACGAGCGCGGTCGCAAGCGCTTCGAGCTCAGCAAGGGCCCGATCTTCGGTCAGCTCGTGCTCGCCGACGAGATCAACCGCGCGACGCCCAAGACGCAGAGCGCGCTGCTCGAGGCGATGGCCGAGAAGAGCGTGACGATCTCCGGCACGCGCCATCAGCTCGAAGAGCCGTTCTTCGTGCTCGCGACCGAGAACCCGATCGAGATGGAAGGCACCTACCCGCTGCCCGAGGCCCAGCTCGATCGTTTCCTCTTCAAGGTGCTCGTGCCGCAGCCGGACGAGGACACGCTCGTGAGCATCCTCGATCGCACGACGGGAACGATGAAGAGCGAGGTCCCGCGCGTCGTCGACGGGCCGAAGCTGCTCGAGCTGCGCGAGCTCGTGCGCGGCGTGCGGGTCGCCGACGCGGTCACGCGCTACGTCGCGCGCCTCGTGCGCGGCAGCGATCCCTCGATGCCCGACGCCGCGCCGAGCGCGAAGAAGCTGCTGCGCTACGGCGCCGGCGTGCGCGGCGGTCAGTCCGTGATGCTCGCCGCGAAGGTGCACGCGCTGCTCGCCCAGCGAGGCCACGTCGCGATCGAAGACATCAAGCGCGTCGCCCTCCCCGCGCTGCGCCACCGCATCATCCCGAGCTTCGAGGCCGAGGCCGACGGCATCTCCGCCGACGCCATCGTCGGCAAGATCCTCGACGAGGTCCCCGAGGTCCCCGCATCGGTCGCCAGGATCGCGAGCTGATGTTCTCGAGGACCGTCCTCGCTCTGTTCGCGGTGGCACTGCTCGCCTCGCCGGTGCGTGCGCAGCCCGAAGCCCCGCGGCCCGTGTCGATCGCCGTCAGCGGCGTGTTCGGCAACGACGCGGTGCTCGGCGACGGCTACGACGCGCTCCAGGTCACCGCACAGAACCGCACGAGCACGACCATCCGCGGCCACGTGCAATTGCTCGTCCGCCAGTGGCAGCAGCCCGATCACGTGACCGAGGTGCCCCTCGATCTGCCCGGCGGCGAGTCGCGGCGCGCCATCGTGAACGTGTTCGTGTCGGACTCGGCGACGGTCGAGGCGCGCTATCTCGCCGAGAGCGGCGGCATGATCAGCTCGGCCTCGCTCGCGGTCTCGTACGGCCAGAGCGCGCGCTCGCTCGTCGTGCTCGCCGATCCGCCGCGTCTGCGAGGCGCGCTGCTCGACATGACGACGAACGTGCGTGCGCCCTCCTACGGCTACGGCGGCGGCGGGACCACGGCGTCCGGCGTTCCGCTCGGCGTCGTGACGTTCGATGCGCGCACCGGCGATCCGATCCTGCCGACCTCGGCGCTCGGCTGGGCCAGCGTGGGCGTCGTCGCAGCCTCTGCACCCACGCTCGCGCGTCTGGACGACGATCAGAGCGAGGCGCTCGCGGGCTGGGTCCACGCGGGCGGCCGCCTCGTCGTGTTCCCGCGCACCGACGCCGACTTCGCGATGCCGCTGCTGCGCGCGCGCTTGCCCGGCCTGCATCGCGGCGACTCTCAGGTGCGCGTCGACGGTCAGTCACCGATCGCCGCGCTCGAGTGCGGCGCAGCTCACCGCGAGACGTTCGGTTGCTCGGTGCGCGTCGGCTTCGGCGCGCTCTACGTCACCGACTTCGACGGCACGGCGCCGCCCTACGTCGAGCTCCCCAGCACCCGCGCGCTCCTGTCGGCACTCGTCGATCAGACCAACGGCGACTTCGACTCGGTCTCGAGCTCGCTCACCTACGGCCGTCACAGCGACGAGCTCTCGGACACGTACGGCTACTACGGCGGCGCCCAGCGTCTGAGCTTCTCGCGGCTGCGCGCGGCGCTCGATCCGAACGAAGGCTACCGCCCCGCGCTCGTGCTGATCGGCATCCTCCTCTTCCTCTACGTGATCGTGGTCGGGCCGCTGAACTTCTGGTGGGTCGGGCGACGCAAGACGCCGACGCTCGCGCTCCTCACGACGCCCGTCATGGCGTTCGCGTGCACCGCGCTGATGTTCCTCGTCGGCTACGTCGGCAAGGGCGTGCTCATGCGCTATCGCCGCGTCGAGATCGTCGAGGCCGTCGACGGCGACGCGGTCGGCGATGCACGCCGCTACACCGGCTACTACTTCACGCGCCCCGCCACGATGGAGACGAACGCGCCCGACGACGGCGGCACGTTCCGTCTGCTCGGCGGCTCTGGCGGCACCGTGCACGAGGGCGACACGCACCAGTCGCTGCAGGGCGTGACCGGAAGCCTCTGGGAGACGGTGTTCACGCGCGAGGAGCACCAGGTCGATCTGGGCACGGGCATCTCGTTCGTTCTCGACCAACGCCGCCTCGCGTCCGTGCACAACGGCTCCGCGATCGATCTGCACAGCGTGTTCGTCGTCGATGCGCAGGGCATCGTCTACGTCGTCGGCGACGTTCCCGCAGGAGGTGACGGCGTCATCCCGCGCGACGGCTCGCTCTCGCTGCCGAGCTCGGGCTACTACGACGTCAACGCGGCCGACGTCGCGACGCTCCGCGACGCGCTCGGGCTCGCGCGCGACGAGAGCGCGTATGCGCTCGGCATCGTGCGCGTCCTCGGTGCCGTGCCCTCGCCGATGCTCCCCGTGCTCTACGCGCAGATGACACCCGATGCCCCGCCGAGCTCGACACCGACGTTCGCGATCGAGCGCGACGTTCGGATCCTTCGCGTGGTCCCCGACCTACCGCTTCCTCCCGTCTATCTCGCGACCGGCAGCATCGTGACGACGCCGCCAGGGGCGACACCGGAGCCCGCCGCAAATCCGCTCGATCAGGCGCTCCAGAATTTCTTCGGCCCCGGCGCGACCGGCGTGACGGGAGGTGCGCCGTGATCCGCGTCCAGCACGTGTCGCACTGGTTCGGCAAGATGCAGGTCCTGCGCGACGTCACGATGAACGTGCCCGCGGGCGAGATCTTCGGGTTCATCGGCCCGAACGGCGCCGGCAAGACCACCACGATCCGCATGATGGCGACGCTGCTCGAGCCCGACGAAGGCCGCGTGCTCGTCGACGGAATCGACGTCGTCGATGCACCGAGCGAGGTCCGCAAGATCCTCGGCTTCATGCCGGACTCGTTCGGCGTCTACGACCGGATCACGGTGCAGGAGTACCTGGAGTTCTTCGCCGCCGCGCACGGCATCGGCGTCGCGCAGCGTCAGAAGACGATCGCCGCCGTCATGGAGCTCACCGAGCTCGGACCGCTCGCGGATCGCCTCGTGGCCGCGATGAGCAAGGGGATGAAGCAGCGCCTCGCCATCGCGCGCACGTTGCTGCACGACCCGAAGGTGCTGATCCTCGACGAGCCGGCCAACGGGCTCGATCCGCGCGCGCGCATCGAGATGCGGACGCTCATCGAGGAGCTGCAGCGCCTCGGCAAGACGATCCTGCTCTCGAGCCACATCCTCACGGAGCTCTCCGACATGTGCACGTCGGTGGCGATCCTCGAGCGCGGTCGCATCGTGGCCGCGGGCAGCGTCGATGCGATCGGTCGCGGCCTCACACCCGACCGCGGCGTGAAGGTCCGCTTCCTCGCGCCGCCCGAGGACGTCGAGGCGCGCCTCTCGAAAGGCCCGAGCGTGCTCGGCGTCGAGCGCGACCCCGATGGATCGTACCGCGTGAAGTACGCGGGCGGCGACGAGGCGCTCGCCGAGCTGGTCGCGTTCGCCGTGAAGGACGGTCTGCGCGTCGTGCGTCTCGAGCCCGATCAGAACGATCTCGAGCGCATCTTCCTCGAAGTCACGAAGGGAGAGCTCCAGTGAGCGGCCCGTCGAGCCTCGAGACGCCCACCGTCGAGCGCACGAGCGGTGCGTTCGCGTCGTCGCCCGGCGGCGCGCCTCCGAAGCGCAATCGGCTCGCCGAGCTGCTGCGAGCGCCGTTGCAAGATCCCGATCCGATCTTGCTGAAGGAGCTGCGCGCGACGTTCCGCACGCCGGGCTTCATCCGCTTCCTCTATCTCTCGACCGCGCTCGTCTGCCTGGCCGTCGTCGGCGGCGGCGCGACGCTCGCCTCCGGCAACACCGCACCCGCCGATGCGGGCCGCAACGTCTTCCAGATCTTCTTCTCGCTCCTGCTCACGGTCATCTGCCTCGTCGCGCCGGGCTTCGCCGCCACGGCGATCACGAGCGAGCGCGAGGCGCACACCTACGAGTCGCTGATCTTGTCGGGCATGACCGGCACGCGCGTCGTCGTCGGCAAGCTCATCGCGTACTTCGCCTCGGTGGGCCTCGTCGTGGTCGCGATCGCGCCGGTCGTAGGGGTCGCGTTCCTCTTCGGCGGCATCTCGCCGCTCGCCGTGCTCACGGGCTTCGTCTGGATCGCCATGGTCCTGGCGGTGTGCATCGCGTTCGGCATCGCCGTGTCCGCGCACGTGCAGACGACACGCGTCGCGATCGTCCTGACGACGATCATCGCGCTGCCGGTGGCCATGATCCTGACGAGCTTCGTCGCCGGCGTGGGCGAGATCGCGACGAGCGGCTGGGGCATCACCGTCGACGGCCCGTTCTGGTTCGCCGACGCGTTCGCGCAGCGCGTGGATCATCTCGACACGTGGGCGTTGCTCGGATTCGCGCCGCTCTACTTGTTCGGGATGCCGACGTGGTTCTTCGTCGCGTCTGCGGTCGCGGGCGTCGTGCCTCCGAGCGAGGACCGCTCGACCGCGCTGAAGGTGTGGGCGTCGTTCGCGGTCGTGTTCGGCGCGATCACCGTCGCGCTGCCTGCCTACTTCGTCGGCAATCCGTCCGACAGCGGCGAGGCGGCCGTCGGTGGCGCGGTGGCCGGTATGACGCTGCTCTACTTCATCGGTCTCGTGCTCTGCAACGAGCCACCGCTGCCGCCGGTCGAGCGCGGGCGGGTGTCGATCGTGCGGCGCGTGCTCTCGATCATCGGCCCCGGCGCGGCCGGGACGCTGCGCTTCACCATCGGTCTCTGCGTCGTCGGATCGTTCCTGATCTGCGGCACCGCGTGCGTCTTGCTCCACGTCGGTCATCCGGCGCTGCACTGGGGCGTCGCGTACGACGAAGCGTTGCTCGCGCTGGCGGTCGGTCAGGCATGCATCGCGTCCTGCTTCGCGGCGCTCGCGACGACGCTGCGTCTCTTGCTGCGCAACGGCGCCTCGGCCCGTGTGCTCTCGACCGCGACGTTCGTCGGGATCCTGCTCGTGGCCCTCACGCTCACGACGGCGCTAGATCTCGATGCGATCGATCGCCTCGACCGACACATTCATCCCTTGCTCGCACTGAGCCCGTTCGGGCCCGCGATGTGCGCGGTGATCATCTCGCAGATCAACGACGTCTCCGACGGGCGGCTGATCGAGCACTGGTCGATGATCGGCGTGGCGGGCGTCGGCTACGGGATGATGACCGTGGCGATGTGGATCTTCGTCGAGATGCGCGCGACACAGGCGCGCCGGTTGGTCGCGAGCCGCAAGGCGGCGCTCGAAGAGAAGCTGTCGGCGGCGAGCCGACCGGCGGAGGTGCCGCCGGCGCCGAGCACGAGCGAGAGCACGAGCACGGCGAAGGACGAGAGCACGAGCGAGAGCACGAGCGAGAGCGCGAGCACGGCGAAGGACGAGAGCGCGTCGTGAGCAGCTTGCTGACGCCCGACGTGCTTCGTCGCCTCGGGCGGCTTCGGCTCGCGGTGCGGCGCAAGTTCGCGGGCAGCTCCGCCGGCTCGCGTCGCTCGCTCAAGCGCGGGTCGTCCGCCGAGTTCGCCGAGCATCGCCCCTACTACCCGGGCGACGACGTCCGCCGCATCGACTGGAACGCGTACGCGCGCCTCGAAGAGCTCGTCCTGCGCCTCTTCGTCGCCGAGGACGACCTCACGCTCTATCTGCTGCTCGATCGCAGCGCCTCGCTCGGCGTCGGCACGCCCGACACCAAGCTCGACGTCGCCAAGCGCGTCGCGGCGGGGCTCGGATACGTCGCGCTCTCCGGCAGCGAGCGCGTCACCGTGCTTCCGTTCGCCGATCGCCTCGGCTGGCCTCTCTCGCCCGTGCGCGGCCGACGTCGCATCGGCGCGTTGCTCAAGTATCTCGATGGCGTGGAGCTCGGCACCGACACCGACCTCGCGCGGTCCGTCGACGAGTTCCTCGCGCGCTCGCCCCGACCGGGCCTGGTCGCCGTCGTCTCGGACTTCCTCGATCCGGGCGGCTTCAAGCGACCGCTCGATCGCTTGCTCGCGGCACGTCACGAGCCCGTGCTCTTCCAGATCCTCGATCGCGAAGAGATGGACCCCACGCCCGGCGGCGACCTCGTGCTCGTCGATGCGGAGACCGGATCGAAGGTCGAGGTGTCGCTCGACGAGCGCGCCGTCCGTGCCTACCGCAAGCGGCTCGACACGTTCGTCGAGCAGCTGCAGGCGTACGCCAAACAGCGCGGTCTCTTCTACCAGCGCGTCGGCGCGAACGTGACGAGCCTCGAAGTCCCCGACTGGAGCGACGCGCTCGTCGCGTACCTGCGCGCCGGCTGACGCATGCCGACCTCGCTCCTGTCGGCCTCGTCGCTCGCATGGCTCGGCCTCTTGGCGCCGCTCGTGCTGCTCTACGTCCTCAAGCGGCGGCGGCAAGAGCGCAAGGTCGGCTCGACGATCCTCTGGGAGCTCGCGCTGCGCGACATGCGTGCGGAGCGCCCGTGGCAGAAGCTGATCCCGCAGATCTCGCTCTTGCTGCAGGCGCTCGTGCTGATCTTCGGCGCGCTCGCGCTCGCGCGTCCCGCCGGCGTCGGACAAGTTCCCTCCGGCGCGCGCATCGCGGTGATCGTCGATACGAGCGCGTCGATGGCCACGCGCGAAGAAGGCGGGACGCGCCTCGAGCTCGCGCGTCGCGCCGCGCTCGCCCTCGCGCGCACGCTGCCGCCGGGCGGCGAGATGATGCTCGTCGCCGGCTCGGCCGATCCAGCGGTGCTCGTCCCCTCGAGCCACGATCTCGCCGCGCTCGAGCGCGCGATCGACGAGCTGCGCGAGACCGGCGGCGCCGCTGCGCTCGATCGTGCGGTCGCCGTCGCCGCCGAGCGCTTGCGCGATGCCCCGACCGGCTCGCGCATCGTCGTGCTCACCGACGCGGCGATGGACGGGACGATCACGCTCGCGAGCCCCGTCGCCGTCGAGGTGCAGACCGTCGGCAGCCCGCACGCGAACGACGCCATCATCGCCGTCGACGTCCGCCCGCGCCCCAGCGAGGACGCGCCCGATCGCGCCGAGATCTTCGCGCGCGTCGCACGCTACGCGGACGACGATCACGAGATCTGGGTCACGGCGAGCATCGAGGGGCGCGGCATCGTCGCGAGTCGGCGCGTGCGCGTGGAGCACGAGCATCCGGCGTCCGTGCTGCTCACCGCCGATCTGCCGCCGGACGTGAACGCCGCGTCGGCCGTCGTGTCCGTCGCGCTCTCGAGCACCGATCCCGCCGCCGGCGGCGACGCGGGCGCCGGTGACGCGTTCGCGCTCGACGATCTCGTCGTCGCGCCCAGCCCCGGCGCGCGTCAGCTCCCCGTCTTCCTCGTCGGCGCCGCGCCGAGCTCCGTGCGACGCGTCCTGCTCGCCGACGCCGACGTGCAGCTCTTCGCGACGAGCCTGGCCGGTCTCGATCAGCGACGCGCGCAAGATCCGGACGCGCCCGATCTCGACGGCGTGTTCGTGTTCGTCGGCGCCGCGCCCGACGAAGCGCCGGCTGGCGACTCGATCGTCATCGCGCCGACCGCGGACACGGTGCTCGGCACGACACTGGGCGCCGAGTCGCGCGACAGCCGCGTCGTCAGCTGGGACGAGGGCGAGCCGATGTTGCGCTTCGTCCGGTTCCGCGACCTTCACCTCGCCGCGTTCCGTCCGATCACGGGCGCAGGCGCGCGGCCTCTGCTGACGCTCGCGGGCGGCACCGCCATCGCCTCGCTGACGCAGCCCGACGCCGAGATCACGCTCGTCTCGTTCGATCCCGATCGGAGCGACTGGCCCGACCAGCCGAGCTTCGTGATCTTCTTCCGTAACCTCCTCGAGCGCGCACGACAGCGACGCTCCGAGGGCGGCATCCACGCGGGCCAGCTGGGCGAGCCGCTGCGCGTGCCGGCGCCCGACGGAACGACCGTCGTCGTGCGCGCGCCCGACGGAAGCTCGGAGACGGCGCTCTCGCGAGGCGGCGTCGCGATCGCGCCGACCCACGCCCTTCCCGGCGTCTACACGGCCGAGGTCGGCCGTCGTCGATTGCACGCGCTGCGCAACCTGCTCGATCCGAGCGAGAGCGACGTACGCCCGCGCGCGCGCTTCGAGACGAGCGCTGGCGGCGGCGCGGTCCAGACGAGCGAGGCGCGCGAGCCGCGCGAGGCATGGCCCTGGCTCGTCGGCGCGCTGCTGATCGTGCTCGCGCTCGAAGCGCTCTGGGCGACGCGGAGGAACGCGACGTGAGCCTGCGCTTCGCCGCGCCGATGCTGCTCGCGCTCGGGCTGCCGCTCGTGCTCGTCATCCTCGCGCGTCTGCGCGCGCTGCCACGAGATCATCACGGCACGCGCCGCCTGCTCATCCAGGCAACGATGCTGCTGGCCGCCGTGCTCGCGTCGCTCGCGCTCGCACGGCTCGAGTGGGGCACGCCGCAGGATCGCATCGCAGTCGTGTTCGCGATCGATCGGAGCCGCAGCGTCGAGCGCGCGAGCGACGACGGCGCGCAGGCCGCGCTCGCCGAAGCGCGCGAGGCCGTCGCCACGATGCACTCGGGCGACGTCGCCGGTGTCGTCGTGTTCGGCGCCGAGGCCGCGACCGAGGTCGTCCCACAGGAGCGGCCGGAGCTCACGCGCTCGCACGCTTCGATCGCGCGCGACGCGACCGACGTCTCGGCCGCGATCCGTCGCGCGCTCGCCGATCTTCCGTCCGACTACACGGGCCGCATCGTGCTCGTCTCGGACGGCGTCGAGACGGATGGCGACGCGCTCGCAGCCGCGCAGATCGCCGCCGGCCGAGGCGTCGCCATCGACGTGCTGCCGGTCGAGCGCGCGCCGAGCGCCGAGGTCGCGATCGAGCGCGTGCAGCTGCCCGAGACCGCCGATCCGGGCGAGCCCGTCGAGCTGCGCATCGTCACGCGCGCCACGCGCGCCGCACCGGTTCGCGTCCGCGTTCTGCGCGACGGCATCGCGATCGCCGAGGCCGACACGGTCGTCGGTGCCGGCTCCGACGTGCTCACGATGCGCGACGTCGCCGACGGCGCGGGCATGCACCGCTACGACGTCCTGCTCGAGCCGACCGAGGAAGGCGTCGACGGAACGACGGAGAACAACGAGGGCGGCGCGTTCATGCGCGTCAACGGCTCCTCGCACGCGTTGATCCTCTCCGATCACGTCGACGAGACCGATGCGCTCGCCACCGCGATCCGGCACGTCGGCTTCGAGGTCGACGTTCGTGGTCGTGCGGGCGTCCCGACGCAGCTCTCCGAGCTCGCCTCGTACGATCTGGTCGTGCTCTCCGACATCGGCTCACGCGCGACGAGCGAAGACCAGATGGCGGCGTTCCGCTCGTACGTGCACGACCTCGGCGGCGGCCTCTTGATGCTCGGCGTGCGCGACGCGTTCGGCCTCGGCGGCTACGCGTACACCCCGATCGAAGAAGCCCTGCCCGCGACCTTCGATCTGCGACGACGCCGCGATCGCGCCTCGCTGGCGATGGTGATCGCGATCGACAACTCCGGATCGATGAGCGTGCCCGTGCGTCCCGGCGTCACCAAGCTCGACGTCGCGAACGAAGCGGCCGGCCAGTCGGCGATGCTGCTCTCGCCCGAGGACCGCGTCGGCGTCGAGCACGTCGACACGGAGCCGCGCTGGACGTTGCCCATCACGTCGGTGACGAACCCGACCGCGATCGTCTCGGCGATCCATCGCGCGCAGCCGGGCGGCGGCGGCATCTACGTCGACGTCGCGCTGCAGGCCGGTTACGACGCGCTCCGCCACGAAGAGACACAGCTCAAGCACCTCTTGCTCTTCAGCGACGGCGACGACTCGGAGGAGATGCAGAACGCGCGCACGCTCGTGAGCGGCGCCATGCACGACGGCATCACGACCTCGATCGTGAGCATGGGGCGCGGCACGTTCTCGCCCGAGCTCGAACAGCTCACGCGCCTCGGCGGCGGGCGTTTCTACATCGTGGAAGACATGGCGCAGCTGCCTCGCATCTTCACCGAGGAGACAATCGCGGCCAGCCGCTCGGCGATCGTCGAGGAGGCCATCCAGCCTGCGCTCGGAACGGCCTCGTCGATCACGGAAGGAATCGACTTCGCGCATGCGCCGCCCCTCGACGGCTTCGTGATCACCAACCCGCGTCCGCGCGCGAGCGTGCTGCTCGTCGCGCGCGGCGAAGATCCGCTTCTCTCGACGTGGCAGTACGGCGTGGGCCGCAGCGCGACGTTCACGTGCGACGCCGGTGGCTCGCTCGGACGTCCGTGGCTCGCGTGGGGCGGCTACGGAACGCTCTTCGGACAGCTCGCGCGCGGCCTCTCGCGCGCGCCCGAGCGACGCGACGCCGACGTCTCGGTCACCGTCCACGGAGGTCGCGGCCACGTGCGCGTGGAGGCCGTCGATGCGCAAGGCCACTACCGCAACTACCTCGATCTCGCGGCGAGCGTGGCCGCGCCCGGCGGCGTCTCCGCCGACGTCGTCCTCACGCAGACCGGTCCAGGGCGCTACGAGGCGGACTTCGATGCGGGCGCGCCCGGCGCGTACATCGTGACGGTGCGCGAGATGGGCGAAGGTGGCGACGGTGCGCTGGTCGCTTCGAGCGGCGTCGTGCGCACGCGCGGCGACGAGCTGCGCGGCGACGGAACCGATCACGCGTTGCTCGCACAGATCGCGGCGGCCACCGACGGCCACGTGCTCTCGAGCCTCACGCGCGTCTTCGTCGATCGTCCTGCCCCGACCTACTCCTACCGCGGCCTCTGGCGCGAGCTCTTGCTCGGCTCGATGCTGCTCTTGCTCGCGTCTGTCGCGCTGCGTCGATTGATGATGCCGCGCGAGGCGATCGATGCGGCGTGGCGCCTGGTGCCCGCGTCGGTGCGCGCGCGCTTCGGCAGGCGTGCGCGCACGACGGCGAGCGGCGAGACCGGCACGCTCGATGCGCTGACCGCGAGCGCACGCGACCGCCGCACGCGCGCACCGGCGCCCGAGATCGTGGCCGCGCGCGAAGCGACCGGCGAGGCCGAGAGACCGGCGAGCTCTCCCTGGACCGGCGCTCCCGAGCCGAAGAAGGAAGCGCCTGCCCCCGAAGTGAAGCCGGACGCGCCGCGCTCGCTCGCGGAGAACCTGGTGGCGCGTCGCAAGAAGAAGAAATGATCGTGTGCGACGTCTTCCAGTTCGACTTCCAATCGGAGGAGGGTGCGCTCGCCGACGCGGCGCGTCTCGCGCAGACGATCTGACGCTCAGGTCCAGGCAACCGCTCGCTCCCGCAGCTCGCCGACGCACCGTCGCAGCTCGCTCGCGTCGATCGCCCCGTGTGCGACGAGCCCACGGACACCGTCGTCCACGGTCGAGAAGATTTCGTAGCGGGCCCGCACGCGGCTGAGCATCGCGGTCCCCAGGAGCACCGCTCGCACCAGCGCGCCTCGAAAGCTCGTACCTTCGTGCACGCCCACGTAGTAGTCGAAGTACTCGGGAAAGGTCGCGGCGATCTTCCGAGCGGCCGCGTCGGGCATCGGCGACGTCTCCGCGATGCATGCGAGCATCTGGATCCGCCGACCCGTACGGCGGAGGCGCGTGAGAACGTCGAGGATGCGTCGCATCCGCGCCCCGTCCGGCCCGGCGCTCTCCCAGACCTGGATCACGGTCGTCCCGCAGATGCCGACGGCGTGACCCAGCTCCACCCAAACGGTTTCCATCCATGGCTCCATCGGCCCATCGAGCCGAGAACTTGAGTGCGACGTCTCGATGCGTCGCGGTACCCTCGCACCGCATGGAACGCACTCTCTTCCAGCCCGAGCACGACCTCTTCCGCAGAGCCTTCCGCGAGTTCGTCGATCGCGAGATCCGGCCGAACCAGGCCAAGTGGCGCGAGGCGGGAATCGTCGACCGCGAGGCGTGGCGCAGAGCCGGCGCATCGGGCTTCCTCACGCCGTGGCTCGAAGAGAAATACGGCGGGCCGGGCGGCGACTTCCTCCACTCCGTCGTCGTGATGGAGGAGCTCGCGCGCGCGTACGACGACGGCTTCGCCATGCCGCTGCACTCCGACATCGTCGTGCCGTACATCCACGCGTTCGGAAGCGAAGCGCAGAAGCAGCGCTGGCTCCCCGGATGCGCGAGCGGCGCGCTCGTGACCGCAGTCGCGATGACCGAGCCCGGGACGGGCAGCGATCTCGCGGCAGTGAGCACGACGGCGCGACGTGACGGCGACTTCTACGTAATCGACGGCAGCAAGACGTTCATCTCGAACGGCCAGCTCTGCGATCTCTGCATCGTCGTCGCCAAGACGGGCGATGGCTCGACCGATCCGCACCGCGCGATGTCGCTCTTCGTCGTGGAAGCGGGCACGCCCGGGTTCACGAAGGGCAAGCTGCTCGAGAAGCTCGGGCTCGCATCGCAAGACACGAGCGAGCTGCACTTCGAGGGTTGCCGCGTCCCCGCCGCGAACCGTCTCGGCGACGAGGGCGCGGGCTTTCTCATGCTCATGCAGAAGCTCCAGCAGGAGCGGCTCGTCGTCGCGCTCGCGTGTCAGGCCGCCGCCGAGCAGGTGCTCGCCGACACGCTGAAGTACGTCAACGAGCGCAAGGCGTTCGGCAAGCCGATCGGCAAGATGCAGAACACGCAGTTCAAGCTCGCCGAGTGCGCCACCGAGATCGAGATCGGCCGCGCGTTCGTCGATCGGCTCACGGTCGATCACGCCGCGGGCAAGTACCTGGTCAAGGAATGCTCGATGGCGAAGCTCTGGATCACCGAGATGAACCAGCGCGTCATCGACACCTGCCTGCAGTTCTTCGGCGGATACGGCTACATGCTCGAGTACCCGATCGCACGCGCGTACGTCGACGCCCGCGTCCAGCGGATCTTCGCGGGCACGAACGAGATCATGAAAGTGATCATCGCCAAACAGATCGGGCTTTGATTCTCGAGAGAGCCCGGGGCCACGGGCTCTCTCGATGTTCGTCTGACCAAGGAGAACACCGATGATGATTCCAGAGCGCAGCGGGTGGCTGCGGACCGTCCTGCGTTATCGCGGCAGCGAGCTGCCACGCACCAAGAACCGGATCCTCGGTGTGGTCGTGCTCTCGGTCCTCGTGACACTCGCGGAGAAGTACACACCCGAGCAGCTCTTCGACGTGCGCACGATTCCCTTCACGCTCACGGGCGTCGCGCTCTCGATCTTCCTCGGCTTCCGCAACAACGCGGCCTACGAGCGCTGGTGGGAAGGCCGCAAGCTCTGGGGCGCGATGGTGAACACGTCGCGCACGTTCGCGCGGCAAGCCGTGACGCTCATCGCGCCGCCGGCCGACGCTGCGCCCGAAGTGATCGCGGAGGTCCACGAGCTCGAGCGCGATCTCGTCCATCGCGCCATCGCGTTCGTCCACGTGACGCGGCACGCGCTGCGCGACGAGCCACTCGGCGAAGAGGTGCAGCGCCTGCTCCCGAAGGACGAGCTCGCGGCGCTCGATCGCGAGTCGAACAAACCGTCGGCCGTGAGCTTCGCGCTCGCGCTGCAGATCAAGCGCGCGTTCGATCGCGGCTTCATCCATCCGTTCCATCTGCCGACGCTCGAGCTGACGCTCGTCGCGTTCACCGACATCCACGGCGGGTGCGAGCGCATCAAGACCACGCCGGTGCCGCTCTCGTACACCACGCTCATCCACCGCATCGTGGGTATCTACTGCTACGCGCTGCCGTTCGGGCTCGTGACGGAGATCGGCATCCTCACGCCGATCGCGACGGCGATCATCGCGTACGCGTTCTTCGGCCTCGACATCGTCGGCGACGAGATCGAGCAGCCGTTCGGCTACGACCCGAACGACCTGCCGCTGACGGCCATCTCGCGGACGATCGAGATCAACCTGCGTCAGCGCCTCGGCGAGAGCCCGCTGCCCGAGCCGCTGTCGCCGGTGCGCGAAGTGTTGGTGTGACGCTCAGCTGGCCTGCGTGTGGCCGGCGCGGACGAGGAAACGATCCACGTTGTCGCGCAGCGCCGCGAGCGCGACGCGCCACGCAGCGTGCGCGCGCCGGGCTTCTTCGACGTCGCCCGCGCGCGCGGCTTGCTCGAGATCGCGCAGCACGACCTCGAGGCCGCGTGCGTTGAGCGCGATCACCGCGCCGCGCAGCGCGCGCGTGACCTCGGCGGCCACGGCCAGATCCTGCCGAGCGATCGCCACGTCCAGCGCACGCCCGTGCACCTCGACGGCATCGATCATCGCTCGCAGCGCCTCGTTCATCTGTCGGCTCGCGTCGTTCTTCGCGCGCTCGCCCGAGACGTCTTCGCTCGGGTCGTGATCGGGACGCACCGAGAGCTTCGGGCCCACCGGCGCCGCCTGCCGCAGGACACGCTGCAGGAGCAATGGCGCGACCGGCTTGGGCAGCACCGCGGTGATGCCGACGGCCGCAGCGCGCGCGCGAATGGCCTCGTTGGGAGCGAGCCCGAACGCGACGATCGGAAAGGCAGTGTGCGCAGCGCGGAGCCGTCGCGCGATCTCGATGCCGTCGATCAGCGGAAGCTCGAGGTCGAGCACCAAGAGCGTCGGCGGATGCTCGATCGCGTGGAACATCGTCGCGACGCCTTCGCTCGCCGCGTCCACCGAGTAGCCGATGCGCGCGAGCAGCTCCGCCGTCATGGCGCGGTGGATCGCATCGCCGTCGGCGATCAGCGCACGCGGCCGCGCGGGAAGCTTCACCTGCTCGTGCGTCTGGATCGTACCGAGCGCGAGCGTGACCGTGAACACGGCGCCGCGTTCGTCGGGACCGCTGCGCACGACCACGTCACCGTCCATGCGGCTCGCGAGCGTGCGCGCGAGCGCGAGGCCGAGGCCCGTCCCGCCGAAGCGACGCGTCACCGTGCGATCTGCCTGGCGGAACGGCTCGAACACCAGCGCGTGTGCGGCTTCGGGCACGCCGGGGCCGTCGTCGGCGACCTCGATCTCGATCCGTTCCAGAACCTGTCGGACCGAGACGCGAACGGGGCCCGCCGCCGCGAACTTCAGACCGTTCGAGAGCAGGTTGATCAGGATCTGACGCACGCGTGGCCCGTCGCCGCGGAACGTCTCGGGCATCTCCTCGTCGAAGGAGGCCGTGATCTCGACGGGAGCGTGATCGGCGCGCGCCGCATCGAGCGCGATCGACGTCGCATCGCGCACGACGTCGCGCAGCGAGAACGGCGCGTCCTCGAGGTCGACCGGCCCTTGTCCGAGCCGCGCGTGCTCGAGCAAGTCCTCGACGAGGTCGATGAGGTGGCGCGACGCCGTGCGTGCGCCCTGCACCATCTCGCGCTGCGCGCTCGGCAGCTCCGAGCGCTCGAGCAGATCGAGGAACGCGCTCACCGCGTGGATGGGCGAGCGCAGCTCGTGGCCGGCGATGGCCAAGAGCTCCGTGGTGCGACGCCGCGCGAGACCGCTCTCGATCCGCAGCGCGAGCTCACGCGGAACGATGGGCTCCCAGACGACTTCGTCCACGTCCATGCCGGGCATGTCGAGCACGGGATCTCCGTGCTCGGCGACGAGCAGCACCGGCACGTGGGTCTGCGGTCGATCGCCTTTGGCCGCCGCTTCGAGCGAGTCGAGACCGACGGCCTGCAACGTGAGCGCATCGACGAGCAGCAGAGCGATCGGCCCGCGATCCGACGCTTCGTGGAGCGAGTCGAGCGAGTCGACCTCGACGACCGCGTGGCCTCGACCCTCGATCAGCGTCTTCAACGTCGCACGCAGCGACGCATCGACGTGGAGAACGGCCATACGCTCCATCACCGAATCAGCTATCAGTGGCCCTGCCGGGCGTCAACGGAGAACGCGCCGAGCCTCGGCGATCACCCAGTCGCCCACGGCGCGGGTGCCGAGCTCGCCGCCGACGTCGCGCGTGCACTTCTTCTCTTCTGCCGCGCGCCGGACGATGCC
Source organism: uncultured Sandaracinaceae bacterium (assembly GCA_964429305.1). Taxonomy (GTDB): domain Bacteria; phylum Myxococcota_A; class Polyangia; order Polyangiales; family Sandaracinaceae; genus JBBSAT01. Next base: position 1,918 of record CAYSCF010000118.1, on the reverse strand, counting down.
GACGAGCGCCGGCTCGATGTCGTTCCAGCCGAGGTGCGTGCACATCATCCCGACCGTCAAGACCGTGGCGAGGGGGTTCGCGAGGTCCTTGCCCGCGATGTCGGGCGCCGAGCCGTGGACGGGCTCGAACATCGCGACGCGCCCGGGCGCATGCACGTTCGCGCTCGCCGCCATGCCGAGCCCGCCCTGCAGCGCGGCGCCGAGGTCGGTGACGATGTCGCCGAAGAGGTTGTTCGTGACGATGACGTCGAACGCCTCGGGCGTGCGCACCATCTGCAGGCAGAGCGCATCGACGTAGATGTGCTTGCTCTCGATGTCCGTGTACTCGGCCGACACTTCCTTGAACGTGCGCTGCCAGAGCCCGCCCGACTGCGGCATCGCGTTGGCCTTGTCGCTCATGTGCACGCGCTTGCGGCCGTGGCGGCGCGCGTACTCGAACGCCGCGCGGATGACGCGCTCGACGCCCTTGCGCGAGTTCACGTCCTCGTTGATCGCGATCTCGTCGGGCGTGCCCTTCTTGAAGTTGCCGCCGACGCCGACGTAGACGCCCTCGGTGTTCTCGCGGAACACGACCATGTCGCAGTCGCTCGCCTTCTTGTCCTTCAGCGGTAGCAGGCGGTCGGCGAGGCACGTGATCGGACGAATGTTCGAGAAGAGGTCGAGCCCGAAGCGCAGACCGAAGAGGATGTCGCGCGCATAGCCGAGGTCGGGCACGCGCGGATCACCGAGCGCGCCGAGCAGGACGGCGGACGCTTCCTCCCGGATCATCTTCTGATCGGCCTCGGGGAACGTGGTCTGGTCGCGCAGGAAGCGGTCCGCGCCGAGGTCGAGGCTGACGACCTCCATGGGCAGCCCGCGCAGCTCTTTCAGCGTGGAGAGCAGCTCCGCGCCGATGGCCATCACTTCTTTTCCGATCCCGTCGCCGGGAATCAGGACCACTTTCTTCGCCTCTGCGCTCGTCATGCGGCCGCGGACGCTATCACGAGCTTCCCGTTTCGAACCCCTGCTCATCCGTGCTCCTAACGAGCTCGGTCGCGGCAGCCATGACAAAGAAGTCGCGGCTTCGCTTGACACTGATTGCCCGGTCGGCGAGCTTTCCCTACAGCGATGCAGATCCTCGCCGCAGGTGTTTCCGACGTCGGTCAGCAGCGGGAGCACAACGAAGACAGCTTCGCGATCCTGCCGGAGTTCGACCTCTACATCGTCGCCGATGGGATGGGCGGGCATCGCGCGGGAGACGTCGCGAGCAAGATGGCGACGCACACCATCGCGTCGTTCTTCCAGGCCACGCAGAAGGAAGACGCCACGTGGCCGTTCCACTTCGATCCGCACCTGACGGTCGAAGAGAACCGGCTCATCACCGGCATCCGCGTCGCGAACAAGCGCATCTTCGACACGAGCTCGCGCTACCGCGAGGTCCAGGGCATGGGCACGACGGTCGTCGGCTGCCTCGTCGCCCGCGAGCGCAAGCGCATGTACGTCGCGCACGTCGGCGACAGCCGATGCTACCGAGTGCGCAACGGCGAGATCACGCAGCTCACGCGCGATCACTCGCTGCTCAACGACTACTTGCTCGTGATGCCCGACCTCACGCCGGAGCAGCGCGACGAGCTCCCGAAGAACGTGATCACGCGCGCGCTCGGCATGCAGGACTCGGTCGTCGTCGATCTCGTGCCGGAGCAACCGGTCGCGGGTGACGTGTACATCCTCTGCTCGGACGGCTTGAGCGGGATGATCACGGACGCGGACATCCTGACGGCGGTGGTCGCGCATCCGGGCAACCCGGAAGAAGCGGCGAAGGATCTCGTCGCGCGCGCGAACGCCAACGGCGGCGAGGACAACGTCACCGTGGTCGCGATCGCGATCACCGAATAGCTCCGGGGCCGACTCGCTCCGGGGCCGCGGGGCCCTTCTCGCC